>MWEZ01000167.1 GCA_002071335.1 Verrucomicrobia bacterium ADurb.Bin018
TTCTTCGAAACCGCCGACAACGGCCGCATCTTCGTCCGCGTGGAAACTCCGCCCTACTACGATCTCGAGAAAACCGTCGCGCGCCTCGAAGGCATCCAGGCGCGCCTGCTGGGCTATTCCGACCTGACGCACGTCCTGACCACCGCCGGCAAGGCCGAATCCATGAGCGGCCAGGCCAGCGAAGGCGTCTACATGGGCCAGATCGAGTTGTTCTTCAAGCCCAAGACCGCGCGCGCCTGGAAAATCGCCGACCGCCTGACGGAAATCCGCAATCTGTTGAAGGACGAAACCGACTGCCTGATCTCCGCCTCCGTCCCCGGCATGATGGGCGGCCAAAGTTTCCAGATCGACCGCAATCTCTCCGGCGAGGACCTCGACGTGCTCGACCAAACCGCCTTGGCCATCCAGAACGCCGCGCGCGACCTGCCGGGCGTCGAATTCCTCGAAACCACCGTCCGCGACACCAAGCCCGAAATCCGCGTGTTGCCCAAGCGGCCGATCCTGTCCGACCTCGGCCTCACCCCCGCCCTGCTCGGCACCATCGTGCGCGCGAACGTCGAAGGCATCGAGGCCGCCGACTTCAAGCGCGGCGACCGCACCTACGACGTCCGCGTCAAGCTGGCCGAACAAAGCGGCAAGGACCAGATCCGCCAATTCCTGCTGCCCGGCGCCGATGGCCGCCCCGTCCCCCTCGAAACCGTCGCCGACGTCATCGAGGCCCGCGTCAAGACCCAGATCTATCGCTACGACAAGCGGCGCACCGTGAAGATCCTCGGCGACATCCAGCCCGGCGCCACCATGAGCGGCGTCGGCGCCGAGGTGGCCCGCACCATCACCGAGCAAAAACTCCTGCCGGCGGGCTACGCCATGGACAACGCCGGCTTCAGCGAGATGATGGACGAAACCGTCGCCGATTTCGGCGAAGCCATCCTGTTGGCCGCGTTCCTCACGCTGCTCACGCTCGCCGCCATCCTGGAGTCGTGGTCGCGCCCTGCCCTCGTCCTCCTGACCCTGCCCATGGGCCTCGTCGGCGTCATCTGGGCGCTCGTGCTCGGCCACCACGCCATCACCATGCTCGTGCTGCTCGGCGTCCTCATGCTCATCGGCGTGGTGGTGAACGCCGCCATCCTGATCGTGGACAAAATGGCCCAACACATCCGCGAAGGCGTTGGCCGCCGCGAGGCCATGCTCACCGCCATCGCCGAGGAATTCCGCCCCGTGCTGATGGTGGTGCTCGCCTCCGGCCTCGGCATGCTGCCCATGGCCATCGGCACCGGCATCGGCTCCGAAAGCCGCGCCGGCATCGGCCTCGCTTCCGTCGCCGGCGTCCTCGTGGCCGGCGTCCTCACCATGACCGTCCTGCCGCTGATCTACACCCTCTTCACCGGCCGGCCCAAGGGCGAGTCGCTTGCGAAATCCGGCCCGCCTTGCGAAGATTGACGGTCGTTCCATGTCCACCGCCCAAGACATCCTTGCCGGCGCCCAGCGCTGGGAACTCCTGCGCAAACGCCGCGCCAAGGAAACCCTGCGCTCCGTCTTCCGCGTGGACGACCGCTACGTCGCCAAGCAATTCGAGATCCCGCTGGCCGCGCGCCGCTATCGCCGCCCCTGGCTCGCCGAAGACGCCTGCTTGCGCCGGCTCGACGGGCGCGGCGCGCCGCGTTCCTTTGGCTGGTGCGAGGAAACCGTCGGCGACCGGCGCGTCGTTTGGCTGGTGAAGGAATACGTCGTTGGCGCGCCCGTCGAAACCTTCGCCGCGGCCGATCTGCCCGCCGCCGCCCGCCTGCTGGCGGGCGTCCACGCCCAGGCCGTCGTCACCGACGACGCCAGCGCCGGAAATTTCCTCCGCACCCCCGACGGCCAGATGGAATTCCTCGATTTCGGCCGCGCCCGCCCCTACCGGCGCGCGGGATGGCGCTTCGATGCCGCCATCGGCTGCGAACTCGCCAAGCTGCGGCGCGAAGGCTTCCGCTGGGACGCCGCGCTGTGGCGCGCCTTCCGGCCGCTCTATTTCGAGGCGCTGGGCGCTTCGCGCGGCCGGCAAATCCGCATCCGCCTCGCCTGCGCGGCCGCCGTCGCGCTGCGCCAAGCGCGCAAGACCCTGCAAGGGAAAAACCCGCGGAGCTGAGAACCATGCTGATCATCGGCCTACTGCTTCTGCTGTCGCTTCTCCTGCTGAATCCCGCTTCGGCCGCCGCCCCCCGGTTCGCCGACGGCCCGCCTCTGGTCTCCCTCGGCGTCGGCGTGGCCCAGGTGTTCGACAACCACCAGGAATTTTTCTGGGGCGTCGAATACCGACCGGCCTTCCGGCTTTTCCACGTCGGCCCCTGGTTGCTGTTCGGCACCGGCAAAAACGACGAATTCTATGCCGCCGCCGGCGTGCTGGCGGACGTCGAACTCGGCCGCGGCTGGGTGGTCACCCCCAGTTTCGGCGCCGGCTACTACAACGCTTCCAGCGGGCTCGACCTCGGCTTCGACGCCGAATTCCGCACCGCCGTCGAACTGGCCCGGCGCTTCGGCCGCGGCCAGCGCCTGGGGCTCTGCTTCGCCCATCTCTCCAACGGCTCCCTGAGCGACACCAATCCCGGCACCGAAACCCTGGGCATCTCGTATTCTTTTCCGATCGATTTTCTGTTCCGCCGCGCGCCCGCCGCCGGCGTTCCGGACCGGACGGAATGAACGGTCGGCTTTGCCCCGCCGGCCCGCTTGGGGTATAGTGGGCGTTCATGGTGTTCTTCTTCCAGATCCTGTGCGTGCTCGGGCTCGTTTCCGCCGGCTTCTTCGCCCGGCGGCGCGGCCTGCTCTCCGCGCACGGCACCAACGACCTTGCCCACGTCGCGCTCTCCATCGTCTATCCCGCGCTCATCTTCGTCTCGATCCTCGAACTGTCCTTCGCCGATCTGCGCGCGAACCTGACGCTGCCCCTGCTCGTCATGGCCATCGCGATGGTCGGCTTCGGGCTGGGCCTGCTGGCCGTGCGCTTCCTCGGGCGCGTGCCGCCGGAAACGTCCCGGGCCTTTCTTTTCCACTGCCTGATCAACAACTACTCGTTCCTGCCCCTGCCGCTCGTGCTGTTCCGCTACGGCGACTCCGGCGTGGCCCTGCTGGTGTTTTCCTCCGTCGGCTACGAGCTCCTGCTGTGGTCGCTCGGCGTCATGCTGTTCTCCCGCGCCGAGCGCAAGCGCGACCGGCTCAAGTCCCTGTTCAGCCCGCCGTTCGTCACGCTGCTGCTCAGCTTGGGCCTCGTCGCCGCCCGCGACCTCCTGCCCTGGCCCGCGCCGCCGCCGTGGCTGGCCTTGGCGGGCGAAACCTTCCGCGGCGGCCTCAAGACCCTCGGCGCCGCCACGATCGCCCTGTCCATGCTGGTTGCCGGCAGCCGGTTCGCCACGCTGAAATTCGCGACCATCCTCGGTTGGCGCATCTGGTTCGTTTCCGCCATCCGGCTCGTGGCCGTGCCCCTCGTCATGATCCCCCTGCTCGGCGCGATCCCCATGGACCCCGTCGCGCGCGGCATCCTCTACGTCGTCTCCGTCATGCCCTCCGCCATGGTCAGCGTCCTGTTCTCCGAACGCTACGGCGGCGATACCGAATTCATTGCCGGCGGCCTGCTGCTGACCCACCTGTGGGCGTTGATCACCGTGCCGGTCTTCCTGGCGTGGGCTTTTTGAGGTGGCCATGACGCGCTTGCTTTCCATCGTGCTGCTGCTGACCCTCCTGCTGCCCGGCGCGGCCCAAGCCCAGACCGACACCCTGTGTTTTGTGCAATTCATCCATCCCGGCCTTGAGCACCAGCCCGATACCCCCTCCGGCCGCTCGTGGAACACCGCCCCGCACCGCCGAAAGTTTTTGCTGAACCCCGGGCGCTACCAAACCGCCCTCGCTGCGGCCCCGCAATCCGGCCACCTCGTTTTTTGGGGTGAATACGAGCCCCCCACCCACCTTGTGCAAACCTATCCGGTCCCCGTTTCCGATGGCCCGCAATATCTCTTCACCCCCGCCCCCGTTCCTTTTTATCCCAACGATCCGCCGCTGATGAACACCGACCCGTTTGTCTTTGGCAACCATTTCATCTACAGCATCTGCAAGCAAAACAACAAGCGCGGCCCCACCGCCATGCAGCGCCTGGCCCGCGGTTCCGTCATCCTCTTCGGCTCCGGCCGCGGCCGCACCCGCTTCGTGGTGGACACTGTTTTTGTGGTGCGCGACTACGTGGACTGCACCCTCAACACCTACCGCGAACAGTTGGCCGACGTAGTGCCACCCGAGTATTTCCACGCCGCGCTGGAACCCATCGCCTACGAAACGCAAGTCCGCAACCTCACCCCCTCCGCCACCTTCCGGCTGTATATCGGCGCCACGGTGGAAAAACCCTTTGCCGGGATGTATAGCTTTTTCCCCTGCCAGCCGGCCGCCACTGGCCAGCCGCAAGGCTTCGCCCGCCCCGCCATCCACCGCCCCGGAATTATTACCGATAACCTCACCCAAGGCCAACGGATGAACCCCCAATCCGACCTCGCCGCCGTGCAGGAGCTGTGGCAGGACGTGGCGCAACAAATCCTCGCGCAGGGCTTGGCGCTCGGCGTGCATGCCGACCTGCCGCGCCTGCCCTGAAATCCGGGACTTGACCCATCCCGACCCCTCGCGCACAATGCGCGCCAACTTGCATCCTTAGCGGGCGTAGCTCAATGGTAGAGCTCCAGCCTTCCAAGCTGGCTACGTGGGTTCGATTCCCATCGCCCGCTCCATTCCTTTTCCGGCCCGAATTCCGCCACGGATCGCCACGGTTCGGCGAATTCCACCACGACGCGCGGCACAGCTTTCCCGAGGATCTTCAACGGGCGCGATCCCCCACGGACAGGCGAGGCTTGCGATGCGGGCGGCGGTTCGGAACGGGCACGGCCACAGGCGGGCGGCGCAAAACGGGCGGGATTCGATTCCCCGTTGATGGACACGGGCTTGGGGGTACGGCAGGGAACGGCGGCGGCGGTCGGATCGGTCCCGTCGGCGCGTGGGGCGAAGCCGCCGCGCCGAGCACTCTCCCGCCCCTCGGGCGGCTCGCCTTCCGAACCGTTCGGACACGCGCG
>MWEZ01000168.1 GCA_002071335.1 Verrucomicrobia bacterium ADurb.Bin018
AGTCTTTATCTGGTTTAACATGCTCATGATAAGCATGTTACATAGCTGTCTTGTCTAAACGTTGGGACGCGACTGACGGGAGGAGAATAGATACTGGCGGCGAGAAGGCCAAGTTGAGCGGCCTCGGTGTAAACGTCGGTTTACGGTTCTCGTTCTAACCGCGCGCTAGTCCAAGTATCTGATCAGTCAATCCGCGTTGCCGTCGTATTCTGACGGCAGCGCGGATTTTGTTTGCGCAAATAAAATCAGTCACCTCAAATTCATCCAGAGTTTATAAACTCTGGATGGTGCCTTCAAAACAGCCGATCAAAAATAGCCTAAAAAATATACATAACAGATTGTATATGATCTTGATATGAATATTACAAAAATCATCCACACTTTATAAACTCTGGATGACATCGTTCAAATGGCAAAAACAAAGAGGTTGGTTTGACGAGGGGAGTTCACTCATCCCAAGCGGGACTTTTCAGCCGCTCAAAACAACGGGAGACTTGAAAATCAGGGTTGGTCTTGAATTTCAGAAGGGGGATGGCTACAAGGGGCGCATGAAAAAATATCTGATGGTTATGTGTTTGGCGGGGGTGATGGGCTCGGTGATGGTGCGGGGCGCGCCGGAACCGCCGATTTCAATGAATCCGTACCGGGGCGCGATTGTGGTGGATGCGAACACCGGGGAAGCGCTGTTCGAGGATAATGCCGACCGCGCGGGGTTCCCCGCCAGTATGCTTAAATTGATGGATTTGTTCATCGTTTTGGATGGCGTTAAACGAGGCAGCGTGCGGCTGGATGACATGGTGCGGGTGACTCCGGAAGTCGCGGCCATCGGCGGTTCGCAGGTCTATTTGGACCCGCGTGAGTCATTCAGCGTGGAGGATATGCTCTACGCCCTGATCATTCAGTCGGCGAATGACGCGGCGCTGGCGCTAGCACTGCATGTGGGCGGCACGCGCGAGGGATTCGTGCGGATGATGAATGACAAGGCGCGCGAGCTGGGCCTTTCGCCCATCACCCAGTTCCAGTCGCCACACGGTTTGCCGCCGGCGGCGGGGCAGCGTGCTGACATTACGACCCCGCGTGACTTCGCCAAACTGTGTGTGGCGCTGCTCAAGGAGCACCCCGATGCGCTCAAGTACACCTCGGCCACGTTTCGGGTTTTTCGCCCCGAGCCCCGGTTGTTCGAGATGCGCACGCATAACCATTTGCTGACGAGCGTGCCGGGCTGCGATGGACTCAAAACAGGCTATTTCACAGCAGCGGGCTACTCGATTGCCGCGACGGTGCAGCGCGATGGCGCGCGCGTCATTGCGGTGGTGATGGGCAGCGTGGACCGCAAGACTCGCGATGCCAAGGCAACGGAGCTGTTGGCCATCGGAATGCAGAAGGCTTCGCGGCCCGCACCACAGCCGGTGGTGAAGCCTGCGCCACCCCCGCCTGCGCCGGCAGTGGTGGATGCCGTTGAGGATGATCCGCTACAAGGCGAAGACTTGCCGGACGCCACCGCTGAAGATGCCGCGCCGCCCACGCCAGAAAAAGCCCGCGGCGGCTGGTGGAAAAACGTGGGGCTGGTGTTGCTGGGCGCCTTTTTGGCAACGGTGGTCGGCATGGTGGTGCAGCGCCGCCTGCTGCTGGGCCGATGAAGGTTGCGGATTTTGACTACGACCTGCCGCCGGAGCTAATTGCGCAGGCACCGGCCGCGCGCCGCGACGGCGCGCGCATGATGGTGCTGGATCGAGCGGCCCGCACCATTCAACACCGCACCTTTGCCGAGCTGCCGGATTTTTTGCGGCCCGCCGACTTGCTGGTGGTGAACGATACCCGCGTGATCCCCGCGCGGATTTTTGGCCGGAAGGCCAAGCCGGGCACTGGCGGGCGCGTGGAGTTTTTGCTGCTGGAGGAGGTTGCCTCCGGGGTGTGGGACGCGCTGATGCGTTCGCGTCGCCGCCCGGCGCCGGGCGACCAAGTGATTCTGGATGACGACCTGGCCGTGGTGACGCTGCTGGCGGAGGGAGAACTGGGGCGGGTGCAAATCCGGGTGGAGTCAGCTTTGCCATGGTTGGAAGTGTTGGAACGGATCGGGCAAACGCCGCTCCCGCCATACATCGCCCGCAAAGAGACAACGCCCGTCCAGCGCGCTGCGGATAAGGAACGCTACCAAACCGTATTCGCGCGCGATCCGGGGGCGGTGGCAGCGCCGACGGCGGGGCTGCATTTCACCCCGGAGGTGCTGCAACGGCTTGCCGCCATGGGCGTGGCGCAGGCGGCGGTGACCCTGCACGTGGGGCTGGGCACGTTTCGCCCCGTCACCACGGAAAACGTGCGTGACCACAAAATGGATTTTGAACGTTGGTGGATCCCCACGGAAACCGCGGCAAAAGTGCAGGCCGCCAAAGCCGGGGGGGGGCGTGTGGTGGCGGTGGGCACCACCAGCGTGCGCACGCTGGAAAGCGCGGCCGCCCGCCCGGAGGGCTTCGGCGCCGGCCAAGGACGGACCGAATTATTTATTTATCCGCCTTACGACTTCAAAGTCGTGGATGCGCTCCTGACGAATTTCCACCTGCCAAAATCCACGTTGATCATGATGATCAGCGCGTTTGCCGGCTATGGTTTCGTGCGCGAGGCCTATCGCCAAGCCATCGAAGAGCGCTACCGGTTTTATAGCTATGGCGACTGCATGTTGATCCTGTGAACGCGACGCGGCAAAGGCGGCGAAACAAATGGCCCTGACCTTGGAACAAATGGCGTTGGCCGAAGTGGCCCGGCTGCGCGCGCAACTGCCGCCGCCCATTGCGCGGTTGGCCGCCGCCGTGCCGGTGGTGGCCATGCCGCGCCCCTCGCAGGCGATGATCCGCGACGATGGCTTGGAGCCGGACTTGCTAGGGTTGTTTGTCGGCGCCAGCCGGGCGGAGAGCGTCGAGGGTGGCGATCCGTTGCCACCGCAAATCCTGCTGTTTGTGGACAACATCTGGGATTTTGCGGAAGGCGACGAAGCGAGCTTTCGCGAAGAAGTGCGCGTGACGTTTTTCCACGAGCTGGGTCACTACCTCGGCTTGGCGGAAGGCGATCTCGAAATCCGCGGCTTGGAATAGGCGTAACAGTCCATGCACGACAGTGCGCTGGGCATTGTAGCGGCCAGCGCGGGGGGGGAGGGGCAGTTTACGGTTAGTCGGCCTTGGGTTTGTCGGATTTTGGTTTGGCCGGCGTGGTGGAGGGCGGCAGGGTGGAAAGCAGCCGGGCACCGTCGCGTTTGATGGGGGCAGCTTGATACAACGCCATGGCCTCCGGCAGATGTTTGCGCAGTTCCTGGGCTCGTTTTTTGTCGCGCGGATGCGTGGAGAAAATGCTCAACGCCTTGGCCAATTGGCTGTCGCTGGCGCCGGCGAGCCGCTCCCAGACGCGTGGCGCAGCCTCGGGGTTATAGCCGGCCTTGGCCATGTACATCATGCCGATGCGGTCGGCCTCGAGCTCATCCGCTCGGGAGTAGCGGGTAACGATCAACCCGTTGTGGACGAGCATCAACCCGCCAAAGAGCAGTTGCAGGTCGTCCTTGTCTTCCAGCGTGGCCCAAATCATGCCGCCGGCCAGCAGCAGGTTCGGCAGCATTTGGCGGGTCATGGCCTCGGTGGAATGACGGCAATTGACGTGCGCAATTTCGTGGCCGATGACTGCCGCCAGTTCATCCACGGTGCGCACGAGACCCTCCTTGGGATTCCAGATGCCCTCAAACACCATGATGTTGCCGCCGGGCAGCGCGTAGGCGTTGACGAAATCCGGGTCGCCCACGAAGGTTGCGTGGTAGGGCAAATTGGTAATATGCGCCACGGCGGTGATGTGCGCAGTGACCTCACGGACAAGGGCCACGCGGGCGGGGTCCTGATCAATCGGTGCGTTTTCTTTTTGGAGACCGCTCACCAGCTCTTTGTAAAACTGGCCACCGAGTTGTACTTCCTCCGCCAAGGAATACATATTCTGCACCGGCTGACCGGTGACAAAATCCGTGGTGGTGCACCCGGCCGCCAGCGTAAACAACAAGCCGGCCATCGCCGCCGCGCGGATAAAATGGGTAACCTTCATTGCATCATCTCCAGCCTTTTCGTCGTCGCCAATTCGCCGAGTGGGGTTCTGCATGCCAAACCCCACACTCTACCACACCACTCTGGAAAAATGCCGTCGTGAAGTCCAGCGAATCGAGACCGTTTTGGGGCAGGCACTAACAATGTCAACATTGGGATATTTGCCGATTTTTTGTGGGGAGGCAACTGCCATACGGGGTCTCACCGCGCGGATAAAAACACAAAAATCAGTCACCTTAAAATTGTCCAGAGTTTATAAACTGTGGACATTGCTCTCAAAATGGCCGATTAAAAATAACCAGAAAAATAATCATAACAAGTTGTATATGATTTAGATATGAATATTACAACAATTGTCCAGACTTTATAAACTCTGGACAGTGTGGCCAAATGGCAAAAAAACAGATGCCGAATTTTTCCGCAGCGCGCGGGGGCAAGAATGTTGATTGTTAAGCGCTGACCCCAAACCTCTTTCCGGAGCCGTCAAGGGCTGGGGGTGGTGAGGGTGTGGTATAGGGCAAGAGTTTTTTCGGCGGTGTGGCGGACGTGGAAGGGGCCGGCAATCCGTTCGCGAGCGGCTTGGCCCATGGCGCGGCGGCGGTCGGGGTTATGCAGTAGATCAAGGAGGGCAGCGCGCAGGGCGGGGGCGTCGCGCGAAGGGACCACAAGGCCGGAGTGGTTGTGCTCCACCAGTTCGGGCATGCCACCGACATCGGTGACGATGGGGGGCACGCCTTGAGCCATGCTTTCCAAGATGGCCTTGGGGAGGCCTTCGCGTTCGATGGAGGGCATGACCGCAATATCGCACGCACCGGCAAGGGCGGCGGCATCAGGACGGTAGCCAATAAAATGGATATGAGGGTGCCGGCCGATTTGCCGGCGGATGGAGCGGTCGCGCACTTCGCCAAACAGCAGCAGGTGAAAAGGTTCGGTGGGGGGGATGGCGCGGAAAGCCTCCAACAGAACATTCACCCCTTTGACGGGGCGGATATTGCCGACAAAG
>MWEZ01000169.1 GCA_002071335.1 Verrucomicrobia bacterium ADurb.Bin018
GGTGGTCACGGTGCTGGCCACCCTGGGCGTGCTGCTGGGCGTGGCGGTGCTGGTGATTGTGCTCTCGGTGATGACGGGCTTTGATGAAATGTGGCGCGATAAGATTCTGGACTTCAACGCGCACATCACGGTTTCCGTGGCCGGCGGCCTCGGAGAGGAGGAGGATAGCCTCTGCGAGCAGTTGGAAGCCGTGCCGGGCGTGACTGCCGCCGCACCGTTCCTGCAAAGTTTGATGTTTATCCAGAAGCCCAACGGGCAGGTGGAAACCCCGCTGATCCGGGGCGTGGATCCCGACCGCGAGGCCCACGTGAGCCGCATCCCGCAAAGCATCACCGCGGGCGAGTTCTCGCTGGCGGATGGCGCGGTGGTGATTGGCCGCGATTTGGCCCGGCGGCTCGGCGTGGATGTCGGCGACACCATCACCGCGTATTCCCCGGCGACCTTCCTCGATCAAAACGAAATCCGCCTGCCGGTCGAAATGACCGTGGCCGGCATCTTCGAGATCGGCATGTGGGAGTTCGACATGGGCTACGTGCTGGCTTCGTTGTGGGACGCGCGCGACTTCTGCGGCGGTACGGGCCTGGAAGCCATCCAAGTCCTGACGCAAGACCCCTACGCGGCCGATGAAGTGGCCGCTGAAATCCGCCACCGGCTGGGCGTTGGCGTGCACGTCACCACATGGATGGAACAAAACCAGCAGATTTTTGCCGCGCTGCGCGTGGAAAAAAACATGATGTTTTTCCTGCTGATTTTCATCACGATTGTGGCGGCGTTCAGCATCACCAACACGTTGATCACCGTCACGGTGCAAAAAACGCGCGAAATCGGCCTGCTGCGTTCGTTGGGGTTTTCCGCGGGCGCGGTGATGCGGGTCTTTTTCTGGCAGGGGTGGATTCAGGGCGTGCTGGGCACGCTGCTGGGCATCGGCACGGGGCTGCTGGCGCTGCACTACCGCAACAACCTGCTGCATTTTCTCAACGACCGCTGCGGGATGCAACTGCTCCCCGCGGAGCTGTACCATCTGGCGGAACTGCCCGCGCACACCCTGCCGGGCGATGTGGCGTTGGTGGCTGTGCTGGTGCTGGTGATTTGCACGCTGGCCGCGGTGATCCCCGCCCGCCAGGCGGCCAAGCTCGATCCGGTGAGGGCCCTGCGCTATGAATGAGTTGATTCAAGCGCGCGACATCCGCCGTTCCTTTGCGCTGGGCGCCCGGCAACTTGACGTACTGCGCGGCGTGAGCCTGGCCGTCCACGCCGGCGAAACGCTGGCCATCACCGGCCTGAGCGGTGCGGGCAAAAGCACGCTGCTGCATATTCTGGGTGGCCTTGACCGGCCCACCGCGGGCGAGGTGCTCTACCGCGGGCGCGATTTCTATGCCTGCCGCGAACGCGCCCGTGCGGCAATCCGCGCGCAAAAAATCGGTTTTGTGTTTCAGGCCTATCACTTGCTGCCGGAGCTGTCCGTGCTGGAAAATGTGCTGCTGCCCGGCTTGAGTTTGCCCGGCGCATTCCTGCAAGGCCGCAAGCTGCGCCAACGCGCCGGTGAATTGCTCGCGCGCGTGGGTTTGGCCGAGCGACTGGAGCATCGCCCCAGCGAGCTGTCCGGCGGTGAGCAGCAGCGCGCGGCGCTGGCGCGGGCCCTGATGAACCACCCGGAGCTGCTGCTGGCCGACGAGCCCACCGGCAATCTGGACTCCCAAACCGGCGAGGATGTCCTGCGCTATTTGTTCGATTTGGTACGGGAACAAAACCTCACGCTGGTGATTGTGACGCATAACGAGGCGGTGGCGGCCCGCTGTGCGCGGCATCTGGTGCTGCGCGACGGCCAGCTTTGAGTCGCCGCGCGCCGGGCTTCGCGCTGGCGGCACAACAAAAAGGCGTGAATGACGGCACGGAACTGTGGCACACTGCCGGGCCAGATCAGTCAACCCCGCGGGGTTGACCAAAAATAAGGAGTTCGCAATGGGCGAGAACAAGCTGTTTGGGACCGATGGCGTGCGTGGCGTGGCCAATCGCGAGCCGATGATGGTGGAGACCGCGGTGAATCTGGCCCGCGCCGTGGCTTATGTGCTCAAGGAGCGCAAGGGCGGCAAACGTCCGCGCGTGGTGATCGGCAAGGATACTCGCCTCAGCGGCTATATGCTGGAAAACGCGTTGGTAGCCGGCCTTTGCTCCATGGGTGGCGACGCGCTACTCGTCGGCACGCTCCCCACACCCGGCATTGCGGTGCTGGTGCGCGACCAGAAGGCGGATGCCGGCTTCGTCATTTCCGCCTCGCACAATCCGTTTCAGGATAACGGCATCAAGCTGTTTTCGGCCGATGGCTACAAGCTGCCCGACGAGGAAGAAACCGCCATTGAAAACCTGTTGGCTGGTGGCAAGCTGCACAAAATGTTGCCGAAGGCCGGCGGCATCGGCAAATCGTTCCGGGTGGAAGACGCCCTCGAACGCTACACGGATTTTTGCGTGCGCACTTTCCCCGCGGACATGGATTTGAAAGGTCTGCGGCTGGTGTTGGATTGCGGCAATGGCGCCACCTACAAGGCGGCCCCGGCGGTGTTCAAGCGGCTGGGCGCGTCCGTCACCACGCTGCACAACACGCCCAACGGGCTGAACATCAATGCCCGCTGCGGCTCACAGCACACCGAGGCGCTGCGCGAGCAAGTGCTGGCCGAGCGCGCCGATGTCGGCCTCGCCTTTGATGGCGATGGCGACCGGCTGATTGTGGTGGATGAAACCGGCGTGGAACTGACCGGCGACCACGTGCTGGCCATTTGCGCCAAAGACCTCAAGGAACGCGGCAAATTGCGGAACAATCTGGCCGTGGGGACGGTAATGAGCAACTTCGGGCTGCACACCACGATGCGCAAGTTGGGCATCGAACTGGCGTGCAGCGCGGTGGGCGATCGCTATGTGCTGGACTTGATGAAAGAACGCGGCAGCGTGATTGGCGCGGAGGCCTCCGGCCACATGATTTTCCTCGAGCAACACACCACCGGCGATGGCATCGTGTCCGGCCTGCAACTGTTGGCTGTTTTGCGGCGCAGCGGGCAGGAAATGTCCACGCTGGCCTCCATCCTGCAACTGGCGCCACAGCGACTGGTCAATGTGGATGTGGCTCAGCGCCCGCCCTTGGAAACTCTGCCCACGGTGCAAGCGGCCATTCAGGCTGCCGAAAAAGAATTGGGGCAGGAGGGCCGCGTGTTCGTGCGCTATTCCGGCACGCAAGCCATGTGCCGCGTGATGGTCGAGGGGCCGACGGATGAAATGACCGACCGCCTTTGCCACAGCATCGCCACCGCGGTCAAGCAGGCCATTGGCTAGGGCGTTTGACAAAAAAATTCGTCAACCAATAAGCCCGCTCGCCGGATCATTTCCGCCGACAAAAGCTTCCGGTTGGATTGCGAAAATCAGAAACAGCCGCCGGCCTCAGCGAGACCGGCTACAGCGTGCGGAATGGGTTGGACTGTAGGCGGGGGCGGTGACCCCGCTGTCATGCGATTTTTTTTGATCGGGAAAAAATCTCGACCCCATCGGATTGTCGGGCTGGAACGGTCGCAGACCTTCCAGCCGTTTTTTCGTCGGAAAGGTGTCGTTCCTCAACCATTCCCGCCCTACAAAATCCCGACAAGAATAGCCGCGGCCGAATTCGGTTTGTTGGCCAGAGTTGCACCCCCGGCGGGCTGTTATTTCCGGGCCAAGGATTGACGGGTCGCATTGTAGGGCTGGAACGGTCGCCGACCTTCCAGCCTTTCCCGGCGGGAAGGTTTCGTCCCTCAACCATTCCCGCCCTACAAAATCCCGACAAGAATAGCCGCGGCCGAATTCGGTTTGTAGGCCATGGTTGCACCCCCCGGCGGGCTGTTATTTCCGGGCCAAAGATTGACGGGTCGGATTGTCGGGCTGGATAGGTCGCAGACCTTCCAGCCGTTTTCCCGGCGGGAAGGTTTCGTTCCTCAACCATTCCCGCCCTACAAAATCCCGACAAGAATAGCCGCGGCCGAATTCGGTTTGTTGGCCGGGGTTGCACCCCCGGCGGGCTGTTATTTCCGGGCCAAGGATTGACGGGTCGTATTGTTGGGCTGGAACGGTCGCAGACCTTCCAGCCGTTTTCCCGGCGGGAAGGTTTCGTTCCTCAACCATTCCCGCCCTACAAAATCCCGACAAGAATAGCCGCGGCCGAATTCGGTTTGTTGGCCGGGGTTGCACCCCCGGCGGGCTGTTATTTCCGGGCCAAGGATTGACGGGTCGTATTGTTGGGCTGGAACGGTCGCAGACCTTCCAGCCGTTTTCCCGGCGGGAAGGTTTCGTTCCTCAACCATTCCCGCCCTACAAAATCCCGACAAGAATAGCCGCGGCCGAATTCGGTTTGTTGGCCGGGGTTGCACCCCCGGCGGGCTGTTATTTCCGGGCCAAAGATTGACGGGTCGCATTGTAGGGCTGGAACGGTCGCAGACCTTCCAGCCGCGGCGGGAAGGTTTCGTCCCTCAACCATTCCCGCCCAACAAATAAAAAAAGATTAACCCAGCAGCCCGCTCGCTGGGTCGCGCGTGAAGGCCAGAGAGGCCAGAGGGCGGGTGGCGGCGGCATTGCTCAAATCGCGGATTTCAATTCCGCGTGCGATGATTTCATTGCGGCGATCCAGCACACCTGTGGCCGCGGCGCGGTCAATCACATAAATCATTTCGCCGCCGCGTTGGGCATATAACTGCCCGTAGGAAATCGGCACGGCGGGGGAGGGGGCTTCGGCCAGCGCAGCGGCCATCGGTTCCGCTTTGCGTGGGCCGGCAGCCAGCAGCACCACGCTTTTGGCCTCGTACACCAGTTCCGCGCCCATCGAAATGGCAAAGCGTGGGCTATCCGCCGCGCGGGCAAAGTGGTGGTCGCTCACGGCGTTGGCCACGGTGTTGTCGTCCAGCTTGACCAGCAGCATCCGGTTGCCGGCAAAAGGAATCCCGCATTCGTGGAACGCCACATGGCCACGCCCGCCGACCCCAATCACATGCAGATCAATGCCGCCGGCACGCCGAATGTCCTGTTCATAGGCATCCAGGACA
>MWEZ01000170.1 GCA_002071335.1 Verrucomicrobia bacterium ADurb.Bin018
GAGTAGAATGGTGGCAACATGATACCGTTGCGCCTTTGGCCGCCTAGCCGTTGAGTGAGCGACCGTGGCATTGGGTTGTGCGTCGCGAGGTCATGGTGTCAGCAAAGTGATCCTTCCCCGCCCCATTGTCAACCGGTGAACGCCAAAAGATCCGCCGCGAGGCCGCTCGATGAAAGAATCATGGGCCATGCAAATACAACAAAACCAATGACAGCGAATAACAAAGCGAACCAGAAGGTCTTAATCATAAAAGTAAATAGGGTGCGTTGTGGCCGAACGTGAAAGTTCAGCCGCCGCGAGACCGCGTAGCGGTTGAGCGGTCGGCTGGAGCGCCTTGTTCGACGAATCCCTCCATGAGTTCGAATGTAATGCCATGTTCGAGAAACAAGGGGTGTTCTGGTGCCTGACCCGGAGCGGTTTGAAACCCAAGCGTTCTGAAAAAATCACCGGACGTATTGCGAGCGATGGTATGAATGCGTCGGCAGTTCCTGGCTTTGGCGATACGGTAGAGTTCCGTGACCAGACTGCGGCCGATGCCGCGCCCTTGGGCCTGAGAAGCGACGGCCAGATGCCGGAGCTCAATTTCGGCACCTCCGGTACATACAGCAACCAGTCCTCCGACCGCTTGTCTATTTTCTTGAGCAAGCAACTCGAATTTCTCGCCTTCCAAGCTGAATGTGTGGCGGATATCGCGCGGCAGGCCCAAAGGCTGCCACAGAACTACCCAAAGGAGTTCATCCAGCCTTGCGGCAGCATCGGCTGTCGTTACGATCTCTACTGTCGCCATGCTTCTCTCGTCGAACGTCCCAAGCTCAGCGACGCCGGGCCAATATCTCCGACTGCCAACCAGGACGTGATCCCAGCGTTCGGTGTAGCCGGCTGGCTCGGCGATGTCACCATATCCAGATCGCTGGCAGAACTGTCAACACGGCGAAAATCACCACCAGAACAATGAGGACGAAAAACCCTACGCTCCTCTGCGCTTGGCCTGCCTTTCTCTCGCGGGCGTTGAAGCACAGCGCCAAGCCGGTCAAGACCGTAACGAGCGAAAGCGCGGACATCCAATACCAGTCCGGCGTACACATCGGTAGGAACATCGTTGCAAGCAGCACCTGTGACAGACATGGGCATTGGCTCCAGCGTCTTGTTAGGCTCCTTGGTTTCTTTCTTCTGTAATTTTTCGATCTTCATATCGCCCCACGGGAAAAGGGACGGGATAGCCATCCAGCCTTCTTCAATCTTTCCTCCATTCTCGTAAATGAATATCCAATAATACGGAAGTCCTTCTCGATTCCAATGATGAATTCGACCAGTCCTGAAATGAAAGTCCTCGGGCAACATGGATCCATATTGCCAATCTCGAAGCGAGTTAGTGACTTCGATCGATCCGGTAGGAGAGCGTGCCAGCGCATCGGTGTATGCACCGAGATTGGAGTATTGTGCTGCGATGGATCTAACTTTCGCTCGCTCGCAGTAGCCGCCAATTAGCATCGAAACTGGAACGCTCAGGATTAGCGCCAGCAGGAGGCATGAGGCAATAATCAGAGGGCGTCGCATGGTTTTTTGCCTAACAGTTATTGAGGCTCGCATAATAGGATGACATTTGTTGGGGTGCGGTGTACAAGGTTGGCATGTCGAAGACACGAGATCATGCCCAGCTGGAAAAACGCCGCCTTCAGGCAGGCAAAATGTTTGCCAAGGGACATTCCGCCCCCGAGGTGGCGTGCCGTCTGGGCGTGGCCCGGCAGGTGGCTTACCGGTGGCAAAATGCCTGGCAGCAAGGCGGACAGACGGCCTTGGCGAGCAAAGGACCTGCCGGACCCAAGCCCAAACTGACCGTTAAACAGACGCAGCAAGTGGTCAAAGCTTTGCTGGCGGGCCCGGCGGCTCAAGGTTACCAGACCGCCCTCTGGACACTGCCGCGCGTCGCCGCGCTGATTAAGGAATTGACCGGGGTGGCGTATCATCCGGGGCATGTGTGGCGGTTGCTGGGCGCCAGCGGGTTCAGTTGCCAGCGGCCGGAACGCCGGGCCATCGAGCGCGATGAGCAAGCGATTGCCCGCTGGAAACGGGAGGCCTGGCCGGCATTAAAAAAAGGCGCGCCGGCAACACCAAACCATTGTCTTTATTGACGAAAGCGGGTTGAGCACCCGGCCGACGCGGGCGCGCACCTGGGCCCCGCGAGGGCAAACGCCGGTTTTGCAGGAGACGTTCAACTGGAAAAGCCTTTCGCTCATCGGCGGACTGGCCCTGTGGCGGTTTCTGTTTCAAATCCATGCCGGCAGCATCAAAAGTCTTCAAGTCATTGAGTTCCTGAAACACCTCCAGCGGCAGGTTCCCGGAAAAATCCTGATTCTTTGGGATGGCGCGCCCATCCATCGCAGCCTTTTGGTCAAAAACTTCGTGGCCGCCACCCAAGGGCGCATCCAAGTCGAGCGGTTGCCCGCCGATGCGCCCGAACTCAATCCCGTCGAATACATGTGGGGGCATCTCAAGACGCACGAAATCGCCAACTTGATCGCCACCCAGGCTTGGGAACTGAGCCTGGAAGCAACGGCCGCCCTGCGCCGGATGCGTCGCCGGAACTCCGTCATCGCCGCCTGTTATTCCCAAGCTGAATTGTGGCCTTGATGTCACTGTATTATGCGAGTCTCAATAAGTGAGCGACAGTGGTCTTGGTGCGTTTGTCGCCATATTGCCATACCCGGAGTATGACGATTTGGCAACGGGCTGTCGAGCCGTGATTTCGCCGGATCAGTCGAAGATTCTGCCATCCAACCAGAGGTCGGCGCGGCAGCGGCCGACGAACCTCAAGTATTTTTCAGGTCAGGAAATCGCGGGCCAGGCGCTTCGCCAACCGGTCCACGGTCAGCATCAATTTGCTGCGCTGTTCCAGGACCGATTCGTCGCCGCAAAATCCAGGGGCTGGGCCATGATGCGGGCGCAGCGACGGCGCAGCGGCAGGGTTTCATCGGTTTCACCCAACGCCCGCACCCGATCACGAACGCGCCCCGCCACCCGGGCGGCGGCGGCGCCGGGGCGCGAACTCGCCGGCTTCGTGTGGGCGATTGGCCGGAGGGTCCAACCCCGCGCCGTCAAAGTTGAGGTCGTGAAAACCGCCTGAGGGCGACAGAACAAAGACAAAGACAAAGACCCGGAAGCTTTTAAGAAAAGAAAAAACGAGCCATGAAAACCAAAGCCCGGAAGCCTTGATCGTGCCAGAGACAGGAACCCGGTCAGGCGAAACGCTTACTGGTCGTTTGCGGCGGGGTCACAGCCGACCCTCGCGCCTCGACGAAGCCAGACGCCGCGTCGGACCGGGTGCTGTTGATAACTGCGGGACCGCGACCGCGGTGGCGAGTGGACTCACGCAGCTCCGCCTGGATCCCCGCAGGAAAAGCGTTCCTGTCTCGGACTCGGTGAAGCAGGCGGTGTCGGCAGCGCCGGAAGAAAAAATGAAACTTTCCGGAGCGCAGACGAACTGGGCGCTTGACAGAATTAAGCCAGATCAACGACCGAACTGAGCGACAGCCGCCCCGCCGCAGATAAAGCCGTTCCATCGAGAGCAGATGCTGCCGCAATACGCTGAACCGGGCCACAGTTCACAGCCGCCTTTGCGCTTGAAATGCCGAACAGCACCAATAGGGTCATCACAGTCAGTCTTTTCATTGCGTCTTCCCCATGTTGGCGTTTGTTTGCTTGCGGCGGCTCGCACCTCGCCAACGCGATGCGCGCTGCCGAACGCCAGAACTGAGCGACAGCCGCCCCGCCGTAATAACGCTCTTGACGCTCGACCACCAGAGCGCGTCACTGAAGCCCGCGATGCTCGAACGACGAAGCGGGGCGGCGGTTCGCTCCCGTGACCTTGTTAGCCCCTCCTTTCATTTCCCTTTCGTCTGAACCACAGCATCAACACGCCTCCACCAATCAGCAAGGCCCATGTGGACGGCTCCGGCACCGGGCTGGCAAAAATGGGAGCGTTCGGAATCGAATTGTAAGCCCAGCCGAATAGCACGCCTCCACCTTCGGCCACCATATGAACGTCGAAATACCCGTAATGAAAACCATCGTCCAACTCGAAGCCGATACCGATGAAGCCGCGCGCCCCGGGACTGCCCGGCCAATCGCTGGATTCCCCGCTGCTCAATGCGATGGCAATGCTGGCGAATGCCCATTCACCTGGCGAAACGTAGCCGCCAACTGGATCACTAGACAGCCAAGCCAATTGCGGATCAAGGGACGAGCCGACCGCATACCCATCGTCCAGTCTAGCGACTCGTCCTCCAATGTTGGGCGGTGGCGACAATCTCACGATCACCTGATTTGCCCGCTCCGTGCGCAGAGAAGCAGACCCAGGGCTGGCGCCAAACGTAAAATCCTCCAAGCCGTCGCCATTGAGGTCAATCGGCCAAAGCAGCGTGTTGAGGTCGCTCCAGATTCCAGCAGGTTGCGGCAAGACTGTCGTCATGATCGTCCCTTGCGCCAGCGAGGGTGTGGCAGCCGGACCGAGCAAACCGGCTGCTACTAGCATCCAACCCAGCGACCTCTTACTCACTGGCCCCTCCGTAAGCACCAGAATCGCACTTCATTCGTGCTGGTCAAATACACCGTGTTCGTGCTGCTCTCGGCCAGCACCGACCCAACTGCCGTCCAGTTGGTCAGGCTCGTTCCCACGTTCGTGGAGCTCAATATCGTGAAATATGCGCCGGGGTCCGACACAAACGTCAGCAGAAACTCGTTCGTGCTCGGCGACTTCTCCAACGCGGTGATGACAGGCACGGGCGGGGTGACCCCGCCGAGAGCTACTGAAATCTTCTGGGTGCTCGGAGCGGGATTGCCAGGCAAGCCGCCTGAGTGGGTCACAGTGATGCGATAGTCGCCCGCTGCGGGCGAGGCAATGGACACGCGCTCCACGTTGTTACGGTTGTCCACGCCACGCGTGGCGGCGGCGGCGCGCGCCGGCGACTGCTTGCTCGTCAGGTCGGGATTCAAAATCCACGGGTAGTAAACATTCGTCGCCCCGACGCGCTCCACCCGGATGTCAATGT
>MWEZ01000171.1 GCA_002071335.1 Verrucomicrobia bacterium ADurb.Bin018
AAAGGACAGTAAGACAATAAATCCATCGCCATGACTTGACGGCCCCCATAGAAGGGCTGGAACGGTCGCAGACCTTCCAGCCGCTCCCGGCGGGAGAAGGTACAGTCCCCCAACCATTCCCGCCCACAAAAGCCCGGCGAAACCAGCGAAATGGTTGCGTGTCCCCATGTGAAATTCGGGGCTGGCCATGCAGGGCGAAGCGCGGACCTGATCCTCCCGCCCCGCTCCACCCCGCGTCAAACCTTTTGCACCGAGAGCCGGCCAATGGGCTTGGACTCGATGTAATACCGCTCAAAGTCGGTTTGCTCGTCGGCCTCCGGCACAAACGGCGCCACCGCGGCAAACCGCGCATCCGCCGCAAACACGCCTTGCAGTTGCTCAAAATAAGGCCAATGGTCGGTGGCCACATGCACCACGCCACCGGGTTGCAGCGTGCGGTGCAACGCATCCAGAAAACGCGCATTGAACAACCGGTGTGCCTCGTGACGCGCCTTGGGCCACGGGTCGGGGAAAAAAATGTAGTAGGCGGCTACCGCGGCCGGCGGCAGCAGATAGGCTACTGCGTAATAGGCCTCCACCCGCAGCAAACGGATATTCGCCAAGTCCAGCCGGCGCGCGCGGTTGTCCACCTTGCGCACCCGCCGAAGCATCCGGTCAATGCCCAAAAAGTTCACCGCCGGAAATCGTGCGGCGCGCGCCAGCAAGAAGCGCCCCTTGCCGCACCCCACATCCACGTGCAATGGCTGGTCCGGCTTGGCAAACCACGAGGCCGCCGGCAACGGCCCCAACCATTCGGCGGGCGTTGCCGGGATTACGCGCAGGCTGTCCGCAATCACAAAACCCGCTACGGGGTTTCCGGCTTCACCTCGGACAGGGCCTTGAGATCAATGGCCTTGGCAGCCGGCTGCAGCTCTTCAAACGCATCAAGGCCGGAGCCGGAAATCTTCACGCTGAAGCGGCCCGCCACAAAGACGTCAATTTCGCCGTCTTGGTTGTTCTTGTTCCACTTTTCGAGGCTCTTGTAACCCTGGCAGCTCCCGGTGCGTTCAAAGCCGCCGCGCGTTTCCTTATCCACTTCCTGCTGTGCCCAGCCCACCATGGCCATGGTGCCGAACGGCCCCAGCCCGCTCAGATCGGTAATTTCAATAACCAAGGTTTTGGCGCCATTTTCATACTCGCCGCGGGCCACCACCGTGCTCATGCCCATCACGCCCTGCTTCTCGGCGCCGGCTTCCACCCGCTCATAGCCGGGGATGGACTTGGGCAACAGCTCCTTGAGCGCCTTGGGCGAAACCGTCGCCACCGGCTGGGCCGCATTGCCCTCTTGCGACATTGCGCTGAATGCTTTCATCATCGCGCCAAAATCCATTTCTTCCTCGGCGTGTACCGCCGCGCCCAGGGCCACCGCCAGCAAACCAATCAGCCATGTCTTCTTCATCGTGAGGGTCCTTTTGTTGTTTGTCGCCCGGCGATTTCGTTCGCCGCGGCAGTTTTCAACCATACATCATCGCCACGGGATTGCGCAACACGCCGATGCCATCAATTTCGCATTCCATCACATCGCCATCGTGCAGCACCACGGGCGGCGTGCGCGCCGACCCGATTCCGCCCGGCGTGCCGGTGGAAACCACATCGCCCGGCTCCAGCGTCATCACGCGGCTCAAATCGGCCAGCACCATTTCGAGGCGGAAAATCATCTTGGATGTTTTGGCGTCTTGCAGCACTTCGCCATTCACCCGCTGGCGAATCCGCAGCGAATGGGGCCGCTTGATTTCGTCGCGCGTCACCAGCCACGGCCCCAGCGGCGCAAAGCTGTCCGCGCTCTTGGCAAAAAACCATTGCCCGCGCGCCTTCTGCAAATCGCGGTTGGTGACGTCGTTGAGGATGGTGTAGCCGGCCACATAGGCGAGCGCGTCGCTTTCCTGAATATCACGCGCGCGGCGGCCGATCACCACGGCCAACTCGACCTCGCCATCCACCCGTTCCATGCCGGGGCGCAGGCGGATCACATCGCCATGGCCACACAGCGCGCCGGGGCTCTTCGCAAAATACACCGGCAACTCGGGCGCCTGCGCATCGAACTCCTGCACGTGGTCGCGGTAGTTTTTGCCGAGGCAAATGATCTGCCGTGGCGGGGCCACCGGCGGCCCGAGCCGCTGCCCGGCGGCGGGCACCCACTTCAAGTTGGGCTCTTGCAGCAGTGCGCGCAACCGCGCAATCCCGAATGTTCGCCAAAACCGCGCGTCATAATCGGCAATATCAAACACCATGCCCTGCACATCCAGAATCCGGGCGGGCTCATCCTTGGTGGCGTCCTGCCAAATGCCCGGTCGTTCGGCGCCGGGCGCGCCGTAGCGGACCAACTTCATTTGGCGGGCCTCCGCGGCACATACTCTTTGCGCTCCGGCGCGGGCGGCAATTTTTCGCCAGCGCGGGTTTTGCCCAGCGGCCCCAAAATGTCGTCCGTGGTTTTGAAGTGGCACTTCGCCACCTCCAGCAATTTCGCGCCGCCGTGTTTTTTGACGATCTCCGTACCCGCCGCCTTCACCTGCGCCGAGGCGCCCTTCGGCAGCTTGACGTCCACCTGTTGCCCCAGCTTGTCCATCGCCGTCAGAAATGCGGAACGCGCCAACACCGAAGCCGCTGCCACCGCGATGTCGCTCTCCGCCTTGTGCCGTTGCTCCAGCTTGATCTTGCGCCCTTTTTGCTGCAACGCGCGCTGGATTTGCTGCTCGGGGCCGAACTGGTCGCTCAACGCCCGCGGGCATCCCGGCACTTTTTCCAGCAGATTTTCGATGGCCCGCGCGTGGCCCCATGCCAGAATCCGGTTCACGCTGCCCATCGTGCCATAGAGCCGGTTATAGGCCGCCGGCCCGATGCTCACCACCACAAACTTGTCGCCCAGCCGCGCGCGGATTTTCTTGGCCATATCTTGCGCGGCCTTGTCGCTGGTGATGGTTTTGCTGTCGCGCACATTCATGGCCTTGAGGTCCTTGGCAATGACCGGGTCAACATAGGCCGCGGCAATCACCAGCGGCCCGAAGAAATCGCCCTTGCCACTTTCGTCCACGCCCATGTGCGGCGTAATGCTCTCCGGGTTCAGCACCTCTTCATAGCCGAGGCGCGCCTCGCCCAGCACCAGCGGCTCCAACGTAAACAGCACCCAATCCGCCGCGCCTTTGCCCTGCACCAGACACTTGCCGCTTTGGTAGAGCACAATCTGGCAGTCATCGCCCTCGGCCGCCGCCACCGCATACGGCACCTGCCGCGGCCGGTAGTTGCCGGTGGCCAGCAGCTCCGCTGCCGCCGCCAACTGCTCCGGCGTCAGCTTGATGGTGTAGGAATTCTTTTGTTCCGTCATGATTGGGCAACCTAACAAACCCGCCCCCCGCTGGCAACCGCGCGCGACGTTGACATTCCCCCACTGGCAGCATAAGGTTTTTTTGTGTCAAAGCGTGGCCCGCCACACGGCCCCACACCACCGGAGAGCCAACATGAAAAACTTTTTTGCGCTGATTCTCGCCGCCAGCCTGCTTGCGCTGGCCGCCGGGTGCGCCGCCCTCTCAAGCGGCGACTGGGCCGCCGACCCCACCAGCGATGCCGGCATCACCGCCTTGGCCAATAGCCGGCTCAACAACGACTTTGTCGTTGGCCGCGCCACACTCAGCGCCAGCGTCGAAAACGGCATGGCCACCCTCTACGGCGCGGTGCCCGACGAAGCCACCCGCCAACGCGCCCTCCAAATCCTGCGGGGCACCGAAGGCGTCTTTGACGTCATTGACCGCACACGGATGCGCTAAGCGTCCCCGCCGGAGTCCGGACCCGTGCGGACGCGCCGCCCACCTTGCCGCCGGCCCTCATGGCCCGCCGGCATCTTGGCTGCGGCGCTCATCCTTGGCGCCGGTTGCGCCACCACCCTGCCCAGTGCCACGACCAACGCCTACCGCCGCGCCCTGCGCTCCATTCCCGAAGTCCCCTGCAACCAGCTCCGTGCCGACCGCGCCATTCTGGCCGCCTTCTTTGCCGCCAACAACGTCCCGCTCTCTCCCGCCGAAATTGCGCAAATCATTCCCCCGGCCAATCCACCCGGCTTGCTCGACCGCCACGCCCTGAAAAAAATCGCCACGCAAAAAAAACGCGTCTTGCTCGTGGTCAAAGCCGACGAACGCTTCCTATGGGATGAACTCGGCCACAACCTGCCGCTGCTGGTCCTCCTGCCCGACGGCATCAAATACCAGCCCACTGCCCCCGCCTTTATCCCCATCGCGTGGGATCAAAAGGCGCGCGTCATTGAACTCCTCGACGGCAACGGCGAAATCCAGCACATCGCGGAAACTTCCTTCTTCACCCGGCGCGACCCCTTGCGACAGGCCGCGCTTTGCCTTACCACCCCCGGCCACATGTCGCACTTCCAGCCCACCCGCGAGCAGAAACTGGTCCTCGCCGACTTCTGGTACGACAGCGGCTTCTACCGCCGCGCCACCGCCACCTATACCGCCGTGGCCCGGGCCGCCCCCACCGACACCACCGATGTCGCCGCGCTCCTCGGGCAGGGCAATACCCTCGTCCAGCAGCACCGCTACGACGACGCCATTCCCATCTTCCGTGCCGCCCTCGCCGCCGACCCCGACAACCCGCGCGTCCTCAACAACCTCGCCTACTGCCATCTGCAAACCGGCACGCAGCTCATGACCGCCCTGCGCCACGCCAACAAAGCCGTGCAGCTCGACCCCACCAACCCCATCATTCTGGAAACCCTCGGCAGCCTGAATTTGAAAATTGGCGACGCCGCCACCGCCGCCCGTCATTTGGAGCACGCTTGGGCCCACGCCCGCAAGCGCTCTCCGGAAATCCAGATTGCCATCATGGATCAACTGGTCCGCGCTTGGCTGGCCAGTGGCCGCAACGACCTCGCCTGGCAAGTCGCCGAACATCGTCACCGTGCCTTCCCCGAGTACAAAATGCCGGCGGATATCCTGAGCAACTTTCCCGCCCTACGCCAGCGAGCCGTTCCCTATCCGGAGTCCAAACCCGCCC
>MWEZ01000172.1 GCA_002071335.1 Verrucomicrobia bacterium ADurb.Bin018
TGCTTCAGCCTTGGCGTTCACTTCAGCTTCTGGGATGCCGCGGATTTGCATGATTTTGACATCGCCGGCGCAGTGGGCGGCGGTGTGATCGGCCAAGTGCGGCTGCACAAGCATTTGGCATTGGATTTGCGCCTCTCCGGCTACGCCTCCGGGTTCTCGCGTGATGTGTATGAGGAAGGCCTCGGTTGGTCCGACGATGACTTCACGCTCGTGGCCATGCCCTTCGAGCTGGGCGTGGTGGGGATTTTGCCAATGGGCCAGAAGGTGTCGGTGTATGGCGGGCCCGGCGTGGGCTATTACCTGTTCGACGGCCAATTCACGCGCAAACGCGGCAAAGCCACCACGATTTATGACGTGGAAATGGCCGACAACCCCGGCGGTTATTTACTCGGCGGCCTCAAGATGCAATTGACCGGTAACCTCGCGCTTTACTGCGAAGGCAAATATGTGTGGGTGGACACCACCGTGCGCACACCCGCCCGTTCGCGCGATGAATGGGGGCTGCACGATATCCGCGTGAACTTGGATATGTCCGGCCTGATGGTGAACGCCGGATTACTCTTCACCTTTTAGCCGGCTTGGCCGGTCAATGGCACAAACCGCACGCTCAGCACCGTGCGGGAGTTTGTTGCGCCGCGCGCGTCCTTGGTCACCACCACCAGCTCTTGCACGGCATCCACCGCGCCGACGGGAATGACCAGCCGTCCCCCCGCTGCCAGTTGATCCACCAGTGCCGGCGGGATGCGCGGGGCGGCGGCGGTCACCATGATGCCTTCAAATGGCGCCTCCGCCAGCAGGCCCAGCCCCCCATCGCCCTCGTGCACCACCACATTGGCATAGCCCAGCCGTGCCAGCCGTTCCCGGCAGGCTATCGCCAGCGCCGGCACAATTTCGATGGTGTGGACTTGGCGAGCCAAGCGGGACAACACCGCCGCCTGATAGCCGCTGCCCGCGCCGACCTCCAGCACCTTGGCCGCCGGCGGCAAATCCAGCAGGTCGGTCATCAACGCCACGATATAAGGCTGCGAAATGGTCTGGCCGTGGCCAATTGGCAACGGCATGTCCAGATAGGCGGCCAGCTGCTCGGCGGCCCGCACGAACTCATGGCGCGGCGTGTCGGCCAGAGCCGCCATGGTGGCCGGGCGAAAGGCGGCCCGCCCGGTATAAGCCGCGGTGAGTTGTGCCTCCGCCGTGATTTCCTGCAATAGCCGCGTGAGCCGCGCGTCCGCCATGAGCCGGCTTATTTCTGCTTTTGCTGCACGGCGCTGCCCGCACCGATCTCCGCCAGGCCGGCTTTCTCCAAGTCCGTCCACAGCGTACCCGGCCCGGTATGCAGAATGTTGATTTGCAGCTTGTCGGAAAGCGCCGCAGCCAGGACCCACAGGTTGTAGGCCTCGGCATCGCCAAACGCCTTCACTTTCAACTGTTCGCCCTTGGCCTTTTCGCCATCCACCAGCGTGACCACCTGCGCCTCGGCCGCGCCCAGCGTGGTCAGGCGCTCGGCGCGCACGCCGGCGGTTTGCTTTTCGATTTCGGCGGTCTGGCGCATGGTGTCGCCTTGGATTTCGGCCACTTGCTTTTCTTCATCGGCCCGGATCAGCGCCTTGATTTTTTCGGTTTCCTGCGCCACTTGCTCGCGACGCTGGTCAATCAGGCTCAGTTCCGTATTCAGCTCGGCCAGCTTGCGCGCGGTATTCTGCTTTTCCTTGTTGGTCAGATTCTGCTCCTGCGCGAGACTCGCCTGCTGGATCGGGTCCAAAATCTGTCCGGGGACATTCACGTGGCGGATGAGCGCGGCGTGAATCATGATTTGTTTTTCCGCCAGCGTTTTGGCCAGCGCTTCGGTCAGCTCGCTTTGGAACTTTTCGCGGCCTTCGCCCATGATGAAGTCCTTGGCGCCATAGGCCGACCCCTTCAAACGCGAAACCGACAGGATCTGCGGCATGATCACCTTGTCCACCGCGGCCGGCAGGTCGCCATAACTGCGGAAAATCCAAGCCACGTTCTTGGGTTGCAATTCAAACTCCACGGTCATGTCGAGGCTGATTTCAAAGCCGTCGCGCGAAGGGAACTCCACGAATTGCTCCAGCACAAACGACAGCGAAGGCATCTCCATCTCCAGCGGCGCGGCCGGCATAACTTTGTCGTCCATGGCGGCCTGCCTTTCTACCGCCCGCCCCCCTAATGAAGATAAACCTGACTTGGCCGGCGACGGTGCTGCCGCGCGCAAGCGCATCCCGCTGCTGGCCTCTGAGCGAATATAATTCTCGCGCTTGGCTTGCTGCTCTTGCAGCAGGTTGCTTTGCAGCCGGTCCATCGCCACGTTTTGCGAGGTCTGCACCGCCTTGGTGATCACCGCGCCGCCGCCCTTGCCCATCAGCGACACCTGGTTCACGCCGATTTCCAGCACATCCACCTTGTATTCCCGCGGGTTCACAAAGTAGAGCCCCGGTTGCAGCACATCGCGCCGCACGCCTTTCTGGCCGCGCTGCGCAAACTCGTTGGGCTGCGTTTGCACGCCCGAGAGCGACGTCACCACGCCGTCATAGCCGATCGGAATGCTGATGGCATCCACCACATCAATCTGATAGCCCACGGGATTGAGCCGGTATTTGCCGGGGCCGAGTACATTGCGCCAAATGCCCTTCTGGCCCTTTTCCGCCAAGAATTCGCCGGGCGGCAAGTCTTCGCCCACCTTGGCGGTCACGATGCCCACCCGCCCCGGCGGAATAAACGTCACCGGCCGGATTTCGTGGTCAAACAACCACGGATTCCGGAAGTGGCGGCCTTCGCCGAGCACATCTTCCAGAATGCCCCGTTGCCCCGGTTTGGCGAGGATTTGGCCCGGCGGCAAGTTCTCGCCGGTTTTGGCGGTGATGATCGCCATTTCATCGGGCCCCACATAAAAGCGGCAGAAACCCCACTCCCACAGCAGCCACAGACCCGCCACCAACGCCACCAACACCACAATGGCCGACACGCTCTTTTTCATTGGGCACCTCCTTTCGCGGCTGCCGGCACATATCCGCGCAGCAGCCCGCCGAGCCCCTCGCCTTGGTCGCCGCTCAAAATCGCGCGGATTTGCGGCCCGATCTTGGTGTAGAACAAATTGCGCGCGAGATTGATGCCAGTGCCGTAGGCCTTGACTTGGCCTGCTAGCACGCCGGCTTCCGCCTCGTTGCGCAGGCGGATCACTTCGGCCTCGGCCTGCGCCCGCACGAGGCGGGCATCGGCTTGGGCGCGGGCGGCGTCGTTTTCCAGCTTGGCCACTTCCAGGTCGCGGTTCGCGCGGGTCAGGCGGACTTCGCGTTCCTGTTCGGCCGCAATCACCGCGCGGATGCGCCGCGTATCAGCTTCCACTTTCTCCTTGTTTTGCTGGGCCAGCATCTCCTGCTTGACCAGCTCGGCCTCGGATTTGGCCTGCTCGATTTGTTCGCCGTATTTGTTGGCATCCTGCACGGCCACCTCGCGCTCGCGGATGATCCGGGCAATGGCATCCGGCGGCGTGATGTTGCGGATCAACACCGACTTGATATCTACGCCCCACGGCAGGCACTGCGTTTTCAAATGGGCTTCGAGGCTGTCTTGGAACTTCTGTCGCGTGGCGCCGGCAATATAATTCTTGGCTGGGTTTTTGCTGCCCTCCATCCGGCTGAATCCGCGTGCCTTGGGCAGGACGATTTTTTTGAGGATGTCATCCATGTCGCCCACTTGGTGAGTCAGTTGCGCCACGTGGTCGCGCACCAGCGCGTATTCGATGGTGCCCTCCACGTTGACCGTGAAGCCGTCCACGGTTAGGAAACTAATGGCATCCTCGCCGCTCAACTCGAAGCGCTGGCTTTGCAGGTTCACCTCCACCACGTTGACCATGTAGGGATTCAGGTAGTAGGTGCCGGCATCCAGAATATCCGGGCGCACGCCCTTCAGGCCGGCGCTCACCAAAAACGTGTTGCGCTCTTTTTCGGGCAGGTCATTGGCCAGCACATCTTGGCCGGTCAACGCCGTCACCACGCCGCCAAAGCCAGGGCGGATGGTAATGGCGTCAAATAGCTGGACGTTGTAGGCGTAGGGATTCAGCCGGTGTTTGCCGGGGCCGAGCACTTCGGCCATGATGCCCTTGTAGCCCTCCGGCGCGAGGATTTGGCCATCGGCCAGATCGCGCCCGAACAGCCGGGTGCGCACGCCGAGCTTGCCCGGCGGAATGTCGGTGATCTTGGCAATCTGCCAACCCCAGTGATACGGATTGCGGAAGTAGCGCCCTTCGGCCAGCACATCCAGTTGGATGCCTTTCTGGCCGGGCTCCATCGCCAGAATCTGGCCCGTGGGCAAATCGGTTCCCGTCTTGCGAATCAGGATGGCAATTTCGCCGGGGCCGGGTTCGATGCGGCAAAACGTCCACACCCACAGCGGCAGGATCAACAGCGCCGCCAGCAGCAACAACGGCACCAGCAAAGTGCCCCAGTTGGGTTTGGGCAGGCGGGCAGTGGGCGGAGACGCGGCCGATGTTGTCGGCCTCACCGGGGGGACGGAAAAATGTTCAGCCATGACAGCCTCCTCGCGGGTTGGTCGCGGCCCGACGCCGCGCACTCGCGGGGCATAGTGCCATGCCCGTCCACGGAAACAACAGGATTCTTTTTTAATTAGCGCTTTGCGGTTGCTCCCGGCGAAGGCCTTCGCCATATTCCCGCCATGCGTGTCATAATTCAACGTGGGCTTTGGGCGTTGGCCGGCGCGTTTCTTTGCGCCGCGCTGGCAGGTTGCGTGCATGTATCCAACGCGCCGCTAACCCCATTGCCGGAGCCAACCATGCAGCCCGTTCCACGGCCCGTGCCATCGCCCGCGCCACGCCCCCCCGCCCCCCGCCCGCAGCCACCGGGGCCAGTCACGCAACCGCCTCCCGCCCCACCCCAGCCGACAATCACCATACCGCAAATGGCTTTGCTGGCGATTCAAATGCGGCTCGATGCCGAAAATTTTTCGCCCGGCGGTTTGGATGGCCGCTGGGGAACCAAGAGCGAAAA
>MWEZ01000173.1 GCA_002071335.1 Verrucomicrobia bacterium ADurb.Bin018
GTAGTCCTGTCCCGCCTGGCCCATGGCCTGATAGTTTTGCGCCATCCAGAGCGCGGTGCCGCCGCGGTCGCCGCCGATTCCTTGGAAGAACATCTGATATTGCCCACCGAGGCGGTTGGAGACCGTCGCATCGGGATCGTAGGAGTAGTCTAGCATTTCTTCAGGATCGTTGATGATCACGCCGCGGATGACAAACGGCAACGTCTCCACCCATGCCGTGTGACCGGTGGAGTTGACCGTTTGCAACTCCGCATGAGTGACCACGGGCAGTTGGGCCGAAGCGGCCATACCCATCGCGAGCAGGAGGGTCAGGGCAAGCCACAGTACGGGGGTAATGATGGGCGTTTTCACTTTCATGGTTTCCTATTTTTGGGTTGTGGTGATGGTGAGCTTGCCGTGCTTGACGCCGCGGACGGCGGCCAGCCGGTCGGTGAGTTGCCGCAGATGAGCAGCCGGCCCGCGGACCACGATGGTTTCGAGGCAGTCGTGGTGGGACAGATGCACATGCATGACGGAAATGATCATTTTTTCGGCATCGTGCTGGATACCGGTCAGTTTGGCCTGCAAATTGCGGGCGTGGTGGTCATAGATCAGCGTGATGACCCCGGCGGCGGTTTGCCGGCCGCGATGCGCATCGTGCTCGGTGACGGCCTCGCGCACCAGGTCGGCCAATAGGGCGGAGCGGCTGGGGGCTCCTTTGGCGCGGACCAGCCGGTCCAAGTCGGCCGCCAGCGGTGTGGGCAGGGAGAGGCTCAAACGAGCGGCACAGTCTGATTTATTATTATTACTTTTTTTCATGATCGTAATACTACCGCTGGGAGGTGTTTTCTCAAGAACAAATTGACGCTGCTCCGAGTGGCCGGTATGGTGAACCACGTGAAAAGGCGGCGTTGGCTGTTGGCGGTGAGTTTGGGCTGGTTGGCTTGTGCCCCGGCCCAAGATGAATTGACCGCCTATTTTCTGGCTCACGGGGCGCAGGATCCAGCGGTTGCCGCGGAAGATGCCTACAAATATTTATACCACGCCGCGCGCGGGGGCGAGCACGCCTTGGCCGATGAAACTGCCGCCGGACTCTGGCTGGCCCGTGAATGGGCCACGCTTGGTCCTCCGCAACCCGGCGAGGAGTTGTGGGAGCCGTTGACCGCGGACGGTCGAATCGGGCGCCTGCACCTGCGGCCCTATAAAGCGCAAGGCGGGAACAAAGAGGCGCTGCTGGAAGCTTTTTTGGCGGGCGCGCGGGATTTTGACGGCCATGCAGGGAGTTTTCGGCAAGCATGGCGCGCTTTAGGTCGTGTCTTGCAGGCGCAGCCGGTGGGGCAGCTCACCTTTGCGGAGTGGCAGCGGGTGGATCGAGCCATGAAATCCAAAGGCTACCCGGCGGCGCACCATTCGGTGGGTTATACCGAGGCCCGGGCGCCGGCCTACCGGGTGCTGCCAGCAGCACAGGCCCGGCGCCTGCTGGAGCAACTGCCAGAACCGGTCACTATTTCCGCGCCATAGGGCCGATTTGCTGGGCGGGGCGTTTTTTATTGGGCAAATGGGCGTTGGCGGGGTATAGATTGAATGGAAACAGGAGAGATCACATGCGCGCCATTCATTTTTTGTTGGGCTTGTTGTTATTCCTGGGCATTGCAGCGGCCGGGCTGGTGCTGATTGTGTCGCCGGCCTATCCCGAATGCCTGAAACTGGCAGTAGGCTTTGGCGCCAGTTTGCCGCCATGGGTCCGCGTGGTGGCCGGGGTACTGGTGCTGGGCTATCTGTTCATCTATCTGTTGAGCGGTGTGGCGTGGCGGCGACGGCGGACGTTCATCACGTTCGAGAATGAAAACGGCCAGATCAACGTCAGCGCTGATGCGGTGCGGGATTATTTGGGCGGGTTGAAAACCGAGTTTGCCGCCGTGGTGTGGCTGAAGTCGCTGCTGCGGGTGCATCGCGGCGCTCTGGAGGTAGGCCTGATCCTCGGTGTGCGCGATGGCACGCGGATTCCCGAGCTGTGCAAACTGATGCAGGCCCGGGTGCGCGAGCTGTTGGCTGAGCATCTTGGCACCTGCGATCTGGCAGGCGTATCCATTGAGGTCAACGAAATCCAGCGTCGGAAGAAATCCACGCCGGACAGTGCGGTGCCGTAGGGAGAGGCTTCATGGATTGGGATGTTTTTGCCGAGGGGCACCTGGATGTTGCCCACGAAGTGCTGACCACGCTGCGGACGCCGATTGAAGCAGTGGCGGTGGGCATGGCCGAGCGACTGCGGCAGGGCAACAAAATCATGGCCTGTGGCAATGGCGGCAGCGCGGCGGATGCCCAGCATTTTGCGGCGGAGCTGGTCAACCGCTTCCAACGCGAACGCCAACCCTACGCCGGTTTGGCGCTGACCACCGACACCTCCACGTTGACCTCCATCGGCAACGACTACAACTTTGACCAGATTTTCGCCAAGCAGGTGCAAGCGTTGGGGCGGCCGGGCGACGTGCTGCTGGCCATCTCCACCAGCGGCAACGCGGCCAACGTGTGCCGCGCCGTCGAAGCCGCGAAGGCAGCCGGCGTGTGGACCGTGGCCTTGTGCGGCGGCAAAGGGGGGGCGTTGGCCGCCATGGCCGATGCCGTGTTGCGCGTGGGTTGCACGGGGGTGACCGCGCGCATTCAGGAAGGGCACATCATGATCATCCATGCGCTGTGCCAGTTGATTGAAGACAAGTTGGCGGACTAAACACCGCGCGCCGCGCGGCAACGGAGGTTCCTCATGACAACAACAGCGAATTCCATGGTTCCGGATGTGGTCGTGGTGGGGTCGGTGGCGTTTGACAGCGTGCAGACATCCAAGGCCGCGCACGAAAAGCTGCTGGGCGGCTCAGCCAGCTACACCAGCATTGCCTCAGCGCTTTTTGCCAAAACTGGCGTAGTAGGCGTGGTGGGCATGGATTTCCCACCGGAGTATTTTGAAATTTTCCGGACGGCCGGTATTGATCTGCAAGGACTGCAACAGGCGGCAGGCAAGACCTTCCACTGGAGCGGGGTTTATGAAGACAACATGAACAACCGGCGCACCAACAGCACCGATTTGAATGTGTTTGCCGATTTCAACCCGGTGATTCCGGAGGCATATCGCACCAGCCCGTTTTTGTGCCTGGAAAACATCGCTCCGGCCTTGCAGGCCCGGGTGCTTGACCAGATGGCCAAGCCCAAGTTCACCGTGCTGGACACCATGGACCTGTGGATTAACACCACGCGCGAAGAATTGATGAATGTGATTCGACGCGTGGACCTGTTGACGGTCAACGAACACGAGGCCCGGCACCTGACGGGCAAGGGTTCGCTGCTGAAGGCCGCGCGCAAAATCCTCGAAATGGGCCCCAAATATGCGCTGATCAAAAAAGGGGAGCACGGTGCGTTTTTGATGTCGCATGACGACATTCTGATTGTACCGGCGTGGCCCTTGGTGGAAGTGGTGGACCCGACCGGGGCTGGCGACACCTTTGCCGGTGGGCTCATCGGCACTCTCGCCGCATTGGGCGATGTGACGCGCGAAAACCTGCACACGGCGCTGGTCAATGCCACGGTGGCGGCGGCCTACACCTGCGAGGCGTTCAGCGTGGACCGCCTGCGGCATGCCACCCGGGCGGAGTTGGAAGCCCGCGCCCGCGCCTTCCGCCGCATGTTGCCCTGATCTCCCGGCGCACCTGCGCGGAGAAAGTTGATTTTGCCAGGCGCCGACGCTTGACGGCGCGGGGGGCGCTGCGCCACACTGACCGTTATGAGCGGTGTTGCGTGGACTGATTATTTTCGCGGCGCGCCGTGGCTTTCAGCCGGCGCGGGGATTCACCTGCTGCTCTTTCTGGCGGTGGCGCTGCATGTGTTGCGGCATCGGCGGCGCGCGGACTCCACGTTGCTCTGGCTGTTTGTCACGTGGTCCATGCCGGTAATCGGCGCGCTGCTCTACGCCATGTTTGGCGTGGACCGCGTACCCAAGGAACGGTGGCGCCGCAGCGTGGCCCGCAGCGAGCGCATGGATGACGCGCAAACGATGGCCGGCGCAGAGATTGTACCCGAGGCCTACTGGCGCTCCATGGGACGGGCAGCGGCCACGCCGGCGGACGAATGGATTCAGGAACTGGACCGCCCACTGGCCGCCATGCTGGAGAACTTTCCACTGCTGGGCGGCAACCATGTAACACCGCTGTTGACGGGCGACGAAGCGTTCCCCGCCATGTTGGCTGCCATCCGGGGCGCACAGCATCATATTCATTTGCAATCGTTCATCATTGGCAACGATCCCGTGGGGCGGGAGTTCATGGAGGCGCTGGCCGTCAAGGCGCGCGAGGGGGTGCGCGTGCGTGTGCTCTACGACCGGTTCGGCTCATCCCACGCGCTGTGGGGTGGGTTGTTCCGGCGTTACCGGCGGGTACCCAACATGGCGATTGCCGGGTGGACACAATCCAACCTGTTCCGCAAACAGTTGCATTTCAATCTGCGCAATCATCGCAAAACGCTGGTGGTGGATGGGCGCGTGGGGTTCATGGGCGGTGTCAATTTGAATGGCTACTCGCGCAGCCAACCCGGCGCGCCGGCCATTCAGGATTACCATTTCCAGGTACAGGGGCCGGTGGTGCAGGAGTTGCAGTATTCATTCCTGCGCGACTGGCACGTCATGACCGAAGAAAATCCAGACCAACTGTTGAGTGCGGCCTACTTCGAGCGGCAGCCACCGGCGGGGCAGGCATTCGCGCGCGTGGTCAACAGCGGGCCATCGTCGGATTTGCGGTTGGCCGTGGACGTGTTTTTCAACGCGGTGAATTTGGCCCGGCAACAGGTGTTTGTGATCACACCATATTTTCTGCCTTCGGAAGATTTATTGCGCGCGTTGCGCATGGCGGCATTGAGGGGGGTGCGTGTGGTGTTGGTGGTGCCGAAAACCAGCAACCACTGGTATACCACGTGGGCCGCGCGCGCGATGTAC
>MWEZ01000174.1 GCA_002071335.1 Verrucomicrobia bacterium ADurb.Bin018
GCCAGCTACAATCAGTTTACCGGTGGTTTCTACAAACCGGAAAAAGGCGGGCTGGTCTGCAACGTCTCCGCGACGAAGTAACCCTCCCATCCTGCAGCGCGCTCCGCGCCCGGCGGCCCAACCCCGGCAACGGAGCGCGTTTTTTTGCGGGTGAACGCCACGCCGCCACTCTTTGGCCTGCCGGTTAGGGCGCGGGCTGTTGGCGCGTGCGTAATTCAGCGCGCGCCGCCTGCCGGATGGTCATATTCGGGTCATTGGCCAGCGCCTGCAAAACTTCCAGCGGTGTGTTCGGGTTGCGGATCAGGTTCGCCCGCACGTCGTAGTAGGCGTCGCCCTGCATTTTCACGAGCACCTCGGCCGGCGTGGCCGGATGCTGCGCGATGTGGGCGCGTACCTCACCGGCGGGGTCCGCCGCCAGCTCCAGCAGGACGGCGGCAGACAGATTCGGGTGTTGCGCCACCGCGGCCCGCACCCGCGGGAGATTCGATTTGGCCAAGCGCGCCAAAGCCTCTCCCGAGGTGTACGGCTGCGCCGCCACTGCCAACTGAATCTCCCACCGGGAATCCTCCGCCAAACCATTCAGCAACTCCACGGGAAACACCGGATGCTTCACCAATTCCGTAAGGAGTTGCACTCCGCGCTCCGTATAGGCTAGCTTCGGCATCGCTTGCGCCACCCGGACGATGTGCGCGAACCATTCCGCGGATGGTGGCGGCGTGGCCACCAACGCCTCGCGGGCCAGTTGCACCACGCGATCCTGCGCCACCCCCACCGCGCCTATCGGCAGCTCGCCCGGCTCCGTGGCCAGCTTTTCCACAATCGCCAGCGGCGTGTTCGGATGCTGGGCCAGATTCCCCACAATGCTGTAATTCAGGTGCGTGCCCCACTCCACCGCCCGCGGCCAAAACGCCTCAATGGTCGCTGTGGTCAGCTCCGGCCGCGCAAAAATTTGCTCGCGGTTCCAGTGATTCTGTTCCGGCAGATGCTCCAGCATATCAATCAGCACATCCTCGGGAAACGTCCGGGTCAAATCGCCCAACGCCTGACGCAAGGCTCGGCCGCCCGGCGTATCCACGCCGTGATATTCTTCGCGCAGTCCGGCACGCGGATCCGCGCCCAATTCCACCAAAAGCCGCTCGTATTCCGGCTGCTCGCGCGTCAGCTTTTCGTCATGCGCCCGCCGCGCCCGCACGTGCGCCTCGCGCTCGGCCCGCTCCCGCCGCAGATTCTCCGGATATGCCGCAAACGCCGCTACCAGCTCCGGCGGGATTTTATCGCTGAGCCGGCGTAACCGCCCGGCGGAATCTGTCGCTCGCAGCCCGGTCTCCGGGTCCATTATCCAATACGCCTTTTCCCGCGCGTCGAACGCAAACTTTAGCGACTCCTCGCGATTGGCCTGTGGATCATAGCAAGTCAACGTCAGCTCTAGGCGCTTGGCATCGTACTTCCACTCCCCGATGGTCCCCATCACCGCCGCATGAAAGTAGGCATAGCCACTCCGGTGTACCATGAGCGTCACCGTTTTGAATTCGCCTTCCTCGTTGGAAAAAACGCCCAAAATCGCCGGCCGTGCCCCCGCCGACGCGCCCCACCAGAGCAAAACCCCAAAAACCAGCCTGCTAGTCCATTTCATCGCCCCACCATACCCCCCGCCCCCGTCCCACTCAAGAAAACCTCATCCGCACCTCGAAATAACGTCACAAATCGGTATTTTGAGACCAAAACCGGAAAAACCATCAAAAAACACCCCAAAAACGGCAGTTTTTGAGCCATTTTGGCCATCTTTTACCGATTTTGGGTTCCTCGCTGTTTGCAGCGGCTGGCTCGTCTCGTTTTGGATGCGGAAGCAACCGTCGTCAGACCACCTTCTTTTTTGCCATTTGAACCATGTCATCCAGAGTTTATAAACTCTGGATGGATTTGATAATATTCACATCTCATTTATATATTATTTGTTATGTATATTTTTATGGCGTTTTTTAATCGGTCATTTTGAAGGCATCATCCACACTTTATAAACTCTGGATGAATTTATTGCGGGTAATTGTTGTTTATTTTTCCGCGCAATGCGGTCCCGCATGGCAGTTTCCGGCCTCAACACCTCACTAAAATCGGCGAAGAGTCAAAATATGGCTGTTTTTGCGCCCAAACTGGGAAAATAATCAAAAATACGCTGGAAATCGGCTATTTTGCGGTCATTTTGACCATATTTTGTTGATTTCCAGTGAAAACACTCGGTTTTTTCGGTTTTGACAACTGCGGCTCATTGCACTACATTGTCGTACAGGAGAGTGCCCCATGACCACATTGACCATCCGCTTGCCCCAAGCGCTCAAGTTGGACCTCGATAAGCTCAGCCAACACGAAAACCGGGCGATCAGCGATATCGTTCGCGAATCCCTCCGGCGCTATATCGCCGTGGAAAAATTCCGCGCCGTTCGCAAAAAAATCCTGCCCTTTGCAGAAGCGCAGGGACTTCTCACCGATGACGACGTCTTCAAGGCGCTGTCGTGAGGATCATTCTCGATGCCAATGTCGCCATCGCGGCTGTGGCCGCACGCGGAATATGTGAAGCCGTTGTTGAGCTGTGCCTCGAACGTCATCAACTCATCTTGTGCGAAGGCATCTTGGCCGAAATCAGCGAAAAACTCCGGCGTGAAATCAAAGTCGCGCCCGCTCTGATCAGTGAATATCTTGATGTGTTGCGGACCAACGCCCTGCTGTTGACCCCGGAAGCCGTGCCCACCGATGCCTGTCGCGATCCCAACGGTCTGATGATTCTTGGTCTCGTCGCCCCCGGCAAGGCGGATGTGATTGTTACGGGAGATCAAGACCTGCTTGTCATCAAGAAATACAAAAACGCACACATCCTATCCCCACGCGCGTTTTGGGAAGCGAGCAGAAAATTCAGATAATCCTCGCCACGCAGCACCTATTGGCCGGGGCGGTGCAGTTCGAAACGGATGGCGATTTCGGCGGTGGCGGGCATGGTGCGGTCGCGAATGGCTTGGCCGGCGCGCGGGAAGGGGCCGATTTGCCGCAGGGCTTGCTCCACCGCTACGCATAAAACAGGCGCGGGTTTAGGCGGAAGCAAGTGGGCGTCCACCACGTTTCCATCATCATCGAGCGTAAGGCTGACGATGGCCACGCCCTCCAGCCGGTTTTGCCGGGCGTGGGACGGGTAGCGCAGGGCTTTGACGATGCTGGTGCGGACTTCCGACCAGATGTCCTGCTGCTGGCTGGGGGTCAGTTCCACCACGCGCGGCGGGGGCGGCGGGGGCTTGGGTTTCGGCTTGGGTTTAGGCTTGGGCTTTTCCAACGGAATTACGGGAACATCTTCCGGCGGCGGAGTTGGCGGCGGCGGGGGCAATTCCACCACCGGCGCGGGGGGCGGCGGTTCTTCAGGTTCCGGCTCGGGCTCGGGTTCAGGTTCGGGCGGCGGAGTCTCCATTTCCGGCTCCGGCGGGGGAGGCTCCACGGGGGTTTCCAAGAGGGTGACTTCCGGCAGCCAGACCCATTCGGCTTCGACGGCGGGGCGCTGGCCATAAACCGCGCGGAACACGGGGAATTGCAATAGCAGCAACAGCAACGCGCCGTGCAGCCCCAGCGCGCCGAGCGGTGCGGCCAGCCGCTCCCACAGCGGCCGCGGTCGGCGCGGCCAACGACCACGGCGAGCCGCAAAGTGCTTGGGGACCACAAATATCCGCCCGCCGTTGCTTCTTCTTTTGCGAACTTTAACCAATGTTTGTTTTCCTGCCGAGAAATGGCAACTTGCCTGCTGCCGGACAACGGAAATACTGCTGCACCTTGGGTATATCAGCGCCGGGGGGCGCTCGCAAGTTCACTGGAGCAAGGCCACGGTGTGGCCCGCACGCGGATCAATAGGAATAGCCGATGGTGAAGCTGAAGCGCCCGCTGTCGCTCTGATAGTCGTCGGTGTTGATGGGCCAGGCGTAATCGAGTTGAATGGGGAAGCCGGGGAAATCGAACCGCACGCCGAGACCGTAGCCGTCGCAGAAGATGCCATCGCCGACGGCAACGCTGTCGGGATCGTTGTCCTTCTCATAGACACCCTGCCACACAATGCCGGCATCGTAGAACACGGCAAAACGGATTTTGTCCACCACCGGCAGCGTGTATTCCGCCGTGGCGGTGGCCACGGACCGCCCACCAAGCGCCTCGTTGTTTTGATCCTTGGGCCCTACCTTCCGGTAGCGGAAAGCGCGCACGGTGCGCGGACCGCCGGCGAAAAGGCGATCGAAAATTGGCACGCGCTCGGAGTCGCCGTATTCGTGAATGACCGACGTCCAGCCGCGCAAGTTGAGCACGTGGTCAAACCACAGCGGGATGTATTGCGAAGCGCGCAACTGGAACTGATAGGTATCTTCATCCGCGCCGAATGGTCCCCCCGCCAGCGTGGCGGAGACCGAGCCGCGGAAGCCGCGCGTGGCCACGAACGTGTTGTTGCGGGTGTCGCGGATAAGTTCCATGGTGCCGTAGCTCTTGAGCCGCCCGCCGCCTTCGGCTTTGATAAGGTCGCTGGCGTTGGTTTCCACGTTGCGGATGTCAATATTCTCCAGCCCGTAGATCCAATTAACGCGGTGGAAAATGGTGTAGAGCGGTTTGCCGAGCGTCAATGAGCCGCCGGTGCTGATTTGGTCGTAGTCGTCGCTGAGGTAGCGGGCATCGCGCCGGAACAGGTCCAGCCCCAGTGAAAGCCGCCGGTTCAAAAACCACGGTTCAATCAACGACAACTCCAAATCGGAGCGCGAGTCGCCGATCTGGGCCCGCAGGCGCAGGCGCTGGCCGCCGCCGGTGAACCGCGGCCAGCCGAACAGATCAAAGTTGCCCTGCGTCAGCTCCACATAACCCAGAACGTTGTCAATGCTGGAGAAGCCGGCGCCCACCATGAATTG
>MWEZ01000175.1 GCA_002071335.1 Verrucomicrobia bacterium ADurb.Bin018
CACTCCCGGGCGCGTGGCCGAACTAGGTGCGTGGCCCCCTCGTCGCAATACATGCCGTCTTTCTCCAGCCGTTTAGCGCCGATTCGCGCGGCGGCGCGGCGTCGCCTCTTGCCGTGGTTTGCCCGGCATCAACGCAACTTGCCCTGGCGCACGGAACCCCGCACCCCTTATGCGGTTTGGATTTCTGAAATCATGCTCCAGCAAACCCGCGTGGACACCGTCATCCCGTATTACGAACGGTTTCTTGCGCGCTTTCCCGATGTGGCCGCGCTGGCGGCCGCGCCGCGGCAAGCGGTGCTCAAAGCGTGGGAAAATCTGGGCTATTACTCGCGGGCGCGCAATCTCCACCGCACAGCGCGGCTGCTCATGCGCGACTTCGCCGGCAAGTTGCCCGCGACCCAGGCGGAGCTCGCCACATTGCCCGGTTTGGGTCCGTACACCGCCGCCGCGATTGCCTCGCTGGCGTTCGGCCAGCCTTGCGCCGCGCTGGATGGCAATATCATCCGCGTTCTCGCGCGCCTGCTGGCGCTGCCGGATGATGTCGCACGGCCCGCCACACGGCACAAACTGCAACGCGTGGCCGACCAACTGCTTGTGCGTGGGCAACCCGGCCGCACCAATGAGGCATGGATGGAACTGGGCGCTCTGGTGTGCACCCCGCGCGCGCCGCGTTGCGCAGAGTGCCCGCTACGTTCCGTTTGCCGCGCGGCCCGCCAACCCGATCCCACCATCTATCCCCGGCGAAAAAAGAAAATGAAAGTTCCTCACAAAGTCGTTGGCGCCGCCATCATTTTAAACCGCCGCAATCAAATCCTGATTGCGCAGCGCCCGCCCGAAAAAGGAATGTTGGCGGGATTGTGGGAGTTTCCCGGCGGCAAACAAAATCCCGGCGAAACCATGCCCGAGTGCATTGCCCGCGAGCTACACGAGGAAATGGGCCTGCGGTTGGCCGTGGGCCCGCGCCTGCTGGTGGTCCACCACGCCTACAGCCATTTCACCATCGAACTGCACGCGCACTTCGCGCGCATTGTGTCCGGTCGCCCGCGCCACCTGGAGTGCGCCAGCCATGCGTGGACCACCCGCGACGGGTTTGACGATTTTCCATTCTCGAAAGCCGATCTGGAAATCATCCGCGCGCTCCGCGCCCTGCCGCACCCGCCGCAGTGGCGTGATTATTTTGCCTGACACGCCGCTGCTTGCCGCCGCGCACGCGGTGCATTACATTGCCGCCACATGCAACCGAGGAGCTTTCTCATGGACCTGACCCAACTTGTTTTGTCCCGCCACTCCACCAAGGCCTTTGACCCCGCGCGCAAAATTTCCGGCGCGGTCATGGAGAGCGTGCGTGCGCTGCTGCGCAATTGTCCGTCGTCCGTCAACTCGCAGCCCTGGCATTTTGTGATCGCCGCAAGCGAAGTCGGCAAAGCGCGCATCGCCCGCGCTACAGGCGGCCCCTACGCCTACAACGGCCCCAAAATCCAAAACGCCTCGCATGTGGTGGTGCTGTGTGCCAAGCGCGATCTCGACGATGCCGCGGTGGCCGAGCGCGTGGCCCAGGAAATGCGCGATGGCCGTTTTGCCGAAGCCGCTGACGCGGAAAAACAGCGCGCCTCCAAGGCCTTTTACGTGTCCTTGCACCGCGACACGCGCCACGATTTGCCACATTGGCTGGAAAAACAAACGTATATCGCCCTCGGTTCGCTATTGCTGGGCGCGGCGGCGCTCGGCTTGGCCGCCTGCCCAATGGAAGGCTTTGATCCCGACGTGCTCGCGCAGGAGCTCGGGCTTGCAGCGCGCGGCCTGCGCCCCGCGGTCATTGTGGCGCTGGGCTATGCCAGCCTTGACGACTGGAATGCCAAGCTGCCCAAATCGCGCCTGCCCGCTGACGTCCTCTTTACCGAGTTGTAAACCTGCGCACCGCTCAATCGCGAAAGGGATCCTCGGTGTCGGCCATTGCCACGCCAATCGGTCGCAACACATGGAGAATCTTAATGGTTCCCTCGTGCGCCGCCAACACATCCGCCAGCGGTTTGTAGCAATGCGGTGATTCATCCAGCCCGCCGCCGCGCAATTCCGTGCCGAACGCGGCCACTCGCTGATCCATCATTTTTTGTGTCACCTTGCCCGGTCGCAGGCATTGGCCCGTGCGCCGATTATATTTTCCCTTGGCCTCCATGCGTCCCATTGTGCGCCCGGCCCCATGCACGGTGGAATAGAGCGAACTCTCCGCGTGCTCGTGCGCCACGCCTTCCACAATCACGCAGATATCCCCCATCGAACCGCCGATGAATCCCTTTTGTCCGGGGAAGGCCGGCGTGGCGCCTTTGCGCACCACCCATAATTTTTCGCCACTGTGAGTCTCGCGCCACGCAAAATTATGGTGGTTGTGCACCTCATCGCGAATGCGCCAACCCAGCAGGCGCGCCGCTTCCGCGCAGACCCAATCGCGCCCAGCATAGGCATAGCGCCCCGCCAAGTGCATGCAGGCCAGGTAATCCTCGCCCAGCGCGGATGTTGCCGGAATCACCAACGGCTCAACATCCATCCCGTCCTTGGCGCCGCCCTTTTCCAAAAACCATGTCGCCGTCTTGTGGCCTAAGCCTCTCGAACCAAAGTGCACGGCAATCCACACCCGCTCCTGTTCATCCACCAAAATATCCACGTAATGATTGCCGCCACCGATGGTGCCCAACTGCTCGCGGGCCATCTCCTTCAACGGTTTCACGGCCACCAGCCGCCAGGCGTCGTCATCAAACAGCTCGTGATCCACCCGCACCCGGTTCTTCTGGCCGATGCCAAACACAAAGTGGCCGAAAATATCATCCATGATGCGCGGAATATTGCGCCGCACATCGTCCGCGTTGGCATCGGTCAGCACCGCCTTGTTGCCGCAGGCAATGTCAAAGCCCACGCCCGACGGACTGATCTTGTCCTTGTACGCCACAACGCCGCCAATGGGCACCGCGTAGCCCTTGTGGTGATCAGCCATCAATGCCGCGCGATCCGCAGTGCGCGCACAGCGTTGAATTTGCCGCAGGGCGTTGGGCTCAATCGGCTCGCCCCACACCGGAATGCCATCCATCATGCGCGGCGCGCGCGCCGGGGCAACTACGCCCGGCGATATTTTCGTTTTATTTTTTTGTTTGGACTTCACATTCTGCCGTCACGCGGCGCGCCGCCGTTTACCTCTCGTGCACTTTGTACGGACTAATCGAACAACTTCCAAAGCTGGACGACCCACAATATACGCACTTGTTGTCCGCGCTCCCGTGCTTGTGCACTTTGTTCGGCGCAATGCCGCAACTGCCATAACTCGTCGAACCACAATACACGCATGCGCCCGGACTGTTGATGTGCTCGTGAACTTTGTGCGGGCTCAATGTGCAACTGCCGTAGCTGGACGACCCACAATACTTGCATGTGCCCACCGCCAGGCAAACCATCGCTCCGCCCAGCAGCACCGTCAAAAACAACAACGCTTTTTTCATTTCAACTCCTCCCGGTCATAAGGCATCCGTTCCCTCGTGCGGACTTCGCCGGGTATCCTGCCAGTTCCAGGCCGGTCCGTCCATCGTCGCTGCGCAAAAAACTTTGCTTTTCGCCTCAACTCGACAAGAATGCCCGCCCATGTCTGCCCCCCTCCAACCGGAGCCCGACGATTTTACGCTCATGGCGCAAGTCCGCGCCGGGCAGGAGGACGCTTTCCGGATTCTCGTGGAGCGCCACCAACGCCCCCTACTGAACTTTTTCGCGCGCATGGGCGCTTCCAACCATGGCGACGACCTCGCCCAAATGACGTTTGTGCGCCTATGGACCTATCGCAAAAAATACAAACCCACCGCCAAGTTCACCACGTTCCTCTATACCTTGGCGCGGCACACGTGGCTGGATTTTCTCCGCCGTCAGAAGCGCTTCAGCCTTTTTGCCGAGCGCTATCGCGAAGAAATCCCCGCCTCGACCGATGGCGGCTTGGGCCAACTGCAACGGCAGCTCGATATCCAAGCCGCTCTGGAAAAACTTTCCCCAAAATTGCGCGAAGTCCTCGTGCTGGCTGTGCACCAATCCCTTGCCTACGAAGAGATTGCCAAGATTTTGCGCATCCCCGTCGGCACTGTCAAATCCCGCGTTTTCAACGCCATGGCCACCCTGCAGGAGTTGTTTCATGAAAACCGCGCCTGACCCCCTCCAGAATCCCCGTTTTGCCGACCTGCTGGCCACTCTGCGCGCCCAGCCCCCCCCCTCCCCCTCCCCCGACTTTACCCGGCAAACCCTCGCCCGTGCCCGCCAAGCGGAAATCCGCCACATGCCGTGGCTCCTGCGCGTGGCGCGACTCGCCGCCAGCATCGCCATCCTGTTGGGCTTGGGCCTTTGGTTCACCCAGCGCCCCCCCGCCCTCAATACGCAACCCACTGCGATTGCCATTGTTATGGCCTCCCAACGCCCCGATGGCAGTTGGCCTGCCGCCGCCCCCGCTAGCCACAGCCGCTACGATACCAGTGTCACCGCCCTTGCCCTCTTGGCCCTCATGAAAATGGATGGCCCCCTCCCCGGCGACTATACCGCCGCCATTCACGACGGCATCAACCACTTGGTTCGCCAGCAGGATGCCCAAGGACGCTTTACCAGCCAGTTCTCCGGTGTCAATTTCACCCAATATCTCGCCACCATGGCCATTCGCGCCGCCGCCGCCCGCCCCGATGCCGAAGCCTCATGGATCGAAGCCAGCCGACGCGCCGACGCCATCCCCGATAATTCCCGACAGATGGCCAAACTGAACCAAAATCTGGCGCACCCCGCCGCCTTCCCTCCCAACTGGCTGGAAGCTGGCGGCCCCGTCACCCGCGCCGCCCTCGAC
>MWEZ01000176.1 GCA_002071335.1 Verrucomicrobia bacterium ADurb.Bin018
AACTGTTGCGCGACCAACGCACCGCCATCATCAGTGAGGCGGTCACAAAGGGGCTCAACCCCAATGCAAAATTCAAAGATAGCGGATTTGAATGGCTTGGGGAGATACCCGTTGATTGGTGCCATTTACCGTTGCGATATGCGGTTGTTTCCATTACCGGAGGTGCGACGCCTCAAAAAGAGAATCCACTATTCTGGGACGGCGATATTCCCTGGGCATCTTCAAAAGATTTAAAAACCAACAAGATTTACAAAACCGAGGATTCAATTACAAAGGAAGGACTCGAACGCTGCTCGGTTTCACTCATTGACGCAGGGCGGCTTATCCTGTGTGCCCGTTCTGGCATTCTTCGCCATACCCTGCCTGCATGCGTCAATATGGTGCCGCTAACAATAAACCAGGACCTGAAGGCACTCGAATTCAGAAAAGAAATCAACATCTACTATGTTCAGTATTACTTTCTGGGTTTGAACCGGGAGATTCTGACCTTCAGTCAAAAGGAAGGCGCCACTGTTGAAAGTCTCAATATGGAGTTGCTCATGAAATTGCCCATCTTTTTTCCGCGAATGCCTGAACAAGAGAAGATTGTGTCATATCTGGATTCCCGTTGCGCGGAGATCGACCAGGTAATCGCGGCAAACGAGAAAATGGTGGCCAAGTTGAAGGAATACCGGAGCAGCCTGATTTGGGAAGCCGTGACGGGAAAAACCAGTTTGTAGTCCCGCCTTTAGGCGGAAGGATCGGAAGATGCCGCCTGAAGGCGGTACTACGAGCCGGGAGCTCCGCCTGAAGGCGGGACTACAAACCCAAAGCTCCGCCTAAAGGCGGTACTACAAACGAAGTAAAAAAAGGAATACACGATGTACCAGTGGCGAAAAATGACGGTGGAGGAACGAGAAGAGGCGTTGCGCGAGCGGCGCCAACGCAGGTTGCCGCATCACAGTCCGCCGCATTTTGCGGGCGATGCGCCACGGCTTTATCACCTGACGGCGGCCTGCTACGAGCATCGCCCCATTGTGGGGCTTTCGCCGAATCGCATGGCGGAATTCGAGGCCGAGCTGGTCAAAACCCTGCGCGCCGAGGGCCGCGAACTGGCGGTCTGGTGCGTGCTGCCGAACCATTGGCATGCGCTGGTGCGCACAGGGGATCTGCGTGGGACGACCAAGGCTGTGGGCCGATTGCATGGGAGAATGTCGCACGCGTGGAACGGGGAGGCGGATTGCCGCGGGCGGACATGCTGGCATCGCTGCGCGGACCGGGCCATGCGGAGCGATGCGCATGTTTTTGCAACGATCAACTACATCCATCACAATCCCGTTCATCATGGATATGTGGAGCAATGGACGCAGTGGCCCTTTTCAAGCGCGGCAGACTATCTGGACGCCATAGGCCAGGAGGAAGCGAAACGGCGCTGGAAACAATATCCACTTTTGGATTACGGAAAGGGCTGGGACGAGCCGGAGATGTGATCAATGTTCGTAGTCCCGCCTTTAGGCGGAAGGATCTAAAACCGCCGCCTAAAGGCGGAACTACCAACCCGAAATCCCCGCCTAAAGGCGGAACTACAAACTCGATCCAAGACCGCCTGAAGGCGGAACTACGAGCCAGAAAACCCCCGCTTGCGAAAGCGGAGGGAAGGCTGATAGGATGCGGACTGAACCAGGGCGTGGACAACTGGATGGGATGAGGTAAGGCGATGGCGGCAGAAGATTTAAGAGAAAATCCGTTCCGGGACGAGATTTGCGCCGCGCTGGTTGCCAAGGGCTATGTCGAGGGACAAAAGGGGGATTACGTAATGGATCGCGCGCTGGACAGGGCGCGATTGCTGGAATTTCTGGAGCGGACGCAGGAGCCGGAGCTGGCCAAGTTCCGGGCGGCGCACGGGGCCGATTGGCAAAACCGCCTGTTGCGGCTGTGGGACGAGACCATCGAACATAATGGCCTGATCAAAACGCTCAAGGGGTTGGTGGAGGATTATCCGAGCGGCGCCAAATTCCATGTTGTGGATTTTCCCCGGAATCTGGCGGGGATGGGAGCGGGTTCGCTCGAAAAGAACGTGTTTTCGGTGCGCCGGGAGTTTATCTACGAGAACAAGCCGGAACCGCACCGGGTGGATTTGGCGATCTTCCTGAACGGCATTCCCGTGGCGATGATCGAACTGAAAAAACGCACGGCGGGGCAAAGCGCGGGCGTTGAGGGCATGCGGCAATACCGCAACACCCGCGATCCCCGGGAAAAGGTGTTCGGTTTCAACCGACGCACTTTGTTCTACCTGGTGATGGATGAATTCGAGGCCTTTGTGTCTACGCGGCTGGCCGGGCCGGAAACGAAATTCTTGCCGTTCAACCGGGGGACGGCGACGGGCGGTGCAGGCAATCCCATTGAGGAGGGCAAACACCCGACGCACCATGTGTGGGATGAACTGCTCGAGCGCGACATGTTGCTGCGGATCATTCGCGACTACCTGTTTATTGACGAAGAAGGGAAGATGATTTTTCCCCGGTATCACCAACTGGACGCGGTACTGAAACTCGAACGGAACGTCCGGGAACATGGAATGGGCGGCCGCTATCTGGTGTGGCATAGCGCCGGTAGTGGCAAAACCAAGACCATCTCCTGGCTGGCATTCCGCCTGCTCAACCTTCCCGGAATCAAAACCGTGATCGTGATCAGCGACCGCAAGGTGATTGACTCGCAACTGGCCGGCCAAGCACTGACGATGGATGGCAAGACGGGCCGGGTGCAATGGGCGGAGGATAGCGCCGAGCTGGCGGCATTGCTGAACGAGGGCGGAATGATTGTCGTGACGACCCTGCAGAAATTCCCCCTGGTTCTGGAAAAACTCCAGGAGAAGACTGGCGAGCAGTACGGGATCATCATTGATGAAGCACATTCCTCAACCGCGGGCAAGACGATGTCGAAGCTGTCCGAAACCTTGGCCGGAAAGAGCTTGGCGGAAGCGGCGGAACTGGAACAGGCCTACGAGGAAAGAGAGGACGGGCAACGGCAGTTACAGGAACTGGAACCCCGCATCACAGCAACGAAAAACGTGAGCTATTTTGCGTTCACCGCAACACCGCAAACAAAAACCATGGAGTTGTTCGGAACCCGGAATTCAAGGGGTAAAGACTGTTTCCACAAGTATTCGATGCGGCAGGCGATCGAAGAGGGATTCATTCTAAATCCCATCGCTTGCTACACGGTGTATTCCGACAAGCTCAAAGTCCGGAAGAAGGACGAGGCGGAAGGAGAATTCGAGAGTGCGCGGACGGCGGCCGCGATTCTGCACTATCTGACCAGTTCACCCGAGGTGGTCGAACGCAAAACAGAGATCATGCTGACCGATTTTCTGGCGCGGCGCCAGCATTGGCTGGGCGGAACGGCAAAAGCCATGATCTTGACGGCGTCGCGCAAGCATGCGGTGTGCTACAAACTGGCCGCGGATCGCTTCCTAGAAGAACGGGGCTGCGATGTCAAGGCGGTGGTGGGCTTCACTGGGAGCATCGTGCTGGATGATAAAACCTATACCGAGGAGAACTTGAACGCCGGGCTGGAGGGCCGGGATCTGCGGCAGATCATTCAGAAAGACCCCCGCGCGCGCATCATCGTGGTGGCCGACAAGCTCCAAACCGGCTTCGACGAAGACCGGCTGTGCGTCATGTACATTGACAAACACCTGAACGGGCCGGTGAAGACCGTGCAGACGATCTCGCGCCTGAACCGCGCGCGCGCGGGCAAGCGCACCTTCGTCATGGACTTTGTGAACGAGGCCCGGGACATCAAAGCCGCCTTCGAATTCTACTACGGCGGCGAGCTGTGGCTTCCGGAGGAAAACGAAATTGATCCCAATGTGCTTTTCCAGAAGCGGAATCGTTTGCTGGAATATGGCGTGTTCACGATGGAAGAAGCCCGGCGGGCCTATGGATTCATCGTCGCCGAAGAGAAACATTCGCCGGAATTGAGCGCGTTGTTCGCCGAGCTGATCGGACGCCACGCCCGCTTGCCGGTTACTCCCAAGGAAAATAAGAAAAAGTTGTTTTTGGCGGAGGCGAGCCAATTCGTTTCACTCTTTTACTATGTCTCCACGGTTTATGCCCGCTGGGACTTGGAAATGAAGCGCCTGGCGGCCTTTCTGGACACCCTGTTGAATCTGCTGAAGGCGGGCGAGGATCAAGAGCAAATCCGCCCCGAAAAGCTGGCCGAGCTGGTGAAGTTCACCACCCGGAAAGTGTTGCATGAGCAAAACCTGCTCCCTGAATCCGTTGCGCAAGAATTGGATTCCGTATCCACCGAAGTCCGGGTGGCCGAACCTAAAGTATCCGCGCTGGATGAAATCATTCAGCGGATCAACGCCAAATATGGCTATGAGCAGGCCAAGGATGCAATTGAGTCCATTGTGACCACACTGGCCGCAGATGCTGGACTCGCCATGAATGTGCGCAATAGTGCCAAGAGTGCCTACGAGGCCGAGACGATGGATCGCCTGAACGAAATCTGCGTCAACGGGATGCTGTCTTCAGAGGGTGAACAGGAACGCTTCTATGCCGAGTTAAGCAAAGATAAGGAATTTCTCCAGAATCTGGCTTTTGAAGTGATCCGCCGAATTCAGCAAATCCCTCAGGCTGTTTAGCGATATAGAAATTTTGGGGTCAGCCCTTAACAATTAACAATCTCCGTCCTGTTCCCCTCTCGAGGCCTGCATGGGCGGAGTTGGCGAAGGGATCTTCGCGCGCGGTGGGCGTGGCGTGGGGGAAAAAGTGGTCGGGGCGACGAGATTTGAACTCGTGACCTTTTGCACCCCAAGCAAACGCGCTACCAGTCTGCGCTACGCCCCGACCAAAGGCGTGTA
>MWEZ01000177.1 GCA_002071335.1 Verrucomicrobia bacterium ADurb.Bin018
CAATGCCAGCGCCCACACTCCTTGCCGCATGAAAAACGGAACAAATCTGATTCCCGGCTTTTGTCGGTGCCACCACAGCGTGGAAAAAATCCGCGCACTTTTTCCACAGTGTGGAAAATCCCGCCCCCGCGGGATGAACCTTTTTTCCACAGTGTGGAAAATCGTTGGCGTTTGGCTGGGCATCGCATTGCCGGCCACCGCCAGTAGCTTGTGGCCCGCGCTGGTGACCCCGCCAGAGGCGCCCACGCCGTGGGTGGTGGCCACCGACTTCGGCCCGCTGGTGTCGCGGCTGGTGGATGGCGACGACACGACGCGCCTCCGCGCCGCCGGTCCCTTCTGGGAGCAAGCGGCGCATCCGAATGGCCCCACGCTGCAGGCGACGCCCCGGCCGCTCTGGGTGCGCGTGGCCGATCCCGCCCACGACCGCGCCGCGTGGGATGTCCTGTGGCCCGTAGCTTCCGGCAAAACCTTCGCCGCGGAAAAATCGTGGCGCGTGCTGGTGGCGTGGTTCTGGGATCGCGACCTCAACGATGCGGAATCGCAGTACCGCTTTTGGCTGCTGCCGGTGTGGTTCCACGGTCGCGATGAAAAAGGCGCGGGCTACGCCGCGCTGTTTCCCGTAGGCGGCTCCATTCATAATATTTTGCTGAAGGACCGCGTGCAGTTTGCGCTGTGGCCGCTGTGGATTCATAGCCAAGTCAACGATGTGCAAACCACCGATGTGCTCTGGCCCGTTTTTTCGCGCACCACCACGCCCGACGGCCACATCGAGGGGCGGCGCGTGTTTCCGTTTTATTCGTGGAACAAAAACGCGCGCCAGTTCGAGAAAACCGCCATCCTGTGGCCGCTGTGGACCCACGCGCGCTACACGCACCCCAAGGCCGAAGGCACGGCGTGGATTCTCTTTCCGCTGGTGGGGCACATCAATCTGAACAATCAAAAAGGCTGGCTGGTACTGCCGCCATTTTTTGCGCACGTCCAAAGCGAACAGCTCACGCGTACGGTCATCCTGTGGCCATTTTTCCAGCGTGAAACAGGCGTGCGGAACAAGATGTACGTGTGGCCGTTTTACGGCTACCGCAAGGACGGCGTGCTGGAGCGTCGTTTCTGGGCGTGGCCGCTCGTGTTTCACGAGGAAAACGAATGGGGCGCGCGCAAGGTAAACCGCTGGAGCGTCATTCCGTTTTATTACCACGTCACCCAGACGGAAAATCCCGCGCCGCGCCTGCCGACAGAGCCGGGCAGCGTGCTGGCCGCGTTGGCGTGGCGCAAGGTGCCGCCTGCGGCCACGACCAATCGGACGGTCACCGCGCCCGGACGCGTGCTGGCCACGCGCACCAAGGTATGGCCGCTCTTTTCGCGGCAGGCCGATGTGGATGCGCAAACGCTGCGCTGGCGCTGGCTGGACCTGTGGCCCGCCGGGCAGCCGCCGGCGGTGGAACGGAGCTGGGCGCCGCTCTGGACACTGTGGGATTACCGCGCGCAACAGGACTCCCGCGATCTCGATGTGCTGTGGGGGCTGTACCGCCAAACCAGCCGCGCGGAGGAGGCGCGGGCGTTTTCGCTATTCCCGCTGTGGTGGCATGAGCGTGCGGCGCGCAACGAGGCGCGGCGTTGGGCCGTGCTGAAAGGGTTGCTCGCGTACGACCGAACCGCTACAAATCGTCAGGTACGCGTGCTGTGGCTGGGCCGGATTCCTTTGAAGCCGGCGCCTGCTGCGGCCGCGGCTGAACCCGAACCATGATTACCCGCGAACCACCTTATCTGGAGCCGCCGGTCAACGCCATCGCCGCGTTGGGCCGCCGGGTGATTGCGTCGTGCCAGGGTAGCGGGCGCGCGCTAATGATGCTGCTGGGCGCGGTGAAATATCTGCCCTTCATGTTTTCGCGGCGCAACCGGGCGGACGTGATGCAGCAGTGCTATCTGGTGGGCATCAAGAGCCTTGGCGTGGTGTCCGTGGTTGGCCTGTTTACCGGCATGATTTTGGCGCTGCAACTGGGCTTGGCGCTACGGACGTTCGGGCAGGAGTGGACCATCGGCACGCTGGTGTGCAACGCCATGCTGCGCGAAATGGGTCCGTTCATGACCGGCCTCGTGGTGGCGGCCAGCGTGGGTTCGGCCATTGCCGCGCAAATCGGCACCATGACGGTGTCCGAGGAAATCGCTGCGCTGGATGTGATGGGCATTGACCCGCTGCGCTATCTGATGATGCCGCGCTTGGTCGCATTGGCGGCCATGACGCCGCTGCTGGCGCTCTATATGGACATGATCGGCCTGTTCGGCGGCTCCGTGGTGGGGGCCACCATGCTGGGTGTGTCCTATGAATCCTATTTCGATGGCGCGTTCCGCTACACGCATAACAAGGATTTGTATGTCGGGCTGCTGAAGGCGTTCATCTTCGGGGTGATTGTGGTGTGTGTGTCCTGCTATCAGGGCTTCATCACAGGCGAGGGCGCGGTGGGGGTGGGGCGGGCCACGCGGCGCACGGTGGTCGTGTCGTTCCTGTTGATTCTGACACTGGGCTATTTCGTCACCAGGCTGGCCTACCGATGATCCGCTTTGAAAACGTCACCAAGCGCTTTGGCCGCAAAACGGTGCTCGATGATTTGAGCTTCGAGATTCAACGCGGCGAGACGTTCGTGATTGTGGGGCTCTCCGGCACCGGCAAGAGCGTGAGCCTGCGCCACATGGTGCGCCTGCTGACTCCGGAGTCCGGCCGTGTCTGGATCGGCGATGATTGCGTGAGCGAGGCCAACGGATCCGAACTGCAACGGATTTTGCAGCGCTTCGGCGTGCTGTTCCAGGGCGCGGCCCTGCTGCAGTGGCTGAATGTGTTGGATAACGTCTGCCTGCCGCTGCGCCAAACCCGCCGCCTGCCTGAGGCAGAAATACTCCGCCTCGCCGAAGAAAAACTGGAAATGGTCGGCCTGACCGGCGCCGCCGAAAAAATGCCGGCGGATATCTCCGGCGGCATGCGCAAGCGCGTCGGTTTGGCCCGCGCCATCGTCACCCAGCCGGAAATCGTGCTCTATGACGAACCGACTTCCGGGCTCGATCCCGTCATTTCGCGGCAAATTGACCTGCTGATTGACGATCTGCGGCGGCGGCTCGGTGTGACCAGCGTGGTGGTCACCCACGATTTGAATAGTGCTCTCTATATCGGCACGCGCGTGGCCATGCTCCACGAGGGGCGCATGGTCGTTTGCGCCACCCCCGAGGAATTCATTGCATCAAAACAACCGGTCGTGCGAGACTTCCTGCAAGCGCAGGGCATCGCGGACTTGCAGGACGTCCGAAAGGCGTTTGGAAAATGAAGTTCAAAAAACAAATTGTGATTGAAGTGATTGTCGGCATTTTTTCGTTTGCCGTCATTGCTGTGCTGTTCGCGCTGACCACCATGCTCAGCGAAGAAGTGTTGTTCCGGCAATACACGTATCTGGACGTTGTGTTCAATTCCGTCAACGGCCTGCGCGTGGGCGATGAAGTCAACGCGCGCGGGGTCACCGTCGGCAAGGTGAAGGGCATCGCGCTCGCGCCCGATGGCGTGCATATCCGCGTGCGGTTGGATCAGCCGCTGGAATTGCGCGAGGATTACCGGATCGCCGTGATGGCCGGTTCCGTGCTGGGCGGCCGTTTCTTGCAGGTGGAGCAGGGTTCACCCGATGCTCCCGTAATTTCGCTGGACCAAACCCTGCACGGGTCCGAGGCCGCTGAACTGCTGGATAGCGCCACCCGCACGGTGGAGGACATCCGCAATGCGCTCAACGACGGCGTGCTGGCCGACCTCAAGGCCTCCATGGCCGAAATCCGCAAAATCACCACGAATCTCGCCGAGGGGCAGGGGACGCTGACCCGCCTGCTGAACGATGAACAACTGTACGGCGAAATCCAGCAGATTGCCGCCAACATCCGCACGATTAGCGGGGCGATTGCCGATGGCGAGGGCACCATCGGCAAGCTGGTCATGGATGACGACATCTACGCGCAGGTGAAAGCCGTCGCCGCCAACTTGAACGATATCAGCGCCCGCCTTGCCAATGGCGAAGGCACCGTTGGCCGGCTTCTCAGCGAGGATGATCAGGTTTATCAGGACCTGGCCGCCACGATCAAAGAAATCCGCGGCATTGCCGAAAGCGTCGGGCGCGGCGAAGGCTCCGTCGGCAAACTGCTGGCCGATGAAGAACTGTACCAGCAGATTCAGGCCTTGGTGCGCGAGGGGCGCGCCGCCTTGGACGACCTGCGTGAAACTTCGCCGGTCACCACCTTCACCAGTATTTTCTTCGGAGCATTTTAGGCCATACAAGCGCGGAGGCACACCCATGAAACGCACCCAATGGAATGGTATTTCGATCCTGTTGATCGCGGCCTTGATTGCCGTGGCCCTGCCCGCACCCGCCGCGGTTGCCGGTGACATGGGCGGCGATTCCGTTGGCGCCGCCATCACCATCGGCCTCATGGCCACGATCGTGGTGGTGTATGGCCTCGTGTCTTTGCGCGCCGATGTTGATCGCTACACGGCCACCCCGGCCGAAACCATGGCTCGTGCCGCCAAAATGGCCGATGAATCCCCCATTGTCCTGCAAACCATCAGCGCTCCCGCCCAGGAAGTCGCCGGCGCCTCCCTCGGCCTGCGCCTGACGTTCTAGGGCCCGGAACGGCTGGAAGGTCGGCGACCTTTCCAGCCCTTCTATGGGGGCCGTCAAGTCATGGCGATGGATTTATTGTCTTACTGTCCTTTCTATTTTATTCCA
>MWEZ01000178.1 GCA_002071335.1 Verrucomicrobia bacterium ADurb.Bin018
GCGCCGGCGCCTGCGCGATACACGCCACTTTCTCCCCGGGCGTGCCATACGTGGACATAATATAATCACGATCCAACGTACTGCTCACGATGGTGCCCGCCGCATGGCGCAATGCCCAGCGGGCATGTTGCCCCAAACGATGATCCACCCACCAGCCGGGAATGCTGCGCCAGCCACGTCGTGTCCGGCGACCCGACGCACGAAGCCAGCGGCGAATTACTTCTTCAGCGCGGGGTTCCCAGCCATGGCTGCGCTGCACGACCACGCCCGGCCGCCGACGCCGGAGATGTTCACGCGCAGCCAACCAGCAATGCGTTTGATTGATGTGGACCACATCATACGGCTGCCGGCGGTACGCCGCGGCGATGGCAGCTTCATAGGCACGGGGCAGTTCAAAAATATAATGAAGATTCCAGTGGCGAATCCGGTGCGGCAGGTCATCGCCCCAGATTTCGTCAATGTGATGCCCCCGGCGGCGCAACGCGGCCAGGGTCTGCCATTCCGTGCCGGCCGCGCCTGAATCGGGATTGCGCACGAGGTCGGCCGCAAACAAGATACGCAAGGCGACCGGGCTAGCCATGGCGTTCTCCTGCCGGCAATGGGCGGTTCGCCAACCGGACGCTTTGCCAAAGCCGCAACCAATGCTTCACCTGCCACGGCTGGCGGCAGCAGGCTTCCCGCAAATAGGTCACGGCCCGCGGGTCACCGTTGCGCCGCAAGGTTTCGCCAATGAAATACCATCCCGCCGCCTTGCGGCGGCTCGTCGTTGTCTGGCTGCCGCTTGGCTGCGGCCGGATTTGCGCGGCTGCCTGCAAGTAGGGTTCTTCGCTGGCGCCTGAACGGCGCGCTTGAATCGTGCCGAAAAGGCAGTCGTGCAAGCGCCGCTGTTTTTTTCCTTGGCGCATGGAAATGCCATCCGGAAAAATCCGACTGCGGCACAGTACCGCGGCAATCCCGGCGAATGCGCCGTGGTCGGCGAGGCGCACCCACAAGTCACCGTCTTGTCCGTAATAGAATTGCCACCGGTAGCCGCCGGCAGCGCGGTAGGCCGCCGTCCGGAACATGACGGATGGATGGGAAGAAGGCCCATTCACCAGATAGCCCTCGGCCGCCGTTGTCGTGGCCTGTGCGATCCAATCGCCCGCAGTGGCACTGCTTTGAGTTCCGCGTTCCACGAACAGCGGTTCCCAGGCGGGGCCGCAAAATTCGGTCCAGCACGTCACCAGTACAACTTCCGGATGCGCAGCCAAAACCGCCTTTTGGCGCGCCAGCCGATCTGGGGTCATGACATCGCCCGCATCCATGCGGGCGATGTAGGTACCCCGCGCCGCCGCACACCCCGCGATCAACGCGCGGGTCAGCCCCGCATTCGCCTGGGTCAACACACGCAAACGCGCATCCCGGCGGGCGTACTCCGCGAGGATTTCACCCACGCGCGGATCGGTGGAGCCATCGTTGACGACTATCAACTCGAAGTCGCGTTCCGTCTGCGCCAATATGCTGTCCAAGGTGGGCGCCAACACTGCGGCCTCGTTGAATACCCCCATCACCACGGAGATGGCCGGCGTGCTCATGATGCCAGCACCTCCCGCCAAGCATTCACGGCGCGGTTGAATTGCGCCTGCTGAATTTCACCAGCGGCATAGGCTGGCGGTTGGGTAATTGCGGCAAGGGCGCGTGCCGCGTCCACGGCCGATGCTGGCTCCAGCAGAATTGCCAACTCTCGTTCATTCGGCGGCAAGCGGTCATGTTGCCGAGGATGAACCAGCGCGTAGCAACCTGCGGCCAGGGCGTCGGTGACCGTGGTTTTGCAGCCACTACCCAGCGGGGATAGCACGGCCAAGGCTTTCGACGCGCCGAACAGGGGCCACGGCTCCGCCACGCGCCCAAGCGCCGTGATATTGCCCGGCCAATCATCCGGCGGCGCATCGAGCAGACCGGCGCTGGCCGCCATGCCCCGTCCGGCCCAAGCGGGCTGTCGAGCCAACGCCATAAACCCGGCAACATGGCCCCGGCCGATGGGATCACGCGTGCCCGCCAAACAGAGCGCATCGGTTTTCCGTTGCGTCCATGGTTGCAAAGTCACATCCGGGCGCAACGCCGGCCACGGACAAAAATACGGTGCGGCAACCAACGGAGTCGTACCCGCCAAACGCGCCCAATAATGCCGATCATCCCACGGGCTGATGCCCGCCAAAACGTCGGCGACGCGGCAGCACCGCCGGTCACGGCTGAGGAGGCGCAAGAACCCATAAATATCGCGCGGCAAACCGCGCAACCGCCACCATTGTTTTTCGGCGCGCGTCCAATGCTGCCGGGCTTCGGCATTGACGGTCCGTAGCACGATTTTCACCTGTGGACAGCAACGCCGCAGTTCCTCCATGGCTTCCGGCCAAAAGGTGTAGTACCAGATGACCGTGTCATTCGCGGAGCCGATCCGGGCGATCAACTCGCTGATGTTGTCTTCATGGAAACGAAACTCCCGCCACTCATTTCCGAGACGGGTCAACACAAGGCGAATACCGTGCAAATCCTTCCATTGGCCAGCGCCGGGCAAGCCTTCCCAGGCCGTGGGCACAACCAACCAGATCATGACCCACGCTCCCACCGTTGCCGGGCTTGCGCCACACGGTTTGCGGTCGGCTCCGCCATGATGCGCAGCATGAGTTCATGGTTGCGGTGACCGCTTGCTTTTTGCGGCGCGGGGGAGTGCCACAGGTGAATCGCCGGCAGAAATGAACCGGGATACAATTTTCGGGTTTGCAAACGGTCAAGAAATTCGAGGTCCTCCCCGCCCCACCCCGCGAAGCGCTCATCGTGACCGCCGAGGGCCGCATAGCTGTCGCGTCGGATCACCGTGACCATGCCGGGCGTATTCTGTTGGACGGCGGCAACCTGCCGCACACCGTCCACCCGGCCGGTGTGGACAAACTGGTGGCTGGCTGGTTCATCCAACAGGAACAAAAACCGCAGCGGGCGGACCGCTTCCCAGCCGCGGACCAAACAATCCATGGCGCGCGCCAGAAACGTGGGGGGCAAGACACCATCGGCATCCAGCAGAACCAAGGTGCAATGCCGGGCTGCGCGCGCGCCGGCATTCATCGCTTTGCTTTTATTGAAAGGTTCGTCGGCCACGGCCGGCACGAAGACGTGGCGGATTTCTGCAACGGCAAGGTGGGCATAACGCGGCGCCGTGTCATGCTCGCAGAGCAAGATTTCAGAATCCGCCCCGATTTGCCGGCGTACCGTTTCCATGACGAACGCCACTACTGGCGCGCGCTCGATCCCGCGCACCGGCAGGATTATGGACAACGGTGCAGTGGGCGGTTCGTGGTCAGTTGACCACACATGGCGCAGCAAACGTGCACCCGTACGGGGAAATATCCGACACACCGTCAACAAGGAGGAGTCGGACCAGAGGCAAATTCGGCCATGGCTATCGGGTGACTTGGCCAGCCGTTCGTGACGGTTGCACAGATCCAGCCATTCCAAGCCCGCGCGCCGAGCCAAATCCGGCGCCCGCAGGACCAATTCCAGTCGCCAGCGTTCATGCCACCAGCAACCCAGCTTCTGCTTGAGAGTTGGCGGATTCATGGTGGGCGGCCCAGCAAGCGACGGCGCAGCCGGGTCAGCGCGAAATAGCCCGGCAGCAAGCGATGTTTTGGCAACGCAGGCGACCACAGCAGCGAAGGCCGATAGCACAGCGCGCGCCACGCGGCGCGCGTCAGCTCAGCATCGCTCCAAGGTCCCCCGTAGCGAAACTTGAGCAGGGCGGCGCCGGCTGCGGCGGCGCGGCGTAACACCCGCGGCGCGGTGACCAATTCGCGCGATTCAGCCAGCATTTGCAGATATTCATCATAGATTGCGACCAAGTGGGTGTCGCGCTGACCCGGATGTGTGCGGCACGCTGCCAACGCTGAACGGAGTTGAACAACCTCGGCATGGAATGCCAGCCGGTACCATAAATCGGTATCGGGCACATGGGGGATGCGGGGATTCCAACCGCCAAGCTGCAACGCCAAGTCCCGGCGGAAAAATGCCGCGGCTTGATACACAAACACCTCGCGCGCTAGTAGCCGGGCCAGCGAATACGCCGGCTGCCGCGGCGAAAAAAGAAGTTGGCCGGCCACGTCCACGCGATCCACATTGCCAAACACCAGTCCGGCCGCCGGCTGCCGGGCGAACGTGGCGGCGGCATGGGAAAACGCGCCGGGCAGATAATAATCGTCGGAACTTTGGATGGCGCAAATCTCGCCGCGGGCGCGACGCAGGCCTTTGTTCACGGCATCCACCACGCCGTCATCTTTTTCGGAAACCCACTGCAACTCGGGCCGCTGGCCAAACGATTGCAGCACCTGTACCGTGTTGTCGGTGGACGCGCCATCCATCACGATGATCTCAAACGGGCGATAATCCTGCGCGAGGCAGGACTCGATGGTTTGCCGAATGAACGCGCCCTGATTATAGCTGGGCACCACCACGGAAATCAGCGGGTTGGCTGGCAGCGGGGGCAGTGGTGGCGCGGGGGAAGGCATGGCGGTGGGTGTCTTCACGCGGGGGCGGCGCAATCCTTGATCCACGCCTGAACGAGCGGCCATTCGGCGGGCGGGAAAATCTTTTCGCGGATGAGCGC
>MWEZ01000179.1 GCA_002071335.1 Verrucomicrobia bacterium ADurb.Bin018
GCTTCCTCTCCAATCTATTCGACCGCTTCTGGGATGATCGCGCGGCTTAATAACCGACTTTTATGTCGTGCACCCTTGTTCTGCGCCGACAAAAAAGCCGCCGGGGGGAACCCGGCGGCGGGGGCAGGGGTTGTTTTAACCCTTGCGGCTCTTTTCGCCCTTCTCGGCCATGGCGGCTTTGCGGGAGAGGCGGACTTTGCCGTTGTCTTCCACGCTGAGCACCTTGACCCAGATTTCCTCGCCCATCTTGACGACGTCTTCCGTGCGGTTGACGCGGAAGTCGGCGAGTTCGCTGATGTGAACCAAGCCTTCCTGACCGGGCAGGAATTCGACGAACGCGCCGAAATCCTTGATGCCGGTGACGGCGCCGCGGTAAATCTTGCCCACTTCCGCTTCGGCGGTGAGGGCTTCGACTTCCCGCAGGGCGGCGTCGAGGTTGTCCTTGTTGTTGGAGAAGATCGAGACCTTGCCGTCATCCTCGATGTCAATCTGCGTGCCGGTGGTTTCGGTGATGCGGCGGATATTCTTGCCGCCGGGGCCGATAAGCGCGCCGATCTTTTCGGGGTTGATGTGGACGACCATGATGCGCGGGGCATGGGGCGAGAGTTCCGGACGCGGCGCCGGCAGGGCGGCTTGCATGGTGTCCAGGATCTTCAGGCGGGCGGCATGGGCGCGGTCGAACGCGCCAGCCACCAAGTCCCACTCGAGGCCGCGAATTTTGAGATCCACCTGGAAGCCGGTGATGCCGTCCCGGGTGCCGGCGACCTTGAAGTCCATGTCGCCGCAGTGGTCTTCCGCGCCGAGGATGTCGGTCAGCAGGACGGGCTTTTGGCTTGCGCCGGTGACGAGGCCGATGGAGATGCCCGCCACGGGCTTCTTCAGCGGCACGCCGGCATCCATCAGCGCGAGGGTGCCCACGCAAACGGAGGCCATGGAGGAAGAACCGTTGGAGCCCATGATTTCGGATACCACCCGCACGGTGTAGGGGTAGTCCGCCGGCATCATCTGCGCGATGGAACGCTCGGCGAGTGCGCCGTGGCCGATTTCGCGGCGGTTGAGGCCGCCGAGGCGTTTGACTTCGCCGGTGGAGTAGGGCGGGAAGTTGTAGTGCAGCGTGAAGCGCTTCTTGGTGTCACCGCCGGTGAGGCCGTCCATTTCCTGCTCATCCTGGCCGGTGCCGAGGGTGGCGACGGCGATGGCTTGCGTTTCGCCGCGGGAGAAGAGGGCGGAGCCGTGCACGCGCGGCAGCAAGGCCACATCGGCAATTAGCGGACGCAATTCGTCCATGGCGCGACCGTCCATGCGCTTGCCTTTTTCCAGCACGCCCTTGCGGACGATTTCAATCTCGATGACATCGAAGAGCATCTTGAACCGGTTTTCGGTCATGACTTCTTCGCCGTAGATTTCCTGCATCTTGGCGAAGGCGGCTTCGAACACCTTGCCCATCTTTTCCTGGCGTTCGAGCTTCTTGACGGTGAAGAGCGCGGCTTCGAGATCGGCGCCGGCAATTTCGCGCAACTTGGCGACTTGTTCGGCATCGGGGCCAGTTTCGGTGAAGGTCTTGGGCGGCAGGCCCATCTTGGCGCGCAGCTCAAGCTGGGCATCGCAAATGGCGACCACGCCCTCGTGGCCGAACTTCATGGCGGCGACCATGTCGGCGTTGCTGATTTCCTTGGCGGAGCCTTCGATCATCATGGGCAGGTCGCGGCGGCCGACATAGACGAGGTCCAAGTCGGAAGCCTTGAGCTGTTGCTGGGTGGGGTTGAGGATGAATTGGCCATCCACGCGGCCCACGCGCACGGCGCCGATGGGGCCGAGGAAGGGCAGCTCGCTGAGCATCAGGGCGGCGGAAGCGGCGTTGATGCTGAGGATGTCGCTTTCGTGTTCGCCGTCGGCGGTCATCAGCGCGTTGTTGATTTGGACATCATTGAAGAAGCCCTCGGCGAAGAGCGGGCGGATGGGGCGATCGGTGACGCGGGCGGTCAGGATTTCCTTTTCGGTGGGGCGGCCTTCGCGCTTGAAATACCCGCCGGGGAAACGGCCGGCGGCATAGAACCGCTCGCGGTATTCCACTTGCAGGGGGAAGAAATCAATGCCTTCGCGGGGCTTGCTGGTGGAGGTGACGGCCGAAAAGACCATGGTCTCGCCGAGTTGGCAAGTGGCTTGGCCGGCGGCCTGGCGGGCGAGCAGGCCCGTTTCGAATGTCATGGTTTTGCCGCCGAGATTCACGGCGACGGAGGTGGTGTTCTTCATCTTGCTTCTTTCCTTCTTTTCTTCTTCTTACTTACTGACTGCTTTTTCGACGTTTGAGCGCGGGGCATAAGCCGGCGTTTCGCGGCGATGCCGACGCGGCGCAAGGAAGGAAAGGAGGCCAGCCCGGTCCGTCCACGGCCGTGCCTGGTCGCCAGCGAGAGGGGCGGGCCTCCCCGCCAAGGGGGGCGCCCCCGCGGGACTAGCGGCGCAGGCCGAGGCGGGCGATGAGCTTCTGGTAGCGGGCGAGATCGGTGTCGCGCAGGTAATCCAGCAGGCGCCGGCGTTTGCTGACCATGACGATCAGGCCCCGGCGCGAGTTATGGTCGGCCTTGTGGCTCTGAAGGTGCGCGGTCAGGTCTTGGATCCGCTTGGAGAGGAGGGCCACTTGAACCTCCACGGAACCGCTATCCTTTTCGTGCTGTTGATATTCCTGCTTGATTGCCGCTTTGACTGCGCTATCCATCATAATGCTTGATCCAACTTCTCTTCTGCTTCTCTGGTCTTGATTGTTCGAAGGGCGGACTATACGGGCGGGGGTGGGGCGATGCAAGGCCAAAAATGGGCCGCAAAACCGCTTGCCAGCACGGGCGCCGGTTTGGTTTCATGCGCGGGCGTAGGCGGACGCCCCGCCGGAAAGGATCAAGCGTTTTATGGCCAAGAAAAACAAGAAAATCACAGGCAACATGCTCATCGCCCAGAGCGGCGGGCCGACGGTCGTCATCAACCAGAGTTTGATCGGCGCGGTGCTGGAAGCCCGGAAACACAAGGAAATCAAAAAGATTTATGGTGCGCTGCACGGCATCAAGGGGATCCTCAACGAAGACCTCATTGATCTGGGCCGCGAAAGCGTGGCCACCCTCAAGGCCGTGGCCCAGACGCCCTCCTCCGCCCTCGGCTCCGTACGCAAAAAGCCCACGCCCGATGACTGCGCCAAGATTTTTGAAAAGCTCCAGAAGTACGGCGTGCGCTACTTCTTCTATATCGGCGGCAACGATTCCGCTGAAACCGCGCACATCATCAATGAGGAAGCCAAGAAGGCCGGCTACGAGCTGCATTGCTTCCATATTCCCAAGACCATTGACAACGATCTGCGCGAAAACGACCACACCCCCGGCTTTGCCAGCGGCGCCAAGTTCGTCGCGCAGGCGTTCATGGGCGATGATCTCGACAATGCCGCGCTGCCGGGCGTGAAGATCAACGTGGTCATGGGCCGCCATGCCGGCTTCCTGACCGCCGCCGCCGCGCTGGCCCGCACCTATCCCGGCGCCGGCCCGCACCTGATCTATCTGCCCGAGCGACCGTTCGATCTCGAACTTTTCCCGCAGCAGGTCAAGGCCATGGTTGAAAAGCACGGCCGCTGCGTGGTGGCGGTGTCCGAAGGCATTGCCGACATCACCGGCACGGCCATTGCCGCCACCTTCACCAAGGAAGTGGACAGCCACGGCAACGTACAGCTTTCCGGCTCCGGCGCGTTGGGCGATGCACTGGCCAACCTCATCAAGACCAAGACTGATATCACGCGCGTGCGCGCCGACACGTTCGGCTATTTGCAGCGTTCGTTCCCCGGCGTGGTCGCCGCCAACGATGCCAAGGAGGCGTTCGCGGTGGGCCGCGCGGCGGTCAAGCTGGCCACCAGCGGCGATGTGGATGGCAGCGTGGCCATCCGCCGCAAGAAGGGCAAGAAGTACCAGGTGTATTTCGAGCGCGTGGAGCTGCGCAGCGTGGCCAAGGAAACCCGCCACATGCCCAACGAGTTCATCGCCGCCAACGGGTGCGACGTCACCAAGGCGTTCATTGACTACGCCGCCCCCATCGTGGGCCCCCTGCCCAAGATCGGCCGCTTCAAGCGGATCAAGGTGAAGAAGTAGAGTGGTGAGGAATGGCGGAGTATAGGAGTCAGGGAGTGCAGGAGCATAACCGATGTTCGCGCTCTCCCTCCTATGCTCCCCCTTGCCACGCCCCGGAATTTCTAGCTCCCTAAACTCCTAAACTCCTAGACTTCTAGACTCCTAAACTCCTAGCCCCTCTAGACTCCCAAGGACCTGCCATGCCCCGCCGCAAACGACTCGACATCTCACCGGAATGGAAAGCCCTCAAGGCGCATGCCGCGCAGATGAAAACCGCTTCGCTGCGGGAGCTGTTTGCGGCAGATCCGGCGCGTGGCACCACCTTCAGTCTCGATGTGGGCGGGTGGCATTTGGATTACTCCAAAAACCTGATCACCAACGAAACCATGCGGCTGCTGCAGGCGCTTTGCGCCGCCGCCGATTTGCGCGGCGAAATTGACGCCATGTTCGCCGGCAAAAAGATCAATCAAACCGAGAACCGCCCCGTCCTGCATATTGCCCTGCGCAACCGCGCC
>MWEZ01000180.1 GCA_002071335.1 Verrucomicrobia bacterium ADurb.Bin018
GCGCATAAGTTTGTTGATGGTCTCGATCATGTGCACGGGGATGCGGATGGTGCGGGCCTGATCGGCGATGGAGCGGGTGATGGCCTGCCGGATCCACCAGGTGGCATAGGTGCTGAACTTGTAGCCGCGTTGATATTCGAATTTTTCGACGGCTTTCATCAGGCCCATGTTGCCTTCCTGGATCAGATCGAGGAACGAGAGCCCGCGGTTCGTGTACTTCTTGGCGATGGAAATCACCAGGCGCAGGTTGGCTTCGACCATCTCGGACTTGGCGCGCAGGCCCTTGCGCAGCCAATCCTTCAGCTCGGCGTGCTGCTGCAGGAATTCTTCCACGCAGAGGCATTGTTCTTCTTCCAGCTCGCGCAGGGCTTTCTTGTGGGCGCGCAAATGCTGTTTCTTGGCCGGGCTTCTGCTTTTTTCGGCATCGCGGATTTGCTTGCAGAGGGTTTCGAAGGAGCGGGCCAGCTCATCGGCGTAGACCACGAAATCTTCCACGGCCTTCTGCTTGAAGTAGAACTCGTTGAGCATATTGGCCAGGCGCTCGCGCGCTTGGACGAACAATTTTTTGCGGCGCTCCTGCTCGGCGATGGTCAGGCGGCTGGCGGAAAGCGCCCGGAACCGTTCCCGCACCACGGCCTGGGTTTGCGGCACGCTCTTGGTCAGTTTGGGAATAATCAGCCCAAAATATTTGTCGCGGCCAATTTCGCGTTTTTCGGTTTCCGGCTTGGCTCCTTTGTCGCCTTCCGGCCTGTCGGCGATCACGCGGTCGAAGCGTTCGCGGGAGGTCTGGAGGCGGTCCACCATGTCGAAATAGGCCTTGGTGGCAAAGCCGAACCGGTGCAGCAGGCGCTTGGCGTGCTGTTCGGCTTCTTCGATGCGTTTGGAGATTTCGACTTCCTGCTCACGGGTGAGCAGCGGTACCTGCCCCATTTGTTTGAGGTACATGCGCACGGGGTCATCAATGACCGAGCTGTCGGCGCGCGTGGCGGGGGTGGCCTTGTCGGCTTGGATGGCCCCTTCGAGATCGCCACCATCGCGGGAAATTTCGATGTTCAAACTGCGCAGTTTTTCTTCGATGCGCTCAATCTCTTCCACGCCGATGATTTCGGGGGGCAGAATCTCGTGAAGTTCATCGCTGGAAATTTTGTTTCCACGCTCGCGGGCGTAGCTGATGATTTGCAGCATATAGTCCGGGGCATTCTTGCCGGACAGCACGGCGGCGGGCGTCGGCGCAGCGACCGGTGGCGCACCTTGGGCGGCTTTGCCGCGTGGTGCACCCTTGACCGGCTTGCTTGCTTGGGCAGGCGCCGGAATTTTGGCGCCCTTGGCGACTACGGCAGGCTTCGCGCCTGACTTCTTGGTTGGTTGGGTTTTCGAAACCGGTTTGGCCGCGGGCTTGGCAGCCTTGGCGGTTTTGGCTGCCAGTTTGGCCGACTTGGCCGGTTTGGGTGCGGGCTTGGCGGTTTTGACCGGTTTGGCCGCCGTCTTGACAGGCTTGGCAACCTTGGCGGCAGGCTTCTTGGCCGGCTTGGCTACGGGTTTGCCGGCCGGCTTGACGGCGGGTTTAGCGGACTTTTTGGCTTTCGGCTTGGCAGACGTGGACGTTTTCTTTTTCTTACTGGACATATAAGGGCAAGGGTTTCGCTTCTAGGGTAATTTTGGACGCAATTATACAATATGCCAGAAAGGTTGTATGTATGTCAATAGATGGGGCGATTTTTTTCGTCGCCCCCCCCCACCCCCGCCCCTCCACCCCGCGGGTGGCGCGGCCGGGAGCCGGGATGGGCTTGCGTATTCCCGGCTGAAAGCGCATAAAATTCGGCCATGCGCGATTTGGCCCGAGCGGGCAGAACGCGCCGGAACAATACGCCAAGTGTAGAAAGGATGCCATGGCCTATCAGGAAAAAACCACGACGACCTACGGTTCGCGATTGAGCAACTCTTTGAAGGGAATTGTCTTTGGCTTGATTGCTTTTGTTGTCGGCACCGTGCTGCTGTTCTGGAACGAGGGCAACTTTGTGAAAACGAAGCGGGCGTTGACGGAAGCGGAAGGCGCCGTGGTGTCCGTGGCCAGCGTGGATACCCGGGCCCCCGAACTGGAAGGCAAATTGATCCATGCCTCGGCCAAGGCCAATACCGCCGATGTACTGAGTGATTCCGCTTTTGGCGTGAGCGAAAACGCCATCGCACTGGCCCGCGAGGTGGAATACTACCAGTGGGTCGAGGAGTCCAAGACGGAAACCCGCGACAAAATGGGCGGCGGCCAGGAAAAAATCACCACCTATACCTATAAGAAAAAGTGGTGTTCCGATCCGGAGGACTCGCTGGAGTTTCACGATCCGGCCTATCAGGGTAAAAATTGGACATGGCTCCGGTTTGACGAGCAAACCCAGTATGCCGACACGGTGACTTTCGGCGCGTATGTCCTGCCGGACTTTTTTGTGGAGTCCATCACCGGCGCGGAGAGTGCGCAGGTTCAGCCAACGGCTGAGCAAACGGCGGCGTGGACGGCCACCATCGCCAAGAACCCCCACGCCCCCGCGGCTGATAATGCCGATGACGAAGAGACTGTGCCGCCAGCGCAGTGGGTGCACACGGATGGCTCAACGGTATATTTCGGCCTTGAGCCCGCCACGCCGGCCATCGGCGATGTGCGCGTCACGTTCAGCAAAGTGCCTCCCAAAGAGGTGTCGTTGATTGGCCGGGTTCAGGGCGACACCTTCGTAAAGTATGTGGCGAAAAATGGGCGCACCGTTTCGCGCCTGGAAGTCGGCATGGTCAGCGCTGAAGAAATGTTTGCGCACGCGCAATCCGAAAACCGTATCTTCACCTGGCTGTTCCGTTTGCTTGGCGTGGTGCTGGTGTGCGGCGGTTTGCGCGGCATTTTCGGCATCTTGGAAGCGCTGGCCAAAGTGATTCCACCGCTGGGAACAATTGTGGGCGCGGGGATCACCTTGGTGAGCCTTGTCCTGGGTGGCGCGTGGTCGCTGGTGTGGATTGCCATTGCGTGGCTGACCTATCGCCCTTTGGTGGGCATTCCGCTGCTGGTGGTTGCCGTGGGCGGGCTTATCTGGCTCAAGGGCAAAAGCCGCAAGGCGGCTGCGCCGACGGCGTGACGCGCACCGGGCCGGCGAGTCGGCCCGGCGACATGGTTTTCCGTTGCGCGGAGTTTCCGCGGGCGGGTATGGTGTGCGCCATGACGTGGCTTCGCCCCATCCTATGGTGCTTGGCGCTGAGTGCGCTGCCGCTAAGCGCGCCGGCATGGGAGCCGCAGCAGTTGCTGGTATGGATCAACGGCGACAAGGGCTACGAGGGTATCGCGGAAATCGGCCGGATTTTTGAGCAAAACACCGGCATCCCTGTGGTGGTCGAGCATCCGGAGGGCGCCACCGACAAGTTTTTCCACGCGGCCAAAAGCGGCAAAGGGCCGGACATCATGATCTGGGCACATGACCGCGTGGGCGAATGGGCGGATAGCGGGCTGCTGCTGCCGGTGGATCCGGACCCTGCATTTCAAGCGCGGATTTTTCCCAAGGCGTGGGAGGCCTTCACCCACCGCGGGCGACTGTGGGGCTATCCGCTGGCCATGGAGTCGCCGGGGCTGATCTATAATCGTGCGCTGATTGGTGAGGACGAGATTCCCACCAACTTGGCCGACTGCGCGAAGCTGGCGCCGCGCCTGCAGGCGCGCGGCGCAGCGCCCATCATGTGGGACTACAACAACGCCTATTTTTCGTTCGGGCTGCTGGCGGCGGATGGCGGTTATATTTTCGGCCAGCGGCCGGATGGTTCGTATGACCTTGCGGACATCGGGGTGAACCACCCGGCGGCGGTGGCGGCCATGACGGCGGTGACGGACCTCATCCGCGCCAAGGTGCTGCCGGGCAGCCTCTCCTACTCCATCGCCGAGGCGCAGATGAACCAGGGCAAACTGGCCATGTTCATTTCCGGTCCGTTCGCTTGGGAAAACCTGAAAAAGAGCGGCATTGATTTTGGCGTGACGACCATCCCCGGCGTGAATGGGCATCCGGCGCGGCCGTTTGTCGGCGTGGTGGGCGCGGTGTTCAACCGCACCAGCCCCAATCTGGATTTGGCGCAGGAGTTTTTGGAGCATTACCTCATTACGTCGCAAGGCCTCGCCGCCATGGACCGGCATGTGCCGCTGGGCGTGCCGGCCTTGATGGCGGCCTACGAAGCCCAAGCTCATGATCCGCGCTTGGCTGGCTCAATGCGCAATATCGAGGTGGGCCTGCTGATGCCGAACATTCCACAGATGGGCGTTTTCTGGAGTTCCATGGAATCGGCGCTGGCCACCATCACCGCCGGACGGGCTACACCGCAGGAGGCGCTGGACAACGCCGCGCAACGGATGCGCCGGGGGGCGCCATGATGTTTCGCGGGTTGGCGCGGGTGTTGTGGCTGACCGTGGTGGCAGGAATCGGTTGGCTGGCCGTACAAATGACGTTGGCCGGTGCGGCATGGCTTGGCGCGGTGTTTGTGGCGGCAGGCCTTGGCGCGGCGTGGATTTATAATTCGCGGCGCACCCACGCGGCGCGCTACCTGCTGCCGGGGCTGGCCACGTTCGCC
>MWEZ01000181.1 GCA_002071335.1 Verrucomicrobia bacterium ADurb.Bin018
TGCGCGGCGCATCGGCATCCCGTAGGCTTTTCGGCGTTGGCGTTGCTGGTCGCGGCCTTTGGCGAGGTCGCGGCCTTTTGTTTGGCGTTGCGTGTCATGGCTTACTTCCCCCTGCGAAAGGTCGCCATTGCCGCGTTGAGGTCGGCGATGCTGTAGCGGACGCACCGGGAACCCAGCCGGTGTACGGGGATCACCCCGATGCCGGTGAGGTGGCCGAGGTATCGGCGGGATATGGACAGAAACCGCGCGGCCTGTCCGGGATTCAGGAACCCGCGCTCGACGGCTTCCATTGCGGCTTGTTCTTTCATGTCAGCGTTTCTTTCCGCGCCCTGAGGCACTAACGCAGGGTTTTCTGCGCTGACGTGAATAGAAAAGCCGTTCCGAGAACGAACCGTTTTCCGAATCCGCTTTTCCGCACGAAAAAGCCCGCAACCATTGACGATTGCGGGCCTCAACTTTCGGCGGATTATCCGGCGGTTAATCCGTTTTCCGCTTCTTCTTCCATGCGCGGTAATAGCGGACGAGGGTTTCCGGCTTTAGGGTAATCTTCCCCTTCGACGCCTCTATGACATCCGTTGCGGCCGCAAGACGCTTTTCGCCCCGCTCGATTCTCGCCCGCATGGCCCGGAAGGTGTCGTAAGGGTCCCATAGTCCGCTGTCTTTCGTGTCGCGCCGGGTTTGCCGCGCCGCCTTGCCGCGTCGCTTCTTTTGCGCCTTGCGGTCTTTCACAAGAAATTCGGTATCCGCCTTTACGCCAGCCAGAGGGTCAGGACGCGGGTTTTCTCGCTCGTTGATGTCAGCCACGATTGCCGCGAATCGTGCCGCATGGAGAGGGAATATCCCTTGCAAGTCGTAGGCCTGTCGCTTGACCGTCGCCAGTTCATCGGCGGTTTCAGCCCGTGCCAGATGGCCGAGCAATTCATCCGCCGCCCTTGCCGCCCGCATAGCGGTTTCGGCGGCTTCCATTTTGATTCTACCCTCTGATTTCATGTCGGGCTCCTATGCTGTCACGCGCTTGGGAAAAGGGACCACCTTTGACGCCTTCGGCTTTATCCGCCAGAAGGCGCGGGCGTCCTTCGGCTTGGCGAGAGCGCGGTAATGGTCAAACAAAACCCCCGGCGCCCCGGCATGGCCGAGCTGCAGGGCGGTGGCGTTGGCGTCGCCGTGCGCGGCCAGATGATAGGACGCGAAGGAGTGCCGCATCACATCCGGGGTCCAGGTTGCGAGTTCCGCCTTGTCAATCACCCGGCGAAACAGGCGGCGGGAATAGAACATGGTCCCCGAGGTCTGACGGTACGGTGTCAGCCATGCAATCAGGTTGGCCGACATCTTCACGAACCGCGAGCGCCGCCGCTTGGCCGTGGCCGGGTCCACCATGATGCTCTTTCCCTTGAAGTCGATATTCCGCCAGTCCAGCCGGGCCAATTCGTTTTGTGGCCGCAACCCGGCGAACATTCCCACGGCGAAGTAAGGCACCATCTCGGGCGCGTGGGCTTGGGCGGCTTCGAGAAGGTTTTGCGCTTGCTTCGGCGTGAGGATGGCAGGCATCTTCTCATCCCGACCGGACTTCGCCAGCCCGAGGGCCGGGTTGCGGTCGCACAGGCCGCGCCGTTGGCCGTATTTGAAAAGGCTGACCGCATACCGCCTATAATGGTCGCGGGTCACGGGCCCGACCTTGAGCCCGGACAACCAACGCTCTAAGTCCAGCAAGGTAATCGTGCCGAGGGGGCGATCCCCGAACGTCGCCACGAAACACCCGAGGCGGGATTCCGAATCTCTAAGCGTATCGGGCCGACGATTCGCCCCGCGCTTGGCTTGCAGGAAATCGGCCACGACATCCCGCACAGGTTTCCCGGCCTCCCCCGCGACGGAGTGCCGCATCAAAAAATCGGCGGCGGCTTCAAGCGTGGCCGTCCCGTTGAGAATCCCGAGAGCCCGCGCCGCGTCTAGCCGCTGTTCACGGGAGAGGGCGAGGGCTTGCATCCCCTCGGACACCAGATTGCCGGCTTCGCGCATAGCCGCCTGCTGGGCTTCTTCTTCGGTGGCGAAACAAGTCCGGGTCCGCACCCCGCTTTTGTAGAGGTCCAGCATCCACGGCTTGCGCTTCCGGTGAGGCAGGAAGCGAATCGGAATCCCGCTTTCCCGCGTGACTGGCATTTTCAGCTTTTGCTTGCGGCTCATTTGTGGCACTCCATAGAACTACGAAGAACCATAGCGCATAAGGACGAAGTTTGTCAACAAAGCGTCAACACTTTTTGGCCGAAAAGTCGTAAGTCATTGATGCCCCGGTAGCTCAGTTGGACAGAGCGGCGGTTTCCTAAACCGCAGGTCGGAGGTTCGATCCCTCTCCGGGGTACCAACGAGGCCAGCGGTGAAAGTTGCGTTTCCATTTGGGTGCGGGGTGGCGGGGGCGTAGATGGTGTGGCGCGAGGTCATCGTGGAGCCGTTGCTGGCGGGGCTGGCGACGGGGATTTTTTGCTGTGGGACGTGTTTCCCTTTTTTGTTGCCGATTTTTGCGGCGGAGCAGCGCACCGCGCGGCAGACAGTCAAGGTGTGGTTACAACTGATGGGCGGGCGGTTGACGGGCTATTTGCTGATGGGGGCGCTGGTGGGATTGCTGGGTGAGCAACTCCGCGCGGCGTGGCTGGAGCGGGTGATGACGGCGGGCATGATGCTGATGGCGCTGGTGCTGATTTTTTACGCGCTGGGTTTCCGGCGTCCGCGCTGGTCGTTTTGCGCGGCGGGCACGGGCCGCGCGGCAAGTGCGCCGATTTTGCTGGGGTTGTTGCTGGGGTTGCAGGCGTGTCCGCCATTTTTGCTGTCGATGGCGTATGTGTTCATGCTGCATAGCGTGGCCAAGGGCTTGGTGTATTTTGCGGTCTTTTTTGGGGCGACGTCGCTGTACTTTCTGCCGCTAATCGGCGTGGGTTGGCTGGGGCAGTTGGCGGAGTTCCGCTGGGCGGCGCGGTTGAGCGCGCTGGGGGTTGGCATCCTGTTTTTTGTTTATGGTATGCTGAAGCTATGAAGAAGGCGTTGGCAGCTTGTTTTCTGGTGGGTGTGCTGGGGTTGGCCGCGACGCTGATTTGGGTGCGCGAGAAACCGGCGGCGCTGACCAAGGTGGCGGCGCCCGCGCCGGCGGATACCAACCGGTTACACGAAGCAAGCTGGTACGACAAGTTGCCGGACGGTATGGTGCATTGTCGGCTTTGCCCGAATTCATGCCGTTTGCCGGAGGGTGCGCTGGGGCTGTGCCGCGCGCGGCAGAACATCGGCGGCACGCTGTATTCGCTGGTCTATGGCCAGATGGCGGCGGTGCATGTGGACCCGATCGAAAAGAAGCCGTTTTTCCATGTGCTGCCGGGGGGGCGGGCGTTTTCACTGGCGACATCGGGTTGCAACATGCGGTGCCTGTTCTGTCAGAATTGGGAAATCTCCCAGGCGCTGCCGGGCGAGTTGCAAACCACCGCCGCCACGCCGGAGGAAGTGGTTGCGGCCGCGGTGCGCAGCGGGGCGCAAGCAATCGCCTTCACCTATAACGAGCCCACGATTTTTTATGAATACATGTTGGACATCGCGCGGCTGGCCAAAGCGCGCGGCCTCAAGACGCTGGTGATCAGCAACGGCTACATCCAGCCCGAACCACTGCGAGCGCTGCTGCCGCACATTGATGCCTACAAGGTGGATTTCAAGGCGTTCAGTCCCCAATTCTACACCGAAGTGACCGGCGGCAGCCGCGAACCGATTTTGGAAACCATGAAGATTATTCACGAGGCCGGCGTGTGGTTGGAGATCGTGAATTTGCTGATTACCGGGCTCAACGACAGCGAGGATGAAGTGCGTGAATTGGCGCGCTGGGTGCGGGACAACCTGGGGCCGGATGTGCCGGTGCATTTCACGCGCTTTCACCCACTCTACAAGTTGGCCAATCTGCCACCCACGCCGATCGAGCGCATTGTCCGCGCGCGAGACATTGCGATGGCGGAGGGACTGCACTATGTCTATACGGGCAACATCCCCAGCTCGCCCGGTGACTCGACCTACTCCCCGCAAACCGGCGAAGTACTGATCCGGCGGCAGGGATTTTTCGTGCTGGAAAACCGGCTCACGAATGGCGTGGCGCCATCCGGCGAAGTGATCCCGGGAGTCTGGCAATAGCGGCCATGCCGAGGTTGAGCGCGGCCAGGCCCAGCAGCGTGGCCGGGATGCCGTAGAGCGGCAGCGCCCACAAGCTCACCAGCAACGCCCCGAGGCAGGAGCCCAGAATATCTGCGCCATAGACCGCGCCGCGGGCAGCAGCCGCCGGGTTGGCGGCCCAGTGGAGGCGCGTGGCCAGCGGGAACTCCCACCCCACCACGATGCCCACGCCCACGGCGAGCAACAAAAAGGCCAACTCGCCGCCCGTGCCGTGTTGCCAAGTGCCAACGGCCATGAGCCGCAGCACCCCGGCCATGATGAGTAAATAGCCGGCCAAGACCGCGTGCAGTTTGGCCAGTGTGCGAGGGGTAGCCGTCGCCGTGCGGCGCAATCCCCACCACCCGCCCAAGGCCATTCCG
>MWEZ01000182.1 GCA_002071335.1 Verrucomicrobia bacterium ADurb.Bin018
ATCATCACGGTGCTGGCGGCCATCCCCATCACGCCCGGCGCGCTGGGCGTCCGCGAGACGTTGTTCATCCAACTGTTGCAGCCGTTCGGGATCGCGGCCGGCGCCGCGGTGTCACTCTCGCTGCTCGGCTATTTCGCCGGCAGCGCTTGGAGCCTCTTCGGCGGCCTGCTGTTCCTGCTGGCCCCCCGCCCGGCCAACCCGCCCCCATAAACCGCCGCTACTTGCCCGCCACGCGGCTGGTTGAGCCGCGCACCACCAAGGACGTCGGCAGCAGGTCGCTGCACTCGGTGATCTCGCCCTTGATGAGTTGTAAAATACGGTTGCAGGACTCGATGCCCACTTGGTGCAAGTCATGGCGGATGGTGGAAAGCCCCGGATTTACAAACGTGGCGAGCTGAATGTCATCCACGCCCATCACCGAAACATCTTCCGGCACTTCGCGCTTGTTATCCACCAGCCAACGCATCGCGCCGATGGCCATGCGGTCGTTGGCCGCCATGATGGCGGTGAGGTTGGGTTCCATGGCCAGCAGCTTGGCCGCCGCGGCGTACCCGCCGCGCTGGCTCCACTCTTCGCCACCGTCCACGCTGGCCACCTGGCCCGTCCCGGCCGGCCAGCTCTTGCACACGCGGATAAATTCATCACGGAATTGCAGGCCCGTGTACGTATTGGTACCGGCGATCAGTCCGATCTTGCGATGCCCAAGGCCCAGCAGGTGCTCCGCCGCCAGCCGCGCCGAAGCCACGTAATCCACGCTGACGTAGTTCAGCTTTTTTCCGGGGAACAGATGGTTCACCAGCAAAAACTTGTACGGACTGTTTTCAAACGCGGTCAGATATTCCGCGTGAATGTCGGAGGCAATAAACAACATGCCGTCCGCGCGCCGGCTGGCCAGCAGCTTGGTGTATTCCTGCGACTTGATGAATTGCGCCGTCGCAATATCCAACAGAATCTTGTAGCCCTGCGACGCCGCTCGCTCGTAAATACCGGAAATAATTTCGCCCAGATAAATGTCCGAAAAAACGCGCGTCAGATTCGGCACCACCACCGAAATGGTACGGCTGGATTTTGAGGCGAGGCCGCGCGCCGCGCTGTTCGGGAAAAAGTTGTACTTTTTCACCACCGCCATCACCCGCTCGCGCGTGGCCTGGCTGATGCGCGGATGGTTGTTCAACACTAGTGAAACGGTACTGAGTGAAAAACCGCTTTCCTTGGCAATATCCTTGATGGTTTTACGTTTCATAAGACAATCCCTCGCTTGATTTGACGTAAAACATGCCAGTCAACCGCTCAACAGAGCAAGTAAAATGTTTCGCATTTTACCTTGTGGGTTGTCCCTTATTTTAAGAGTGCATTGGGTGGATAATCTTGGGATGCTGCGGGTTTATAGAATACCGGCAGGCCCAGATGGGCCGGCGGAATCATCAGGAAACGAGGTGCTTATGCGCAACCCAATTTTAGTTCCGGAATTGCTGGAGTTTATCCAGGCGGGCAATCCCGCCAAAGTGCAGGAGGTCGTGGATCACGTCCACCCCGCCGACATGGCCATTTTCATTGCGGCGTTGGAAGATGCCGATGTTTGGCGACTGCTGGCCATGATGAGCATCCAGCATGCGGCAGCCATTTTCTCGCACTTCGATTTGGAACGGCAGGTTGAATTGGCCAGCGATGCCAACCGCGCGGAAATGGCCCGCATGCTGGAAGCGTTGCCGCACGACGATCGGGCCGATCTGATTAACCAACTCGATCCACAGGTGGCGGATCAGTTGCTGCCGCTCGTCGCCCGCGCCGAGCGTGAAGACATTCGCAACCTGACGAGCTACGAAGAAGGCACCGCCGGCGCCATCATGAGTAGTGATTACGCGGCGCTCCGCCCCGATATCACCGTCAGCCAAGCGCTCGACCAAGTCCGTATTCAAGCCCCCAGCCGGGAAACAGTGTATTACATCTACGTGGTGGATGCCGACCATCGGCTGATCGGTTTCGTCTCCCTGAAGGATTTGATTCTGGCCAGCCCGGTACAGCAAGTACGCGAAGTCATGCACACCGAGATCATTCAAGCCCGGGCCGGTGACGCCCAGGAGCACGTGGCGCAGCTCATCGAAAAGTATGACTTGCTCGCACTGCCCATCACCAATGCCGAAGACCGGCTGGTGGGTATCGTGACCATGGATGACGTGCTGGACGTGCAGGAAGCAGAAGCGACCGCGGCATTCCACAAAATCGGCGGCACCACGCTGGCAGATGAAAATCTCAAGGAAGCCGGCTTGGCCCTGTTGTACCGCGCGCGCCTCCCCTGGCTGCTGGTTTTGGTGTTCATGAATGTGTTGGCCGGTGCGGGCATCGCCTATTATGAGAATACGATCATGGCGATGGCTTCGCTGGTCTTTTTCCTGCCGCTGTTGATTGACTCCGGCGGCAACGCCGGCTCGCAGGCGGCCACCCTGATGGTGCGCGCGCTTGCTGTGGGCGATGTTCGCATGCGCGACTGGTTCAGCCTGCTGCGCAAAGAAGTGCTGGTTTCGCTTTTCCTGGGCCTGACCATGGCCGCGGGGGTCATGCTGGTCGCCCAACTCCATTCACCGGAAATTGCTATCCCCGTGGCTTTGACCATGGTCAGCGTGGTGCTGTTTGGCAGTTTGGTGGGTATGAGCCTGCCGTTCCTGCTGACGCGCTTCAAGCTCGACCCCGCCACTGCCAGCGCACCGTTGATTACTTCGCTGGTGGATATCGGCGGTGTGCTGATTTATTTCGGCATTGCCACATGGTGGCTCAAAGATGCCATCCACGCGGCCGGCAGCTAGAACCACATTTCCGGGCAGATCTTCGGCGACACAACAAACTGGATATCTCTACCAGTCTGTTCTCCCTCCATCCTCTCCCTAGGGGCTCACTCTATGCCGACACGGTAGAAGTTTTGCGGCAGTAGCATGTTGGTAATGGACAGATCAATCGCGCCGCCGGTACCAGGCCGCCCACTACCCGTCACCTTCTGCCAATTGGCCGACGGAAAAAGCGTCGGGCTCTCCCACAGCCAATACGTGGCCCCTGCCTGGCTCGTCAAAAGCGACAGGTTCAGCCCACCCGTTTCCCCACCTTGCAACTGGATGTTGGTAATGTTAGGCACCCCGCTAGCTGCCCGCGTGATCGTCACCACTGCGCTGGTGCTAACTACGGTGCTACCCAAGCTCAACACCTTGATGTCGTCAAAGAAAAAGTCGTAGTTCGACCCCTCCCCGCCGTTCCAGTTCCACCAGCGTGCCGCCACCAATGGGCCGTTGTATGTCCCGGAAAATACCGCCGAACCAACTCGCAATTCATAGCTGTTGGTCGTCAGCAGCGTGATGGTCACTGTTTGGGGCATATCCGTCCACGGGATACCACTGTTGCGGCCGCCATCGGCGTCTTCAATCTGATATTCCACATCGCCACCGTTGAAGTAGAACTGGATGGCGTCCGCTCCCTGCTGGTTGCGCAGCATCATCCCAACCCCTTGCTGGCCTTCCAGAACCCAGCCGTTTTTGAGGGTGGCTTGGAATTGCTGGCCGGGCGCCAACGGCGCCACGAACGGACGAATGGCTTCCGCGAGATTATTGGTGTGCGCCCAGAGCCCCCACCCATTTTCGCTGGTGAAGAATCCGGCCTCCGAGTTATTGGCGAGTGACCAGGCACCAAATCCGCTGCCGCCGTTTTGTCCGGTGAGCCAATCGCCCAAGTAAGCCGCATTGCTGGCTATATCCTCCGCAATGGGTTCCATTATGGCCTGCGTGTTGGTGGCGGTCACGGTGATGACATTCGTCCCCTCGTTCAGCGGCACATTGGCGGCTGTCCAGTTAGCCGACAGAGGAATGGCATTGCTGCTGCCGGTCAGGTTGTTGCTCCAGAACATCCCCTGCCAGTTGTTCGCCATCAGCGTACCCTGCACTGTGTAGGTCGTGACCTCCCCGCCCACGCTGATATTTCCCGCCGGATTCGTAATTACCAACTGCGGCGGCGGAAGCTCGTTGTCCAGAATTGTGACTGCAATACGGTTGGGCGATCCAAGACTAGCCCCCGTCACCCCACTCAGGTTTACATAAAAGACTTCATCTCCCTCATAAACGGCGTCGTCCAAAATCGTAATATCCACATATTTCTGTGAATTGTCCTGATCCGCCCAGTTCAAGATTCCGGATTTGGCGGTGTAATCGCTCCCCGCTGTCGCCGTGCCGTTCGAGGTTGCGTAGTTCACGCTCGCCGCACCATCCGCGCCGCCCACGCGGTTGACAAATACCCAGACTGTGCCCGCGTTTTCTGCCACATTCGTAGCCGCTGTGCTGAATTCAAGCTTCCCGGGCTGAGGCTCGGGCTCCGATTCTTCCAGCAGCTCGTTGGGCTCGTCCCACGGATTGTACAGATAATGAAACGCCGCCCCAACGCGCTGCGACCAAGCCCATTCGTCATGCCCATGCCCACAGCCAATATCAATCCGGATGTCATCGCCAACCACATAGCC
>MWEZ01000183.1 GCA_002071335.1 Verrucomicrobia bacterium ADurb.Bin018
TCCATGCCGATGGCTTCGGCCATTTTATCAATGACGGACTCCATGGCGAAGAACGCCTGCGTGGCGCCGAAGCCGCGATAGGCCCCGCCGCACGGCAGGTTAGTGTAGTAGACCTTGCCGAGGAAGTGCACGTTTTCGCAGCGGTACAGCGGCAGCACCTTGGAGCCACAGCAGGAGACCACGGTCAGGCCGTGGCCGCCATAAGCGCCGGTGTTGTTCCAGCAATCCATGCTGATAGCGGTGATGGTGCCATCCTTTTTGACGCCGGTGCGCAGGCGGAAACGGATGGGGTGGCGGGTGCGACCGTAGCGGAAGTTTTCCTCGCGGGTGAGCTGCCAGAAGCAGGGCCGCCCGGTACGCAGCGCGAACATCGCCACGACATCCTCCAACAGGACTTCCTGCTTGGAGCCGAAGCCGCCACCGATGCGCGGCTTGATGACGCGGATTTTCTGGACGGGAATATCCAACGTTTGCGCCACGATGCGCCGGCAGTGGAAGGGCACCTGCGTGGAGGTGGTAATGACGATGCGCCCGGCGGAATCCACCTGCGCCAAGGAGACATAGGGCTCGATGGGGCAATGCTGCGCGTAAGGAGTTTCAAACACTTCATCAAAGGTGAAGTCGGCTTCTTTCAGGCCTTTTTCGACATCGCCAAAGTCGCAGCCAACGCGAGCCACGAGGTTTTTCTTGGGCTCGTAGGGAATCGGAATGGGCACATGGGCTTCGGGTTCGTCGTGGATGATGGGGGCGCCTTCGGCCATGGCTTCATCGAGGGAGAAGACGGGCTTGAGCTTTTCATACACCACTTTGATTTTGGCCAGCGCGGCCTTGGCCTGCTCCTCGGTTTCCGCGGCCACGGCGGCCACGCGGTCCCCGACAAAGCGCACCTTGGTGTCAAACATGAAGGTGTCGTAGGGCGAAGGTTCCGGGAAACCCTGGCCGGCAGTGGTATGCGGGATGCGCGGCACGTTGCCATGCCACAGCACCGCCTTCACGCCGGGCATTTTTTCGGCGGCGGAAACATCCATGGAGACGATCCGCGCATGGGGGTGTGGGCTCCAGAGCATTTTGACGATCAGGGCATCGCGCGGCACGAAGTCGGCCACATACGACGGCTTGCCCAGCGCCAACTGCTTGGCATCCACCTTGGTGACGGAGTGGTTGACCTGCTTGAAATTTTTCGTTTTTTCCAGGCTCATAATAACCTCAGGGGTTCAGGGGTGATTTCGCTGGTGAGGGGTTAGGACGACTTGGCGGAACCCTTGCCGGCTTGTTTGCGGTCGAGGACCTTTTGCAGGGCATCCCAGATTTTTTCGTAGCCGGTGCAGCGGCAGAGGTTGCCATCCATGTATTCGCGGACGACATCCGGCGGATAAGAGTCCTCGGCCTTCATCAGCGCCTCGGCGGACATGATCATGCCGGGGATGCAGAACCCGCATTGGACCGCGCCGGCCTTGATGAGCTCCTGTTGGAACTCGGAAGGCTGGTCGTGGGTGCCGACGCTCTCAATGGTGCGGACTTCGCGGTTTTCAGCCTGCATGGAGTAAAGCAGGCAGGCATAGACCGCGCGGCCATCCAGCAGGACGGTGCAGGCGCCGCAGGTGCCTTGGCCGCAGCCGTATTTGGTGCCTTTGTAGCCCTCGCGGCGGAGCAGATCGAGCAGCTTCTCGTCCGCGCGGGTGATGAAGGTTTTGAGTTCGCCGTTGAGGGTGAACGTGACGGTTTCGGGGTGCTTGATCATTATTCAGTCCTCCCGCGGGCAAAGCTGGCGGCCCGCTCCAACGCATCCAAAATGGTGACTTCAGCCAAGTGGCGGGAATAGTCGGCGGTCATGCCTTCACGTCCGCGCCAAGTGACATCTTCGCCGGCCTTGCTGGCGGCTTCCTTGAATACCGCTGGGGTGGCTTCGCGGCCGACCAAGGCGGCTTCCACCGTCGGCAAACGGCGGGGGAAGGGAATAGCGGAACCCGCGGCCATGCGGGCCGACTTGATCTGGTTGCCATCCAGTTCCAGGAACGCGGCGATAGTCACGTGAGCAAAGGCGGCATCGGTGCGGGTGACCTTGATGGACCCAAACCCGTGGTGCGCGTGCAGCACGGGAACCTTCACCGAGGTCAGGATGTTGCCATCCAAAAAGCGCTTGGCCGGCTGGGTCTTGAAATATTCGTCGGCCTCGAATTCTTCCTCTTGGCCGGAATAGATCACCATGCGCGCATCCATGGCCAGCAGGATCACCGGCAGGTCCGCCCAAGGGAACACGCGGCAGATGTTGCCGCCGATGGTGGAAATGTTGCGGATTTGGTGGGTGGAAATGCGCCGGCAAATTTCGTGCATGGCCCAGCGCGGGGCGCGGTAGCGCTGGATATCGGCCAGCGGCGTGGTGGCGCCGATGTTGTAGTAGTTGCCTTCCTGTTTGATGAAGGAAAGCCCGAGGCGGGTAATATCCACCGCGGTCACGGGGGTGTGGTCTTGCATGAAGTGCAACGCCGTGCCACCGGCGAGAATCATGCCCTTGGGTCCCAGTTCCCGCAGATTGTCGCGGGCGGCGGCCAGTGAAGCTGGGCGGATGAAGTCACATAATTTCATGGATGGTCTCCTAAACGCAGAGGACAAAACAAGCGGCCATTATGGAGCAGAAGCGAGTGGCCCGAAAGCACAAAAATGGCCCACCGGGCTGTATCGTTTTACTCAGCCGCGGGCGCCGCCGAGCAACGCCGCGCGCACCCCGGCGCTGTTCTTGGCGTGAGCCAGCACGGTGATTTGGTCGCCGCCCTTCAATTGCGTGGCGCCGAGCGGGCTGATGACTTCCTCGCCGCGCGAAATCAGCGTGATGACCGTATCGGGGGGCAGGCGCAAATCCTGGATGCGCGGGCCATCCGTACCGATGGATTCGGGCAAATCCACCACCAGCAAATCCATATCGCTGGGGGCCATGGTGATCAGTTCCAAGCTGTACAGCGGCTCTTGGCGGGTGCGCGCGGTCAGCAGGCCCAGCGCGCGGGCGCACACCCCCAGCGTGGAGCCCTGCACCAGCACCGAGAGCAGTACCGCGAAAAACACCAGATTGAAAATTTCCTGGCTTTCCGGCAGGCCGGCAGCGGCGGGATAGGTTGCCAGAATAATCGGCACGGAGCCCCGCAGGCCGGCCCACGTCATGAACAACCGGTTCTTGAAGCCCAAACCCATTTTGGGCGTGCCCAAGAACACGGCGATGGGCCGCGAAATAAACGTGATCACCAAAAACAGGATGAGGCCCTTGAGCCAAATATCGCCCCATTGCCGGGGAAACACCAACAGGCCCAGCAGCACGAAGGTGCAGATATTGGCGATGCTGGCAAAGGCGGAAGAAAACGTCGCCACGCCACGCTTGTGGACAAACGCATCGTTGCCCATGACATAGCCCGCGATAAACACCGCGAGCATTCCACTGGCCCGCAAGGTTTCCGTGACGCCGTAGGTCAACAGCACCACGCCGAGGAAAAGCACGTAGTAGTGGCCGCGGTCCTGCGGGCGCAGCACATTGAACAGCCACAGCGCCGCCCGCGCCATTAGCCAACCGAATACCGGTGCCGCCGCAAACTTCCACGCAAACTTGAGGAGCAGGAACACACCCTGCCCATGGCCCACCACCAACGCATTCACCACCACCGTGGTCAACAGCACCGCCATCGGGTCGTTGGCCGCGCTCTCCAACACCAGCGCGGTGGACAGCTTTTTCGGCAACGCAAAGCGATGCAGGATGGACAGCGTGGCCGCGGCATCGGTGGAGGAAATAATCGCGGCGATCAAACAGGCGTGCGAGAACGGCCAGGCCAGCAGTTTCCACAAGACGAGGAATGTCGCGCCGGCGGTCAGCAGCACACCCCACACGGCCAGCCCGCCAGCCGGCAGCGCCACCGCCTGGAAATCGCTGCGTTTGATGCCAAAGCCGCCTTGGAACAAAATGAAAACCAGGGCAAAGTTGGCCACTTGATTGGCCAGCGTGGCATTGTCAAAATGGACCCATTGCAGGATGTCGCTGCCGAAAAACATTCCGCCGCCCAACGCCACCAGAATCACCGGCACGCTCCAGCGGTCCAGCCACACTGCGGCCAGCACCACAAAAATCAGAATAGCGGGGGTTATGACGTACACCAGATCCATGATGGCTCCACCAAAATCACGGCCTCGCACCCTACTGACCGCCCCGGATCTTGGCAACGCAAAATGGCTATGGCGCGCAGGAAGCCGCAGCGGCGCGGAAGGCCGTGCGGATTTCGTCCTCGCCGGGGATTTGGCGGCGGCGCATCAGGACTTTGCCGTTGCAGATGGTGGTGTCCACGCATTCGGGGGTGGCGGCGTAGACAAGATCGCTGATCAGGTCATGCCCTGGGACGAGCCCAGTGTGATTCAAATCCACCAGAATGCAATCCGCCGCCTTGCCCACGGCGATTTCGCCGGCATCCAGCCGGAAAATGTTGAAGCCGTCCG
>MWEZ01000184.1 GCA_002071335.1 Verrucomicrobia bacterium ADurb.Bin018
GCAGATGATGGGCGGCGTTGCGCCAAAGGTCTCTTTGATCAAGTCGCGGATCACTTCGTAAGCACGTATGCAGCAATCGTCGGAGCGCGTCGTCTCGCCTGGGTGATCCTTTTGGTTGATGGGGTCGTAGGGATAGGACGGCGGGTGATTCCAGCCGTAGTTGTGGACGGCCAGCCACGCGCCGTTGTGAAAGGCGTCCATCGCCTGATTCGGGTGCGCCTCGGCTAGGTACTTGACCGCCTCGATGTAAAAGCGGATTGAGCCAATGGCGCTGTCGGTGAGCGTGTGCGCGGAGGGGGCGAGGGCAGGGAAGCCGGGCAGGCCGCCGCGGAGCATGACGTTCTGGGCGTCAATCAGCCAGTTTTCCATCACGGCATGGACGCGCTGCTGCCAGTTGAGCGACATCCATCCACCGTAGTCCCATTCATCGCGCAGGTTCGGTTCGTTGGTGGTCTCAAAGTACTGAGCGCCAGCGATGACCAGCCGCGACACGGTTGACAAGTTCTGCAGGGTGATCGGCGCAGGGGCTTGCGGCACGGACGTGGCAAGCGCTTGCAGATGGCCGGGATTCGGACGTGGCCGGTACAGGCGCACCACGGGGATCACGTCGATGGACCTGAGCGCCCGCACTAGCTGCTCGCTTGAGCCGTTGCCGTTATCCAGGAGCTTGACCCAGCCAATGCCCATCGCCTTCAGCTCATTGGCCCAGAACGGCCACTGTGACAGCGTCACGGAATGGTCGCAAGAGGCCGTCCAGTGCAAACCTCGCACAGTCCCAGGGCTAGCAAAGGTGACGGTCATCGCATCACCATCCACACGAACAGGCCGCCGAGAATGCAACCGAGGCCGAGCACGGCGACCAGAATCAGACAACCGGCACAGTCCACAGCAGGATCACGTTGACTTGGCGACCAGCTCTTCGTCAATTCTTGCGGTTCTGGCGGCGGGGGCCGCGGAGTAGGTGGTCGTAGAATTGGGCTACGTTGCGCTGTCATCTTTTGCCTCCATTATCATTCGCTTGCGACCCAAATCGTGCGGTTTGTCGGCGTCTGGCACTTCGGTACAGAACAGCCAGCCGTAGTTGTCATTGGCGCAAGGGTAAGTGTGCGGGTCTATCCAGCCCTTACCGTCCACCCACCGCGCCCCGCAACAGATACAGACTTTCATTTCGTCTCCCCTATCGCTATCTTCAGCGCCCCTTCTGGAGTAGTCGCACCACCCACTAGCTCATGCCAACAAAGCACCGCCCAACCATCAGCATTGCGCCTTTCGATGGACGTGCCCTCTGGCAACTTCCTGAGCAGCGCCCCCAGCTTGGCGTCGGCCTCGGCCTGGAGGTCGCGGGTCAGATAGCTTTCGGCCATCTCTGCGAAATCAGCAGTAGCCGCAACGTCCCCAGGGCTGTTCGGGTCTGGTGGTATCAGTCTGTACAGTTCAGGCATCTTTCTCCCCCTCTTTCGGCGGGTCTTTCCACCCGCGGTTGCTCCACCACGTCACGATCCTGAGCGCCAGCCATAGCACCAGGACGATGCCGAGGCCGATGCCGATGCCCCACGGCAGGGCCACAAAGACGATGCTCAGCCAGGTGAGGGCGGCGTTCATTCGTCATCGTCCTGCCAATGAATACGCGCCCATCGGTCAGGCGTGCGGATGCGCATGCCAGTCTTGTTTACGTACCATAGATTGTCAGGGCCAAGATAGACCAATTCTGGGTAGATGGTAGCGTCCTTGCTATCCCAATCCGCAACCACCGCCAAGCCAATCGGAGGATGTTGCCCAATCTTGTGCCACTCGGTAGTCGGCGTGTCGTCTCTCTCGCCCATCCGCATCCTGATGTACTCGGATTCGACTGGCGGGGCATTGCGCGGTGCGACCCAATGGTCGCAAGGGATTTTGTGCGTTGGCACGTCTGCCAGGCGACACCCGAAATGGTGACACCACAAATGATTCGCTGCTGCGCACACCGTACAATCCTTGTAAGTCATCCCTTCCCCCTTGCCTTGTCGATGATCTCGGCGTTGCGCTTGTTGCGCTGCGCCTCCATCTTCTCAGCCCAGCCCGACAGCCATTGGTGCGTTGACGTGGCACAGTCCTTGCACAAGTGCCACACGCACATCGGCGTGACCAGGCGATAAGTGGACCAGATGCCGATTGGCTTGTGGCACACGTTACAGGTCATTCGACCTCCTCTACTTTCGCAGGGCCAAGAGAGACGCCATCGCCTTGTCGTATGCCGCCCAGAATTGGTTAGCGGTAATCTCTTTGGCCCTCTTGAGTTCGTTCACCATCCAGACATCAAACGGACTTATCTCTATGTCCTTGCCGTAGCGTTCAAGGGAGAACCCCGACAAGTAGCCTTCCTTCGTCTTGCCAGTGACAATGTGATAATCGCCCCTGAGACGAAAGCACTTGCCGATATACTTCGGCAGGATGGCGATTCGCTCGGCGTCTCTAATCTTGTCCAGCTCCTCGTGGGCGTCGCGGATTATCTTCTCTAACTCTGCTTTGCGGTCCATCGTCAATCCTCCTCGTTATACTTTGGTCATCGCATCTAGGCTGTAGCGGTTATACTTCGCTACCGATTTGTGAGTCATAGCCCCCCATTCCTTGCTCGGACTATCATTCGCCGCCCCGCCGTCGTAGCCAGACGTGGCATCGTGCCTCTGCATATCTGGCGCGGGCTTGTAGGCACGTCTCTGTAAGCCCGCCTGTCACGAACGGGGCAGCTATTCATAGATGCTCACCTTCGCCCGGCCAACGCTGAGCGGTATTCCCAGCGTCTGCCACACGGCCTTCGTACAGTCCAGGTCTACGCCGTAGTCGTGCAGCCAGCCGGTATCGGTTATCGTCACGTCCACGCACTTGCCACCAGAACAGATGCGCCGTTGCGACACTTTGGCGCGATCTGTGTCGCGATCCCACTCGCTGTCATCCACGGCGCAGGTTAGCGCGTCATCCGAGAACGGCTGGCCGCTTCGCATCGTCTGGCCGGGCAACGAGTACCAGGTCATCGTGTACACCGTTGCGGCGACGATCAGGGGCAGCAGCAGGCGGGTCACTTCAGCCCCCACTGTTTCATCGCTTCGTCTAGTGTCAGGCCGTGTGCGTCGGGGTTTTCGGCCAGAATCCTGTCCAGATCGGCGGCAAATTTCCGTGCCTGAGCGCGATGCCACGGCCAGAACCCTAGCCCCTTACTGCACGGAGGCCACGGGCGACCGCGACGAATGGGGCGGGTCACGGCGCGACCTTGTAACAGCCGTTCGGCTTCGGCTGCTCGGCCTCTACCGCTGGCGGTACGGCCTCGGCGTCCAGGGCGTGTTGCTGGATAATGGCCTCGGCAACTCGCATAATCCAGCCAGCCCATCCATCGTCCGACGCAGTGGGTTCGCGCAACACATCTTCGTCCCACGGCGTTGCACACTCCGCGGCCTCAGACGCCAGTTCACCATACGCGTGCTTCGCAGAGCCGAAGCAATCTAGCGTCGCCTCCCTCACCGCCTTCCCTAGCTTGGCATCGGCCTCTAGTCTCGCATACACTTTGGGCAGCAACAGCACCATTCCATCAGGTAGTTCTGCCATTACGTTCCCCTCCTCTCGTCGCACAGTTGGTCGCCCTGCTCGGCGCGTTCATCCTCTGCCGTCCACTCCTCAAACTGCTGGCACTCGCAGCCGTCCACCAGGCACTTGTCATCCTCATCATGGTCATCGTAGACGTGACCACAATGGCAACGGCTCTCGGGCGGGTCTAGCCATCGGTTCATTTCGTCTCCTCCATCGTCAGTTGTTGCATTTCCTGCACCGGCTCGGGCTGAGCCAGCTCGTCGCAGAACGCCTTCAGCCAGTGTAAGGTTGACGCCATTCCTTCAATGTCTGCCCGCAGCTCGGCCCACCGCTTCTGCTGCACCGGCGTCAGTGTCGGCCAGGTGGCACGCATCTTGCGCCACCTGGTCCAGAACTGGGCCGTGGTCATCGTCGTGTCAGGATCGTGGGCGAGCGTCAGGGAGCGGATCACTTGCCTACTACTACTTTGTGCGGGTCGGGCACGCCATAAATCAGCGCGTTCCTTGCTGCCTGGCTCCTACTCAGGCCACTGGCCGTTGCGATATAGTCCAGCCAGTCCACGATCTTCTGCGGCACTCTGACCGCCAGCACCACCATTCTCTCGCCTTCCGGCAACGGCTTGCGCCCTCGTGTCATCTCTCACCTCCTGCTATAAGTATACACGATAACCGCCGATTTGTCAATAGGCAATTTAGAACGGCGGCTTGGCGTTGCAGGCGGGACAGGGCATCGGCTTGCCAAAGTCAGGATGGCCCACTGGCAGATCACGCCTGAGATAACCGCTGGACCCGACAGGGAAGTGGCAGACCGGGCAGACGGGCACGCTCCACTCCACGTCTTTGCAGGAACGATAGACGGGCTTGGTTATGTCTCTTCTCCAGTTACCAGGCATCTCTTCTC
>MWEZ01000185.1 GCA_002071335.1 Verrucomicrobia bacterium ADurb.Bin018
ATACCCCTGAAGATATTGCCCCCGTTTCATAAAGAGTATTGAACAAGGCGTTCTATGAAAGAGAAAAAGATGAAATCACCAACCAAGAAGAAAGCGGACAAGCCGCGCTGTGGGCTCTGCGGCAAAACCAAGAACCTGATAAAGACCGAATGCTGCGGTAATTGGATCTGCGACGACGAACACAAGTATGTGATGTTTTCGTACGCAAGAAACAGTTGCTCCAGAAATCACCGACGTTACACCCTCTGTGGCTATCATTACAATGAGGGCCATAAAGGCGACTGGAAGACGTGCAAGAAGTGTCGCTCTGATTTTGAACCAGAGATGGTCGTCTGGTACGGAACCAACGAGTATAATTTTGAAAAAATGCCCGATCCGCCATCGTTCACTCCAACAAAATGTTCAAAATGCGGACAGGTAATTGTACTGGGCAATGGCGGGTATGCCCATGGCCCTGACGGATATACATGCGGCGAGTGTTTTGCAAAAGATAACCGGAGGAAATGAAGCATCGAACAAGGTGCTCCTGGCCATCAGCGTCAAGCCGCCTCAGCTTTATCGCTGATATTGGTTGAGAAGACCGTATGCCGATGCCGGGATGCCGCCGCCCTGCGCGGCGCCACCGCCGACATCGCCACGCACGATGCCCACTTCCAACAGCTATTCCACGCCTTCTATCCCGCCCTCCGCGCCCACACCGCACAAACCCACGCCGCACGCGCGGTTTGAGTTGCTTCCTACCGCATCAGACTTGGTGAAGCAGACAAAATGTCGCAGGGGGAGCGGGCTTTTTGGCGCGCGAGGGTGTGGCTTTGGATAAATCGGGGAGGCAAAAGACACACAATCCCCGCCATCTGGCGTATTTTATGTGATGTGCTGCAAACTTGGCATGGCTTCTGCTCCATGAAAGGTGCCATGACAGACCAAGCAACAATCCAGCAGCCCAAGCCCGCCGGCGATCGCCGCCTGATGCGGTGGATTCTGGTGCTGCAACTGGTTATCTTGGGCTGGCTGGCCAAAAATTACTTTGACGGGGCATTCAACCGCAGACACCACAACCCACCTGCGGTCGCAACCCAACCGGACACTCCCCCCTCCTTGGAGCCCTCCGCACAACCGAATGCCCCGTCACCTTTTTCCGTACTGCCGCGCTGGACCGCCTTCCAGCGCGCCACACCCCCGCCCCGCCTTGTCCACCCGATGGACCGCATCCGTCTCGAGATGGAGCGCATGATGGCGGAAGCCAACCGCGCCGCCGCCAATTTTGACGCGCTGTTTGGCTTGGACGACTCTCTCTGGTCCGCGCTGCCGGCCTCGCCCGCCATGAACCTGCGCGAGCTGCCCGACGCCTATGAACTTTCCCTCGCGCTGCCCAACACCGATCCCGGCAGCGTGGATGTGCAGCTCGATGGCCGGCTCTTGAGCGTCACCGCGCAGCAAAACACGCAGACCGCGCATTCGACCTCCGCGCAGCGCTTCAGCTCGCGCGTGCTGCTGCCGGGGCCGGTCGCGGCCAACGCCGCCTGCCAGGTCACCAACGAAAACGACCGGCTCTGCATCCGCATTCCCAAAGCCACCGCCCCGCAAACTGCGGCCCGCCAACCCTGACCCTTGCCGGTCGTGAGGAGAACACCATGAGCGCCACCGGAATTACGGCCATCAATGAAAAAGTAAAAGAAGACAGCGCCTTTGTCGCGGCGTTGCGCGCTGAGCTGGAGAAGGTCATCGTGGGCCAGCGCTATTTGCTCGACCGCCTGATGATCGGCCTGCTGGCCAACGGCCACCTGCTGCTGGAAGGCGTGCCCGGCTTGGCCAAAACCCTCGCCGTCAAAACGCTGGCCGCCGCCATCCACACCTATTTCCACCGCATTCAATTCACGCCCGATCTGCTGCCCGCCGACCTCGTCGGCACGCAGGTCTATAACCCCAAGACGGGCGACTTCGGCACCCGCAAAGGCCCCATTTTTGCCAACATTATTTTGGCCGACGAAATCAACCGTGCGCCGGCCAAGGTGCAATCGGCGCTGCTGGAGGCCATGCAGGAGCGGCAAGTGACCATCGGCCCGGAAACGTTCCGGCTGCCGGACCCGTTCCTGGTGCTGGCCACGCAAAACCCGATTGAGCAGGAAGGCACCTACCCCCTCCCCGAAGCGCAGGTTGACCGCTTCATGCTCAAGCTCGTGGTCAAGTATCCCACGCGCGAAGAGGAGCGCCGCATTCTGGAAGCCAACGCCCGCACGGAAGTCACTCACAACGTGCGTGCCGTGGTGGAGCCCGACGCCATCCGCCGCGCCCGCGCCACCGTGGACGAAATCTACGTGGACGACAAAATCAAGGACTACATCCTCTCCATCGTCTTCGCCACGCGCGACCCCGCCGCGCACAAGCTCGACCAGCTTGCCGACGCCATCCGCTACGGCGCCTCCCCGCGCGCCACGCTCTACCTGACCCTCGCCGCGCGCGCCCACGCCTTCCTCCAAGGCCGCGGCTACGTCACCCCGCAGGACGTCAAATCCATCGCCCCCGATGTCCTGCGCCACCGCATCATCCCCTCCTTCGAGGCCGAGGCCGACGACCTGACCGCCGACGCCATCATCACCACCCTGCTCAACGAACTCCCCGTGCCGTAAGGGGGCCCCCGCCGGCCTGAATCCGCCATGATTCCGCGCGACATCCTCAAAAAAATCCGGCGGATCGAAATCCGCACCCGCCGCGCGGTCCACGATGTCTTCGGCGGACGCTACCACTCGGTCTTCAAGGGGCAGGGCATGGAGTTCCAGGAAGTGCGCGAATACGTCCCCGGTGACGACATCCGCAGCATTGATTGGAACGTCACCGCCCGCACCGGCAACCCGCACGTCAAGAAATTCACGGAAGAGCGCGAGCTGACGGTGATGCTGCTGGTGGATATTTCCGCCTCCAACCTTTTCGGCTCCACCGCGCAGCTCAAGCGCGACCTCGCCGCCGAGCTGGCCGCCGTCCTCGCGTTTTCGGCCATCACCAACCACGACCGCGTGGGGCTGATTCTCTTTTCCGACCGCGTGGAAAAACACATTCCGCCCGCCAAGGGCCCCACCCACGTCCTGCGCGTGATCTCGGAAGTCCTCAACGCGCGCCCCGTCTCGCCGCGCACCGATCTTGCCCCCGCCCTGCGCTACCTCAACCAAGTCGTCCGCCGCCGCTGCGTCGCCTTCCTCATTTCCGACTTCATCGCCCCGGATTGCGACCGGCTGCTGCGCACCACCGCCCGCCGCCACGACCTCGTCAGCCTGATCATTGGCGACAAACACGAACACGCCCTCCCCGCCGTCGGCCTCGTGGATTTTCAGGATGCGGAAACCGGCCGCCGTCTCTGGCTGGACACCAGCCACGCCCCCACCCGCCGCGCCCTGCTCACCCGGCAGGCCGAACGCCGCACGCGGCTGCTCGCCCAACTGGCCCGCGCCAATTCCGACGCCATCGAACTGCACGCCGGCGAGCGCTACGACCGCGAACTCGTCCGCTTTTTCCGCCGCCGGGAGCAGCGCCGATGACCCCGCCCCACCCCACTCCCGTACTTTTCCACAGTGTGGGAAAATTTTTTCCACAGTGTGGAAAAATCGCGCAAAGTCGTTCCATTGCGTGGAAAAATCGTTCAAAGTTTTTCCATTGCGTGGAAAAATCAGGCCGGGTTTTCCACAGCGTGGAAAAGTTATTCATCCCGCATGGGCGGGATTTTCCACGGTGTGGAACAAAAACCCCAAAGTTTTTCCATTGTGTGGAAAAATCGCCAAAAGGTTGCCGCTGCGCTCGCTATGGCTCGCTTGCTCGCCCGGCTGCGCCGGTCGCTATAGAGCTCGCGTTCGCCCATCGCCCTTCGGGCTCGGGCTCGGCACTCGCCTATTTTCCATTGCGTGGAAAAATCGGGTCTATTTTTCCACAGTGTGGAAAATATTTTTCCACAGTGTGGAAAAATTTGGGCGGCGCGGCGTTGTTTTTTCCACAGCGTGGAAATTATTTTTCCACAGTGTGGAAAATCCTGCCGTTGGCGGCCAGCCTCGCGCTGGTGGGTTGCCGTCCCGCCGCCACGCCCCCGGCCACACTGCCGCCAGGGCAGGATGCGGCAGTCACCGCCACGCTGTCCACCAACACCATCCATATTGGCGATGTGGTCACGCTCTCGCTGGATGTGCTGCACCGCGCCGGCACGCAAATCACCTTTCCGGACCCCGCGCGCGGCAAGGATGTCATCGTGCGCGAATCGCACATCCGCACCACCGAGCTGCCCAACGGCCTGCTGCGCACCGAACAAAAGCTGGAGCTGACCTCGCTCACCATCACCAATCACATCATCGGCGAAGGCGCGGCGATTGTGGTGTCGTTGCCTTCGGGCTTGCACTGGACCAATGCGTATCCGTTTGTGGCGTTGGAGGTCGTTAGCGCGCTGCAACCCGGCGAGCAGCAAATCC
>MWEZ01000186.1 GCA_002071335.1 Verrucomicrobia bacterium ADurb.Bin018
CGGCAGGCCCGCGCCTTCATCCAGCACGTCGCAGGCGAAAAGGTCCGGTGTGTGGGTGAACTGCACCGTCACCGCGCGCCCGGCCGGGGTGAACTTCACCGCGTTATGCACGAGGTTGATCACGATTTGCGCCAGCCGCACCGGGTCGCTCTGCCGCGTTTTTCCGGCCAGCGCGCCGGACTCCCAGCGCAACTCCACCTGATGCGCCTCGGCAATCGGCTGCAAAATATCGCGCATTTGCTGTGCCCATTCGGCAAGGTTCACCGTACGCCAATGCACCCGCGGCTGGCCGCCTTCCGTGGCCGAAATATCCAGTACGTTGGTCAGCAGCAGGTTCAAGTGCCGCCCGCCGGAACGGATTTGTTCAAGCATCCGCAGAAAATCTTCCGGCAGGCCGCGCCGCTCGCCCAGCCGCACCACGGCTTGCGACAACCCCACCAGCGCGCTAAGCGGCGTGCGGATTTCGTGGCTCATGTTGGCCAGGAACAGCCCCTTGGCATAGTTGGCTTTTTCCGCGGCCTCTTTGGCAATCAAGAGTTCCTCGTGTTTGGCTCGCAGAGCCTCTTCAGCCTGCTTGCGTTCGGTGATGTCTCGTGTGACGCCGTGGAGTTCGATGCGGTCGGTTTTTGGATTGCGCCAGAATCGGGCAATGAATTCAGTGTAGATGACTGAGCCATCTTTGCATGGTTGGGTGGCTTCTTCAGTGAAGAAGCCGGAGAATTCCCGTCCCTGTTCGCGCATCTCGCGGCAGACCGCGTTGACGGTATCGCGGAATCTTGTGACCTGCTGGGGGATCACTGAATCCTCGAAGGGGGCGGCCATGATTTCTTCGGGGGTGTATCCACGGGGATTGATAACAGCAGGGCTGACGTAGGTGTAACGGAAGGTTTCGGTGTCCAGGATCCAGACGACGTCTTTCATGGTTTCGGTGAGAAAACGATATTTCTGCTCGCTTTCGCGCAAGGCTTCTTCGGCCCGCTTGCGGTCGCTGATGTCGCGTGTCACCCCGTGGATTTCCACCCGGCCGTTGTTCGGATTCTGCCAGTAGCGCACAATCGCCTCGGTGTGCACAAAAGTGCCATCCTTGCGCGGCTGCAGCACTTCCTCCGTGACGAACGAACTGAACGGCTGCCCGCTGGAACGCAGGATTTGGACCAGCCGTTGCGTTTCGGCGCGGATATGTTTGGCTTGCTCGGGCGTCATGGCCGCATCCAGCGGCTCGGCCATTACTTCATCCGGCGTATAGCCACGCAGTTTTTCGACGGATGGGCTCACGTACAGAAAGCGCAAGGTCTCCGCATCCAAAATCCACACCACATCCTTCATGTTTTCTGTCAGCAGGCGGAATTTCTGCTCGGCGGCCAAAAGAGCGTCCTGTGCCAAACGCTGCGCAGTGATGTCGCGGACCACCACCAGATATTCAGCCGTGCGCCCCACATCCTTGGGCAACGCCGCAATCGCCAACTCAAACCAGCCCAACCCCGTGGACAACGGCAGCGAATACACGCTGCCGCGGTGGCTGCCATGGGCGACTGCTTCGGCCAATGCTTCCACAATGACGTCCGCCGCCTCCGGCGGCAATGCTTCACGCACATTTTTGCCCAAAAACATGGCCGGCGACGCATAAAGGATATTAGGGGTGGCCGCATGGAACTCCAAGATGACGCCCGCGGCATCCACCCGGAAAATCAAGTCGGGAATGGTGCTCAACATGGCTTCCAGCCGCTGTTGGTTTTCCTGCAGATTCAGGTTGGCCTCGGCCAGCTCGCGCATGGCCGCGCTCACTTCCGCGGTGCGCTCTGCCACCTGCTGTTCGAGTTCAGCAGTGTGTTCCCGCAGCAATGCATCGGCTTGGGCTTGGGCCAATGCTCGGTTAACCTGCTCTTGCCGCAACCGGTCGGCCATGGCCGCCTGAAAGAGGAAAAATCCCACCAACAACCCGACAGTCGGCAACATATTGGTTGGCGCCACCGTAGGCCACCAGTGCCAATCCTGGCCGAATTCCAGCACCACCAGCACCCAGAATATCCACCACGCCAAAACATAAAAACGTGCCGTACGGTTCCCGCGCTTCCATGCCATCATCCCAATCGCCAGTGACCCCGCCCCTGCCACCAGCGACACCACATCCATGACCGCCTGTCGCAACGGGAATGGCCCCGCCGCCAGCCAAACGACCAACACCACCACCCCCGCCATCGTCCACCGCAAACCGCGGTCCACCCGCGGGGACTCCTTCGCCAGCGAGAAAAACCACCGCAGATAGGCCAACAGCGCCAGGATCGCCAACCCGTTGAACACCAAATGTCCGTTGTACATTACGTAGCGCCATCCCGGCCATCCCCAGTGCCGCCAATGGCCCGAGGTGCCCACCAGCACCAGCCACACCATGACCGCACTGGCCGCATAGGTCAAAAAGCCCCAACTACGCGTAAATACCGCCTGCAAAATCCCCAGCGCGCCCAGCACCGCGAACGCCCCAAGGCAAAAATAGACGAACGCATCCTCCATTTCCGCCCAGCGCAGATAGGCCGCCGGTGAAAACACGCTGAACCGGACATCCATCTGATTGTCTGAACGCAGCCGCACATAAACTTCCACGGTTTCAGCAGGCGCCAGTTCCACCGATATCACTGGATTGTGGCGATTCACCGTTCCGGGCCCGCACCGCGCATAGCGGATGCCGTCCGCCACATGCGTCACATCGCCCCCCGCGCGCATCACATACCAATCCACCTCTTCCGCACTGGGATCTGGCCGTCGCAAGTACCACGTGGCCCGCTCCGGCATCTGCGTCTGCAACACAAAATGCACCCACACGGCATCCTGGGTGAACCGCTGCACAGCCGCCTGCTCCCCCAGCGGCACAAATTTACTGGCCTTCCACGCCGCCACAGCCTCCGCCAGCGTGGCCGACCCCGCGCCATCCCGCCACACTGCCGTCTGTTGACGCAGCTTCAACGATGTCGTCTCCGGCGTCAACACCGCCGGTTCCTGGCCCGTCACCACTCGCGCCAAACCCGCGATCAGCAGGACCAACACCATTTGCCGCCATTTGCTCACGCGCGGTATCGTGCCCGAAACCTTCCCCCCGGCGCAAGCCCCGCCTTGCCCGCAAACCGGTTTCATTCCTTCGGCGCCGACTCCCGCAAGGCCGCGTGTGCAGCGCGCAATCCGACCAAGCGGTTCCGCAACAATGTGTGCTGTGCCGTGCCGACAGCAAATTTATTTTTCATTTTTTGAGTCACGCGAATCATCGCCATAATCACGCGCATCATCTCTTGCCGCTCGCTATTCGTGATTTGCCGTCCCACGCTCCCCGCTCCTGTCATCCATTCCTGCGCGTACTGCAAGGCGTTTAGCTGTTCCTGCACCCGTTTTTCCGCCCCCGATCCCACCCGTAACTTACCCAACACCTTCTCTAACTTCCGGATCAATGACTCCACTGGTGCCAGAGGGGATGGCCCTTGCTTTATCGTATTTTTATTTTTGGTATTACTGCGCATCGCGCCACGTATGGGATACATACCATTTTATTTCATGGAGGAAAAGTAGCTTCCCATCACGACAAGATACAGCGCCAACCGTAATTCGGTGGTCAAAAGGGAGGGATTGGCCTATGTTCACGCCTTGCCATGTTGCCGATTTATGCCATTCGTGAGGAGCTGACCGCTACGTTGAAACGTTCGCGGCGGATCATCCTGACGGCCCCCACAGGCTCCGGAAAATCCACCCAAGTGCCGCAAATGCTGTTGGATTCGGGGGCGCTGGGCACCGGCAAGGTCGTGGTGCTCCAGCCGCGCCGTTTGGCGGCACGCCTGCTGGCCAAACGCGTGGCCGAAGAACGCCGCGTGCCGCTGGGCGATGAAGTGGGCTATCAGGTGCGGCTGGAATCGGTGTGCGGACCAAAAACACGCATTCATTTTGAAACCGAAGGCATTTTGCTGCGCCAAATGCTCTCCCAGCCTACTCTGCCGGGGGTGGCCGCCATCTTGTTCGACGAATTCCACGAGCGCCACGTCTATGGCGATGTCACCCTGGCGCAAGCGCTGCGTTTGCAGCAAACCACCCGCCCGGATTTGCTGCTGATGGTGATGTCCGCCACGTTGGATGCGCGCCTGCTGCAACCTTATCTCGAACCCTGCGCCCACTTGCATTCTGACGGTCGCACCTTTCCGGTCACGATTGAACATTTGGCCAAGCCCCTGCACCCGGACCACGATCCGCCATGGGATGCCGCGGCCACCGCCTACGAACGTGCCGCACGCGCCGGCGAAGCCCCCGGCGATACGCTCATCTTCATGCCCGGGGCCTACGAAATCCAGCGCACCATCGAAGCCCTGCGCCATACGCCGGCCGCCAAGGGCGCGCTGCTGCTGCCGCTGCATGGCGAATTGCCGCCGCATGAGCAGGATGCCGCCGTGGCCCGCCAC
>MWEZ01000187.1 GCA_002071335.1 Verrucomicrobia bacterium ADurb.Bin018
TGCTGTTGACCGCGGCCATCTTTCGGGGCGTGCGCCAGTGGCGCGCGCCGACGCAAACCGAGGTGGCCCGCGGGCTGGCCGCGGCAGCGACAGTGATGGGCGTGCCCCCCGGGCGCGTCCACGCGGCCACGGCGACGCCGGGTACCTTGATCTATGAATATGCCAACGGGGTGGTGGCCACGGGGCAGGCGCGGGCCGCGCGGGCGCGGCGTGGCTGCGCGGTGCAGCGGGTGCGGATTGCATTTGCCGGAACCCCGCGGGCCAATCCTCGGCTGCTGGCTGCTCTGCGCCGCGCGGACTTGATCGTGTACGCGCCGGGCAGCCTCTACAGCAGCATGTTGCCAGTGCTGTTGACCCCGGGCGTGGTGGCGGCCATCCGCGCCAATCGGCGCGCGCTAAAAGTGCTGGGCGCCAACCTCTGGATTCAGGAAGGCGAAACCGACATGTCCTTTCGCGAGGAAAGCCGCGGCTTCTGGGTGTCGGAACTGATCGAAGCCTACGGGCGCAACATTCCCGGCGGCATTGCCGGTTTGTTTGATGTGGTGTTGGCCACCAATCTTGACACCGTGCCCGGCAGCATCATTCGCAACTATGCGCTGGAGGACAAGCACCCGATTCACCTGGACCGGGCGCGGGTGGCTTCGCTCGGCGTAATGCCAGTGGAAGCCAGTTTGTTTGCCGGCGACCGCTGGCCACGCGAGGCCATGATTCACCACGACCCCGCGCGTTTTGCCGCCGCGGTGCGCACGGTGTATGAAGGGCTGCGGCAGCGGCCGCGCAAAGCGTCCCGCGCCGCCCTGCCGCCCGTGACCGCGCGGCGGGCCGCCTTGAGCGCCGCCGCGCGGATGGATGCGTTGCGCGCCGCGCTGGCCGGCAAAACCATCGCCGCCGCCGCGCTGCGGCAGGCCGTGGAGGATTTTTTCTGGGTGAACCAGGATTTGCAGCCAGCGCATTTGGCTTATGTGGCCGGTGTGCGCGTGGTGCCGGATGCGCGTTGGTTGCGCAGCCGCGAGTGGGATAACGTGCTGGGATACTACGAGCCGGCAACCCGGTTCATCATGCTGCATGAGCAAACGCTGCGTTCGCGGGACGCATTGGCGGCTAACTTCGCCGTTGCCTTGGGGGAATCGCTGCTGGGGCGCTACATCGCGCGCAAGTGGTGGGCGCCGCCCGTGCCCGGTGCGGGAATGCAAACCTACGAGATCGAATTGCGCCCGCCGGCCTTGCGCGAAACCCTGCTCACGCCCGGCCAACTGAAAACCTATCTGCGGCTGGCGGAAATGCAGCCGCGGGCAGGGGAGCCCCTGCGCTATTTCCGGCCGGTGCCCCAAGGCATGGGCTTTCTGCCGTGCGGGATTTTGTTCGGGCTGACGTTCGCGTGGATGCTGGACAACTCGTATGTGCCGGCGCTGGATTTTGAAATGCACATGCTGCAGTGGCCGGCCTCGCGCCTGCTGCCGTATCAGGTGCGCCGGCGGAGCCTGCACCAGGAACTGGTGGGCTTCTTCCGAACGGTTGTCTTGCGCCAGCCCGAATAAGCGAGCGCCACTGGCGACTTTCTTGCTTTTGTTGGGCGGCGCGGGTAAGTAGTATGCGTCCGTATGGCTGAACAACCTTCTTCTGAAAAGCGTATTGTGGCCGCCGGCCGGCACCTGAACTTTGTGGTGCGCAATGGCTGGGAGTTTGTGGAACGTTCGCGTATTTCTGGGATTGTGGTGGTGGTGGGCACCACGCGCCACGGGTGCTTGGTGCTGGTGTCGCAGTGGCGCGAGCCGGTGCAGGCGTGGGTGGTGGAGTTGCCCGCGGGGCTTGCGGGCGACGTCGCCGGCCTCGAGCGCGAGGAACTCGTGGCCGCCGCGCACCGCGAATTATTGGAGGAAACGGGCTTCCGCGCGGCCACCATGGAACCGCTGGTTTCCGGCCCACCCAGCCCGGGCATTTCCAACGAAGTGGTGACGTTCTTCCGCGCGCGCGGTTTGGTGCGGGTGACGCCCGGCGGCGGCGAGGGGGATGAAAAAACACGCGCCCACGCGGTGCCGCTGTCGGGTCTTTCCGAGTGGCTGGAGACCGTGCAGGCGCAAAAGGGAATGCTGGTGGACCCCAAGGTGTATGCCGCGGCCTACCTCGTGCGTCGCGAAATGGATGAGTGGATGTATGAGTGAAGTGCCGGCAACCGATGCCGCGGCGCCTCGCAAGGCGGAACCGGCCGTGGTCTATGCTGCGCCCGCCGACAAACGAATTTCCGTCGGCGCGCCGAGCCTGCTGGCGCTGGCCAACGGCAAGCTGCTGGTGGCTTTCGACCAGACCGGGCCGGATGTCAAAGGCCTGAGCGGCAAAAAAGGCAACGACACCAAGCGTGGCCGCTGGATGCAGGGGCGCGTGATGGCCTCCACCGATGGCGGCACTTCGTGGCAACTGGCCGCCACCTATCCGTTCCGCCGCGCCAGCCTCTTCCGCGAGGGGGGCGATGTGTATTTGTTGGGCGAGGCCGCCGGCGGCTTGTGCCTGATGCGCTCGCCGGACGGCGGCGCCAGTTGGTCTGCGCCGATGGAACTGACCGGGGACTTGGACCTGTGGCTCACGCCCACCGCCCTGTTGGCCACGAATGAAGCTTGGCTGCTGCCATGCCTGATTCCGGTGGAAAACAAAATGGCGCTCACGATTTTCCGCGCGCCACGCGGCGCCAGCCTGATGCACCGCAAGGCGTGGACGCAGGGGCCGCCCTCCGCGCCCCTCAGCGACCTGATTGCTGCCGCGCCGGGCGCGGGCTGCGGGGTTCCCGCCGGTCCCGGTGCGGTCACTTGGCGCGAGCCGGTGCTGCTGGCCATTAGCGATGGCCGCCACCCGTGGCACGATGAGCAAGCCGTCCATGTGGTCGGCGCCACCAGCAGCGGGCGGCAACATTGGGCGGCCTTGTTCCGCGTGGCACTGCCCACTTTGACAATTGAACCGCAACCTGCGCCAACCGGTGAGCCGTGGGTCTGGTTGCCGCTGCCGGGGGGGCACGACAAGTTTGATGTGTTCTACGACGCGCCCAGCCGCGCCTATTGGGTGGCGGGCGCGCGCGGCGTGCCGGGCCTGCCGCTGGGGCGGGAGGTGGATCAGCCGCAAGGATTGCGGCGCATTGGGCTTTGGACTTCGGACAACCTCGCGGAATGGGATACGGTGGCCACGCTGGTGGCCGGCGGCGATGGTCCCGCCGGCGTGCGTTGCGACCCAGCGCTGGCGGTTGCCGGCAACGATCTGGTCTGGGCCTGTCGCGCCGGCGGCGAGCACAGTCGCAACGTCCGTGAAACCACCCGCATTTTGTGCGGCCGGCTGCCGAATTTTCGCGCGCGCTCCGCCGCGCCATGAGGCTGCTTTTTAGGATGATTTATTCCCCGCTGCTGCTAGACTGGCCCCACATCATTTTGGGAGAAGACAAGGGATGAGCAATACGAAGCAACTGCCGACGTCCGAGCGCCAAGAACCCCCGCGGCTGCTGCCGTTCCGCTGGCTGGCCGCCATTGGGCTGGGGGGGGCTGCCCTTGTTTTGTATCTGGCTACCCTGAGCCGGGGCGCCTTCCCGGGGCTGCCGGCCAAGAGCCTGGTCTGGCAATTGCAATTGGATATCCGCCCGTTGCTGCTGGATTCCTTGTGGGGCTATCTGGTTTGGGCGCTGTCGTATCTGCCCGGCGGCTCCGTGGCGTTTTGGGTTGGGGTGAGCAGCGCGGTATTCGGCGCGCTGTGCGTGGTGCTGCTGTCGCTGCTGACCATGCGGCTGCGCTATTCGCTGCACGACCAGCACGATCCCGCGGAAGTCCGCCGCGAGGCGCAGGCCAGCCTGCTGGCTGGCGTTGTGGCGGGACTGTTTCTGATGGGCAGTATTCCGTTTTGGATTCTGGCCAACCGGTCGCTGCCCGGCGCGTTCCACCTGCTGCTTCTGCTCAGCGCGACGTTCCTGTTCTCGGAATACCAGCGCACGGGGCGGGTGGGTTTTCTCTATGCGCTGGGGCTGCTCTACGGGGTGGGCATCAGCGAATTCGCCACGTTCTGGATGTTTGCGCCCCTCACCGCGCTGCTGGTGGTGCGCGCCATGTTGCAGCGCGCCGAGTTTTCCATGCGCGTGCTGGTGCGCACCGGGCTTTGCGTGCTGCCCGGCCTGCTGCTGTATCCGCTGAACGCGTGGTGGATGTTCCAAGCCCCCGGCGTGAGCTTGCGCGGCTTTGGCTCGCTGTGGAGCGTGGTGTGGTACACCTGGCGCGACCAATGGCACCTGATTGCCAACGCCCCGCAAACCTCCGGCTTTTTGCTGGTGATGTGCCTGACGGTGATCCCGTGGGGCATCCTTTTCCTGATGCGCTC
>MWEZ01000188.1 GCA_002071335.1 Verrucomicrobia bacterium ADurb.Bin018
AAACACAACGGAGAAGCTTTGGATGTTCGAGAAACCGGCACAGCCCTGGGTCGCGCACATGCCGACCGTTTTGTAGATGGGTTCTTCTCGATATAGATTTGAGTCTGAGCATGAACATGCGCAAGCAGCAACAGGTGTTCCACTTCGGTGGGCACGGATAGAAGGTGGTAAGCAAGGGCGGTGTTACTTCCGCCGACGTACCCATCTCAAATCGCATCCAGATCCGATCCGCTTGGAATAAAAAAGAAAGGACAGTAAGACAATAAATCCATCGCCATGACTTGACGGCCCCCATAGAAGGCCGGGGTTGTAATCCCCGGCGGGCTGTTCGGCTGCTCAACCAAGCACCAAAAACCAAGCACCACGAACCAAGAACCCTGTAGCCGGCCTCGCCGAGGCCGGGGCTGTTCGGCTGTTCCCCTGAAACCTGCAACCTTTAACCTGCAACCGTCCGGGGCTGTTGGCTGCTGGTTTTCTCCTGCCCTCTGACCTCAGCCCTCTGACCTCTCCTCCCGCGTTCACGCCCGCGGCTACAGTAGAGCAATAAATTCCGCCAAGCCGTCCAGAATAAGAACCCCAACGCCCGTGCCGCCAGCGCCGCAAACGCGCCCAAGTGAGGTCTTGCAAAAAATACAATCTAAACAGGGATTGCACAAACACTATAATTAATATAGCTTATATGCAAATGGAGGTTGGCGATGAAAAACAAGGCGGACCGACTTTATCGCGTGGCGGAACGCCAACAGGGATATTTTACGGCAGGACAGGCCGTGGCTTGCGGCTATCCAACCTCTAGCCATGTATATCACCGTAAGCAAGGGGCCTGGCAACGAGAAGGCCGGGGAATCTATCGTCTGTCGCGCTATCCCACGACGGATGATGCCCAATATGTCCGCTGGACACTTTGGTCGCGCAACAAGCAGGGAGTGCCTCAAGGGGTTCTCTCACACCAGACGGCACTGACGTTGTTTGATCTGTCGGACCTCATGCCGGCTCGAATTCACCTGACTGTGCCATTGGATTTCCGGCGGAGTGCCACCCCGCCTAAAGTCCTTGTTCTGCACCGCGGCGTACTGACGAAGAACGATATCGAGGAACGCCAGGGGTATCGTGTCACCCGTCCACTCCGGACTATCGCCGACTTGCTGCAAGATCCGGCCGTTGCGCCCAACCAACTATGGATGGCCCTGACGCAAGGCCTCAAGCGTGGCCTGATCACCCGCACCGAAATGGCCGCACACCCCCAAGCCAAGGCCCTGAAAAAACTCCTGCATAAAGGATGGTTGTGATGCCAAACTCATATGCAACACCAGCGGCATTCAGGCAAGCGTTGGAAGCCCGGCTGATTGATTTGGCGTACCGTAGAGGCATGGACATCCAGCGCCTTCGCAAACAGGTGGCCTTCGACCGGCTATTATGCCGTCTGTTTCAATTGCCGGGGAACCCGCTGGTTTTGAAAGGCGGCTATGCGATGGAATTGTGCTTGGCCGAAAATCGTACCACTCGCGACATTGATCTGGTTGCACGCGATACACTGCCCGGCCCCGGACGGGTGCAAGCGCGCATTCTTCGTTTGTTGCAGGCGGGCGCCACCCTCGATCTTCAGGACTTTTTTGCTTATTCCATCGGCCAGCCTTCACGCAATTTAGAGGGCGCGCCCTACGGCGGCGCACGTTATCCGGTCGAGGTTCGCATGGCCGGGCGAATTTTTGCCAGGTTTCATTTGGATGTGGCTTCCGGCGACCCTGTTTTGGAGCCTTTGCAATCGGTTCATGGTGCTGATTGGCTCGCTTTTGCTGGAGTTGGTTCTGCGCCTTTCTCAGTTATTTCCAAAGAGCAGCAATTTGCTGAAAAACTACATGCCTACACATTGCCTCGTGCCGGCCGGGTCAATACGCGGGTGAGAGATTTGGTGGATATGCTTTTGCTCGTGCAAAGCGGTCTGAATGGCCGGCGGACACAAAACGACGTTCGGGTAGTATTCAAACATCGGGGGACACATCCCGCGCCAGCCGCCTTACCGGCCCCGCCCGATAATTGGAACGCGCCGTTTGCCGCTTTGGCCATGGAGTGCGGTTTGGCTATTGCTATTGGCGAGGCATACGAAGAGGTTTCGTCCTTTTGCATCAACAAACGGATTCTCTGAACCCGTTCCAAATTCAAGCGTGAATGTAGGCCGCAGTTGTATCCCCGGCGGGCTGTTCGGCTGTTGGCCTTCCTGTAGCCGGCCTCGCTGAGGCCGGGGCTGTTTGGCTGTTCTGGCCGTTCTCCTGTAACTTGCAACCTTTAACCTGCAACCGTCCACCGTCTTCCGGCGTTTGGGGTGGAGGATTTCTTGCGGATTTTGGCGGCGCCAAAACCAACCGGCATCTTTTCCGCGCTGGCGCGCCGCGACCGACCGCTCGCGGACACGAGTCCAGCTCGGGTCGTCCGCAACGCGCCATCATCGGAAAATCTACCGGTTATTTTGGCGCAACAGCCCCGCCAAAATCCGCAAGAAATCCTCCGCATGCACGTGCTGCGCACAGCGGACAAGGGAGGGGTCAGATTTTAGGGTTCAGGGTTCAGGAATTTTGCCATCTGGGCTGTTGGTTACTGGTCTTCCTGTAGCCGGCCTCGGTGAGGCCGGTGTCCGAAAAAATTCCCGCGTTCACCGCCCGCGGCTACAGAAACAGCCACGCCTTTTGTAGGCCGGGGTTGTAATCCCCGGCGGGCTGTTCCGGCTGCTCAACCAAGCACCACGAACCAAGAACCCTGTAGCCGGCCTCGCTGAGGCCGGGGCTGTTCGGCTGCTGGTTTTCTACTGACCTCTGACCTCAGAACTCTGACCTCTCCTAGGCGCCTCAACCGTACACGGCCGCGCGACCCAATTCTTCTTCGATTCGCAGCAACTGGTTATACTTGCAGATGCGGTCGGTGCGAGAGAGCGAGCCGGTCTTGATCTGGCCCGCGTTCACCGCCACCGCGAGGTCGGCAATGAAGCTGTCTTCCGTCTCGCCCGAGCGGTGGCTGATCACGTTCGTGTAGCCGTGGCGCTTGGCCAGATCAATCGCCGCCAGCGTCTCAGACACCGTGCCAATCTGGTTGACCTTGATCAGGATGGAGTTGGCCACGCCCAGATCAATGCCCTTCTGCAGGAACTTGACGTTGGTGACGAACAGGTCGTCGCCAACGAGTTGCACACCCTTGGCGCCGAGCTTGTCGGTCAGCAGCTTCCAGCCATCCCAATCGCTTTCGGCGCAACCGTCTTCGATGGACACAATGGGGAACTTTTTGCACCAGCCCTCATACATTGCCACCATGTCGGCGGCGCTCTTCACGGACTTGTCGCTCTTGTGCAGCGTGTACTTGCGGGTCTTGGCGTCAAAGAACTCGCTGGAAGCCACATCGAGGGCAATGAACACGTCCTTGCCCGGCTTGTAGCCCGCCGCGCTGATGGCGGCCACGAGCACTTCCAGCGCTTCCGTATTACTGCCCAGCGCAGGCGCAAAACCGCCTTCATCGCCCACGGCGGTGGACAGCTTGCGGCTCTTGAGAATCTTCTTCAGCGCGTGGAACACCTCGGTGCCCATCCGCAGGCCCTCGGCGAATGTCTTGGCGCCGCGCGGCACAATCATGAACTCCTGCACGTCAATCGGCGCATCGGAATGCGCGCCGCCATTGATGACGTTCATCATCGGCACGGGCAGCACGTGGGCATTGAGCCCGCCGAGGTGCCGGTAGAGCGGGATTTCCAGTGCCGCCGCCGCCGCGCGCGCCACGGCCATGGAAACGCCCAGCATGGCGTTGGCGCCCAGCTTGGCCTTGGTTTCGGTGCCGTCCAGCTTCAGCAGCGCGTCATCCACCGCCTTCTGGTTGCGCGCATCCATCCCGATCAGCGCCTTCGCAATCAGCGTATTCACATTTTTAACCGCCTTCTGGACGCCCTTGCCCAGATAGCGCTTGGCATCGCCGTCGCGCAGCTCCAGCGCTTCATTTGCGCCGGTGGAGGCGCCGGACGGCACTGCTGCGCGGCCCAGCGCGCCGCACGTCAACTGCACATCGGCTTCAAGGGTGGGATTCCCGCGCGAATCAAGAATTTCACGGGCGCGGATCGCTGCAATCTGGAACATGGGATCTCTCCTTCGGTTTCTACGGGTTCAAGCTGCCCGCCAAACGGGCGTTTTTGCCAGCCTACTCTACACGCCCCCCGCCGATTGGCAACTTTTTTGCACCCCCGCCTTCGGGTGCACGACATAAAAGTCGGTTATTAAGCCGCGCGATCATCCCAGAAGCGGTCGAATAGATTGGAGAGGAAGC
>MWEZ01000189.1 GCA_002071335.1 Verrucomicrobia bacterium ADurb.Bin018
GCGAAGGCCCGCCGCTGCTCCAGTTGTATTACGACTTGTGGAAATTGCTGCGCAAGGGCGCGGTCTATAGCCGCACCACCACGTGGGTGTTCCGCGCCGGGCCGCGGCTCAATTTCGTGTGTCTGCTGGTGGCGCTGTTGATCCTGCCGCTGGGCCGCGTGCCAGCGGCGGTGTCGTTCGCCGGCGATTTGGTGCTGCTGGCCTACCTGCTGGGACTGGCGCGCTTTGCCACCGTGGCCGCCGCGCTGGATACCGGTTCGAGCTTCGAGGGCATGGGTGCCAGCCGCGAGGTCCAGTTTGCCCTGTTCACCGAACCGGCGCTGTTGATCGGCATGGCCGCGCTGGCCCACGCCTCCGGCGATCTCTCGCTGACCGGCATCTATGCCGACTGGCCAGCCGCGCTCATGCCCGCCATGGCGCTCCTCGGCTCCGGCTTTTTTATTTTATTTTTGGCCGAAAACTGCCGCATTCCGGTGGACGATCCGGCGACGCACCTCGAGTTGACCATGATCCACGAGGTCATGGTTCTGGATCACGGCAACGTGGACTACGCGTTTATCCTGTGGGGCTCGGCGCTCAAGCTGTGGGTGGTGGGCGCGCTGCTGGTGGGTCTGTTCCCGGCGGCAGCCACCGGCTGCCCGTTGCTGGATTTGGCTGTCGGCTTCCTGTGGTTGGTGGTGTTGGCAATCCTGACGGGATTGGTGGAGTCGGTGATGGCGCGCGTACGGCTGCTGCGGGTGCCGCAGTTGCTGGTTGGCGCGGGGGTGCTTTCCACCTTGGGCCTTTTGTTGACGTTCTGGTGATGCGGTGAATGCCATTGAAACCCTTTTGATTGCCCTCGTGCTGACCAACCTCGTGTTGCTTGGCGCGAGCCGGCTGCACAACGCCATCCGGATTGTCGCGTTGCAGGGGATTGGGCTGGGTGTGCTGCCGATACTGGCGCATCATGGCGGGATGCTGTGGGCGGCGGTACTGCTCGGCGCAGGCAGCGCGCTGATCAAGGGGCTGCTTTTTCCGGCCATGTTGCGGCGCGCGCTGCGCGAAACCCACGGCCACCGCGAGATGGAGCCGTTCATCGGCTTCAATCTATCGCTGCTGTGCGGGGTGGGGGCGTTGGCGTTGTCGTTCTGGCTTGGCGCGCGCCTGCCGCTGCCGTGGCCGCCGGTGGCTGATCTACTCGTGCCGGCGGGCCTGTTCACCGTCTGGACGGGGCTGTTCATGATTGTGGCGCGGCGCAAAGCCATCACGCAGGTGCTGGGGTTCATCGTGCTGGAAAACGGCATTTTCACGCTGGGCATCGTGCTGGTGGAGGCCATGCCGCTGCTGGTCGAACTGGGCGTGCTGCTGGATATTTTTGTGGCGGTGTTCGTCATGGGCATCATCGTGTTCAACATCAATCGCGAGTTTGACCACATCAACACGGATCAGTTGGCCGCGCTGCGGGAGGATGCGCCATGATCCGATTGCTGGTGCTTTTGCCGTTGGCGGCGGCGGTGGCCGCCATGCTGCTGCGCGCGCCGGGGCAGCGCCACGCGCTGCTGGTGGCCACGGCTGCCCTCCATGCCGCGTTGAGCGTGCTGGCCTTCATCCGTCCGCCGGCCTGCGCCGCTGACGCCTGGCTCGGGCTGGATCCGGCTGGGCTGCTGTTTTTGGGGCTGACAAGCTTTCTGTTTTTGGCGGTGGCGGTCTATGCGGTGCACAGCCTGCGCCAAACACGCGGCAGCCAGGGGCGGCAGGTGGAAGTGGATACCGGCACCGTTTTCGTGAATGCGCCGGAGGCGGTATTCATCGCGTGCCTGCTGGTATTTTTGTCCACGATGACGCTGGTGACGGTCAGCCGCCACTTGGGCGTGCTGTGGGTGGCGGTGGAAGCCACCACGCTGGCTACCGCGCCGCTGATTTATTTCCACCGGCAGCCCAGTTCGCTGGAGGCCACGTGGAAATATCTGCTGGTGTGTTCAGTTGGCATTGCGCTGGCGTTGCTGGGCAACTTCCTCGTGGTGATTGCCGCGGCGGCGGCCGATGGCACCGGCGGCACGTTGCTGGTGCCGGAACTGCTGGCGCGCAGCGTGGGTCTGCAACCGGCATGGCTGAAGGCGGCGTTTGTGTTCCTGCTGGTGGGCTACGGCACCAAAATGGGCCTGGTGCCGATGCACACATGGCTGCCGGACGCGCACAGCGAGGCGCCCTCGCCGGTATCCGCGCTGCTGTCCGGTGCGCTGCTCAATTGCGCGTTCCTCGGCATTTGGCGCGCGCACGCCATCTGCGCCGCGGCGGGGCTCGCCGAATTTAGCGGCGCGCTGTTGACCGGCTTCGGCCTGCTCTCGATGGGCCTCGCCGCCGCGCTGATCGTGAACCAAAGCGACTTCAAGCGGATGCTGGCTTATTCCAGTGTGGAGCACATGGGGCTGCTGGCATTCGGCACCGGCGTGGGCGGCGTGGCCATGTATGGCGCGCTGCTCCACGCGTTGAACCACTCGCTGGTGAAAGCTGCGCTCTTCCTTGTGGCGGGCAACCTGGTTGCGCTCTACCAAACCAAGAGCATCGCCAAGGTGTCGGGCGTGGGGCGGTTGCTGCCAGTGAGCGGTGCGCTGTGGCTGGCCGGATTGATGGCCATTAGCGGCATGCCGCCCTTCGGCACGTTCGCGGGCGAGTTCACCATGCTGCGCGCTGCCTTCGCGCAGGGGCAGGGTGGGTGGGCGCTGGCCGCGCTGGTGGCACTGGGCGTGGCGTTTGTTGGAATGTCGCGCGCTTTCCTGAACATGGTGTATGGCGACGCGCCGGCCGGGCTTGCCCCCGCGCGCGAGGCGCGGCGCGCCTATGGGCCATCGCTGATGCTGTTGGCGTTGTCGCTGGCGTTGGGCCTCTGGCTGCCCAACGGCTTGCACCGCTTGCTGGCGCAGGCCAGCCTCTGGGCGGGGGGAGGGGTGCCATGAGCTTGCTCACGCGCCATCTGGCACCCATCGCCAACGACCGGATTCCCCTGTTGCCGATGAAAGTTTTCCGGCAGGAAATCCTGGAAAACATTGCCGCCGGCCAGCGGTTGAGCGTGCTGGCCGGCACGCCGGCCACTGCCGGCAATGTGCGCCTGGTGGCCGCGCTGGCGGATGACCGCAGCGGCGGTTTGCGCCTGCTGGCGGCTCTCGCGGGCGAATCCTATCCCGCGCTGACGCCGGATTGCCCACAAGCGGCCGGCTTCGAGCGCGAAATCGCGGAGCAATGGGCCGTGATTCCCGAGGGGCACCCGTGGTTGAAGCCGCTGCGTTTTCACCGCGCCTATCGCCCCGGACGCGATGCCTGGGGGCGCGGCGATGCGCCGCTGGCGCCATCAGTCATGGAGTTTTTCCGTGTGGCGGGCGAGGGCATTCATGAAGTAGCCGTTGGCCCCGTGCATGCGGGAATCATCGAGCCGGGCCACTTCCGCTTCCAGTGCGACGGCGAGGAAGTGCTGCATCTGGAAATTTCGTTGGGCTATCAGCACCGCGGCATCGAGCGCGCGCTGCTGGACGGGCCGCATCCGCTGACCATCCACCACATGGAAACGCTCGCGGGCGATACCACCATCGGCCATGCCGTGGCGTACTGCCAGGCGGTGGAGGCGCTGGCCGGCTGCGTGGTGCCCGCGCGGGCCCGTGCATTGCGCGCCATCGCGCTGGAACTGGAACGCTTGGCCAACCACACCGGCGACCTCGGCGCGCTGGCCGGCGATGTCGGTTTTCTGCCCACGGCGTCCTACTGCGGGCGCTTGCGCGGCGATTATCTGAACATGACGGCGCTGCTGTGCGGCAGCCGCTTCGGGCGCGGCCTGGTGCGTCCCGGCGGCGTGATGTTTGACGTGGATCAGGCGCGCTTGGACACCTTGCTGACGCGGCTGGCGACCACGTTCCGCGACACCGCCGGCGCGGTCAACCTGCTCTGGGATTCCGCCTCCGTCATGGCGCGCTTCGAGAACACCGGCGCCGTGGCCAAGCCGCTGGCCGAAGAACTGGGCTTGGTGGGGCCGGCTGCTCGCGCCAGCGGTTGCGCGCGCGACGTGCGGCGCGATTTCCCCACAGGCGCCTACCAAGGCATGACGATCACCCCTGCACTGGGCGAAGATGGCGATGTCCTCGCTCGCGCCCAAGTACGCTGGCAGGAAATTCAACAATCCGTGGCGCTGGTTCGGACGCTGGCCACCACTTTGCCGCCCGGCCCGTGCCATGAACCCTGCGGCGCGCTGCAACCAGAAGCCACGGTGGTTTCGCTGCAAGAAGGC
>MWEZ01000190.1 GCA_002071335.1 Verrucomicrobia bacterium ADurb.Bin018
AATCTGGCGCACCCCGCCGCCTTCCCTCCCAACTGGCTGGAAGCTGGCGGCCCCGTCACCCGCGCCGCCCTCGACTTGCTGGTTCGTTAATGTAATATATTGTACTGCAATTTATTACAATCTATCACTACGTCCCAATCGCCCCCCCCCTCCCCGTTCTGTTCCGTTTGGCTTTTGTAGGGTGGGAATGGTTGAGGGACGAAACCTTCCCGCCGGAAGTGCCTGGAACTCAGGAGCCGTTTTGCTTTTTGAGCCAGACGGATAGAATGGCGATATCTGCCGGGGTGATGCCAGAGATACGCCCCGCCTGCCCCAAATCCACGGGGCGGATGGCCGACAGTTTTTCGCGCGATTCATAGCGCAACGCCGAGATGGCGTGAAAGTCGCAGTCCGCCGGGATTTTTTGCTTGGCCATTTGCTCCGCTTTTTCGATTTGCCGCCATTCGCGCTCGATGTAGCCCTGATACTTCAGCTCAAATTCCACCTGCTCAATGACGGCTGGTGCCAAATCGTGCCGGCGACCCGGCAACGCGGCATACGACGCTCCCGGTCGCTTCAATTGTTGGGCCAGTGTAATGCCGCCCTCGTGCGTTTCATTCAGCCGGGCGACTTCCGCGGCAATGGCCTGTGCCTGTTCATGAATGATCTGCCGACGGGCCGTCGGCACGATACCCAGCTTGTCCGCCACAGGGGCCAGACGAAATACTGCATTATCCTGCCGCAGCAGCAACCGATGCTCCGCTCGTGAGGTAAACATCCGGTAAGGCTCATTCGTGCCTTTGGTCACCAAATCGTCAATCATTACTCCAATATAGGCCTCGTGACGTTTCAGCGTTATCCCTTCCCGCCCAGTGAGATACATCACGGCATTCACTCCTGCCATAAATCCTTGGGCGGCAGCCTCTTCGTACCCCGTGGTGCCGTTGACTTGGCCAGCCAAATAGAGTCCCCCCACCCTCTTGCTTTCCAAGGTATGGAAGAGCTGACGTGGATCAAAAAAATCATATTCAATCGCGTAGCCCGGTGCCAGGAACTCCGCTTGTTCCAAGCCGGGGATAGAATGGATCATTCGTTTTTGGACCTCCAGCGGCAGGCTGTTGGATGTCCCGTTGGGATACATCTCGGGCACGGCCCGGCCTTCGGGTTCCACAAAAACGTGATGATCGTTGTGCGCCGCAAACTTGACGACTTTGTCCTCGATGGACGGACAATACCGCACGCCGGTGCCTTCAATCAGGCCGCCATAGAGCGCGGAATCGGCCAAATGCTCCCGGATGATCTCAATCGTCTGCGGATTGGTATGTGTGAGCCAACATGGAATTTGGTTGCTCCCGGGGATCCACGGGGTAAATGATGGCAACGGCAATGTTCCACGTGGAACAACGGTTGGAACAGCCGGGTTGGCCGCAGATTGTTCCACGTGGAACATTCCGGCCTGTTCCCGGCAAAGCCAGCTAAAGAACGGTACTGGATCCTCGCCAGGCTGTTCCTGCATCTTGCTATAGTCCAAGCTCTGGATATGCAGCCGGGGGGGCGTGCCAGTTTTGAGCCGTTCCAGCCGCAAACCCAAATCTTGCAGTTGCAGGCTCAACTGGTCTTCCGCAGGCTCGTTCAAACGACCGCCACTGACCACTTTTTTGCCGACAAATATTTTGCCGCGCAGGAAGGTCCCGGCGGTCAAAATTACCGTTTTTGCCGCCAAAAACCCCGATTTTTGACCAAAAACACCCGTAATTCGGTCATTTTTGACCGCAAGCGAGGTAATTTGGTCCTGGATCAGCATCAGCCGCTCCTGAGCCTGCAAAACCTGCTGCATCCGGACGGAATAGGCTGGTTTGTCGCACTGCACCCGGTTGGCGCGCACCGCTGGGCCTTTGCGGCGGTTCAGCACCCGAAACTGGATTCCCGTGCAATCCGTGTTGAGCGCAATTTCGCCGCCCAAGGCATCCAGCTCAAACACCATGTGCGATTTGGCTATACCGCCGATGGACGGATTGCACGACATCCGGGCGGTCGCGGCTGGATCCATGGTGACCAAAGCCACCGTGGCTCCCAAGCGAGCGGCGGCTAAAGCAGCTTCACAGCCGGCATGGCCTGCGCCAATCACTACAACGTCGTACGTCATCGTCAAAATCTAACCAAAATAGTCACGCGGGGGTGGGGGAGGGGAATAATTTGTTATTGTGATTATAATAACATATTATTTAGTCATTTCCCGACACAAAACCTTGAAAATATGGCCTCCAGCACGTCCGGCGGGCAATTTTCGCCCAAAATTTGCCCAATTTCTTCCAACGCGTCCCGCAACAGGTTGGCCGCGGGCAAATAATCGGCTTCCGAACCCGTTTTTAGGGCTTCTTTTGCATTTGTAACATATTCTTGTGCATTGTGTAACAGCTTTTGGTGCCGGGTGGAGATGGCAACATGTGTCGAGTCGCCCAAAACCGGGTCCGGGACTATTTTTTTGACCATTTTAGCCTGAATTTCATCAATTTTGGGCTCATTTTTGAGCGAAACGGCCAAATATTCGTGATTTTGTACGTTTTGGACATGAATTTGCTGTCCCAAGTCAATTTTGTTCCCTAAAATCATCGTTTTGTGTGGTGAACGGCTGGCAAGGAAGTCTGCGTCGCCTTTTTGGAGGGGTTGAGAGGCATCCACCAGATAAATGCACAAATCCGCCTGCTCCAGTGCAGCATGCGTGCGCCTGATGCCTTCTTGCTCGATTTGCTCCGGAGCGTTGCGCAATCCGGCTGTATCAGTCAAATGGATGGGAATTCCTTGTAAAACGAGGGTTTCTTCGATGGTGTCGCGCGTGGTTCCGGGGTGGGGGGTCACGATGGCCCGTTCCCGCCCGGTCAACAGGTTCAAGAGCGTGGATTTGCCGACATTCGGTGCACCGGCAATCACAACCCGCGCGCCTTCGCGAACCAAGTGCCCCTCGTGCCAAGTGGCCAAAAGTGCCGATATTTGAGCCATAATAGCATCCAACTGACAGCAGATTTCAGTCGGAACCGATTGGGGGAGTTCATCATCGGGAAAATCCAGCATGGCCTCCACATCGGCGGCGGCGGCGAGCACAGAATCGCTGATTTTCCTCAATGTCCGGCCGAGGGCGTTGTCCAATTGGGCGGTGGCCAGCCGCGCGGCGCGGTCCGAGCGGGCGGCAATGAGGTCCAACACGGCTTCGGCTTGAGTCAAATCCAACTTATCGTTCAAAAATGCGCGCTTGGTGAATTCGCCGGGCTCCGCTTGTCGTGCCCCGCAAGCCAGCACGGCCTGCAGTATGCGTCGGGCGGGGAGGGTGCCGCCATGCCCTTGCAGCTCCACGGCATCTTCGCCGGTGTAGGAGTACGGCGCACGGAAAACCAGCAGGAGAGCATCGTCCGCCACCTCGCCGGTGTCCGGCAGCACGACCTGGCCATGGACAAATGTCCCCGCGGCGCGTTGCGAGGGCGGCGGCGCGGGGCAGCGGAAAAGACGGTCCGCAATGGCGAAAGCATCTGGCCCAGACACCCGGACAATGGCAATGGCGCCCGCGCCGGGTGCAGTGGCGATGGCGGCAATCGTGTCGTTGGGATAGAGCCGGGTCATGCGTGCCGTGTGATACACCGAAACGCGCTCCGCCGCAACCTCCGCGTTGGCGCAGTTGATGTTTTGCGCGCATATTTTTCCGCGGAGCTGCGTGAGGAAAAAAGGTTTTTGCTTGTGCGGGGTGGGGGAATGTCGTAGAAGTCGCCCCGTGTTTCGCAACATGGGACGGTAGCTCAGTTGGTAGAGCACGAGCCTTTTAAGCTTGTGGTCGCGGGTTCGAGCCCCGCCCGTCTCACCATTCTAAAACCCCTGCAAATAAAGGCGATAAGGCCATTTTGCAGGGGTTTTTTTGTGTACATGACCAAAACGCCAAAACTGACCATAACTGCCCATTATCGCCCGAAAGTCTGTCAATATTTTGTCAACGGATTTTCTGCAAGCCAGTATTGGTTCAAATAGGGGTTTAGGCCGCTTTGCGGTTTCGGCCTGTTTTCCTGCCCGTCCCTGCCCCCTGCTTGGCGTGTGGCTGGCGTTCGGCCTCTAGCCTTTGTCCCTGCCCGTCCGGGGAGAAGCCCCCCGCAAATCGCATCCTAGCGGGTTGCCCGTTGACACTCGATTGACAAACCAATCCGGCAACCATCCCGGCCATCCTTGCCAGCCAACCAGCCCACCA
>MWEZ01000191.1 GCA_002071335.1 Verrucomicrobia bacterium ADurb.Bin018
ACCCAAAGAACTCGCCAACGCGGTGTCCGTCAAAACGGACCTCTTGACATGCCTTCTCATAAGAGTGTGGAAAAAATGGCCCAAAGTTGTTCCATTGTGTGGAAAAGTGGACTCAAAGTTGTTCCATTGTGTGGAAAAAATCGGGTGCCGGGGCGCGGATTTTTCCACAGTGTGGAACTTTTGTCGCCGATTTTTCCACAGTGTGGAACTTTTGCCGTGGATTTTTCCACAGCGTGGAAAATCCCGCTGATGCGGGATAAATATATTTCCACGGTGTGGAACTTTTGCTGTGGATTTTTCCATAGCGTGGAAAATCCCGCCGATGCGGGATAAACTTTTTTCCATGGTGTGGAAAACTTGAAAAAAATTATGGGGGGTGGTGAACTTTTTGCGCGGGGACGGCGATTATATCTCTAAAATCATAAATCCAAGGAGGTTGGGTCTGATGAGAGCGCTGAAGTATGGCATTGGGTTTGTCGTTCTGGCGGTTGGGCTGGGCGCGAATGCGGAAGAAAAAGTTGTGGAGATGGCGCCGATCGTGGTGACGGCGTCGCGGATTCCTGAACCGATCAATGAGACCGCGAGTTCGGTGGAGCAAATCACCGGCGAGGATCTTTTCGAGCGCCAAGACCGCACACTGCCGGAAGCGCTTTCGATTGTGCCCGGCGTGCTGGTGCAAAAAACATCCTACGGGCAGGGCTCGCCCTACATTCGCGGTTTCACGGGGTTCCATACCCTTTTGCTGGTGGACGGGATTCGCCTGAACTCGCCAGTTTTCCGCAGCGGCCCGAACCAGTATTGGAACACGGTGGACAGCTTTTCGCTGAGCCATTTGGAACTGCTCAAGGGTCCCGGCGCGGTGTTGTATGGCTCGGATGCGGTCGGCGGCACGTTGCAGGTATTTTCCACGCTGCCGGAGTTTGCGGCGCCCGGCGTAAAGGCATGGGGTGGCCGCCTTGCTGGGCGGGCGGCATCCGCCGAGCGTTCAGTAATTGGCCGGGCGGAAACGGCGTATGCCACGGAACACTACGCCGCGCAAGTCGGCGTGACCGCGAAATCGTTTGGTGATCTGGAAGGCGGGCGGCATGTGGGCCGGCAAAAGAAAACGGGCTATGACGAGCTTAATTTTGACGCCAAGTTGCGCTTGGCGTTGCCCGGCGACCGGGAAATGATTTTGGCATTCTTCTCGGTGGATCAAGACGATATTTGGCGCACGCACCGCACGCCGTGGGGGATTTCGTGGCATGGCACCACCATCGGCACCGAGCCGATTCACCGCTTTGATCAGGATCATGATCTGGGGTATGTCCGTTACATTGACCGGGAGGCCACGCCGTTTTATGACACCTTGGAGCTGACGTTCTACGGCCAGCGGCAAGAGGAAACCAAGGAAGTCCAAAAGCAGAGCGGCACGAGCGAAGTGGACGGCTTTGATGTGCGTACGTGGGGCGTCAAAGCGGACTTGCTCAAGGACACCAGCTTCGGCACTTGGGCCTACGGCGCGGAATACATTCGCGACAAAATTGACAGCTTCCGCCGCTCATACGATGAGGATGGTGAATTTGTTTCGCGCGGCATTCAGGGGCCGGTGGCTGACGACTCGTATTACCACATGGCGGCCATTTATTTGCAAGACCGCCTGGCCCTGACGGAGCGGTTGGAATTGACCGCCGGCGCGCGGGCAACATACGCCAAGGCCGACATCGGGCGTTACGAAAACTTTGAAACCACGCCGCACACGCCAGCATCGTTTGAAGACGACTGGACCGACCTTTCCGGGCATCTGCGGCTGGCGTGCCAAGTGATTGATGAACACTGGCTGGTGTATGCTTCGTTGTCGCAGGCCTACCGCGCGCCCGGGCTCTACGATCTGACCAGCTTCAACGTCAATCGCAGCACGGACATCGCCATTCCTTCGCCGGATCTGGACCCCGAGAAGTTCCTCGGTGGCGAAATTGGTTCGCGGGTGGAGAGCCGGTATGTGGCGTGGCATATCGCGTATTTCTATACCGATTTGCGCGATCAAATCATTTCGCACCACATTGGCGACAACTATTTCAGCCGCGCCAACAGCGGCGAAGGCTACGTCCACGGCGTGGAAACGGAGCTCAAGCTGAAATATACCGACCAATGGCAATCCCGCTTCGGGTTCACGTGGATGGAAGGATACACCGACTACACATCCACCTCCGGCGAGCCCGTCCACGAATATATCCGCACGCTGCCGATGAGCGGTTTTGCCACGCTGCGCTGGCAGGAGCCATCCAAGCGGTTTTGGGTGGAGGGCGTGGTCCGCGCGGTTGCCAAAGAAGACCGGCTGACGGCCAACGACAAGCGGGATACGCAGCGCATTCCGCCGGGTGGGACGCCGGGCTATGCCGTGGCTGATCTGCGCGCGGGCTGGAAGGTCAACCAGCGGCTCTCGCTGGTGGGCGGAGTGGACAACGTGACCGATAAGGATTACCGCCAGCACGGCTCAGGCAGCAACGAAGCCGGCCGGAACTTCATTCTTTCTGCCGAATACCAGTTCTAACGCAACGGCGACAGCACGGCGGGCGGTGGCGCAGGGATGCACACCGCCCCCGTTTTTTGGCGGGACAACTTGCCGGAGGGAGGGTGGCGTTATGAAGCGTCGGCCGGGAACGCGGGCAGGTGGGCGGTGGGGAGGTCGCGAAGGTGGGGCAAGGCGGCATCTTTGGCGGAGACCACGGGCGCGGCGATTGTGCCCCATGGAATGCCGAGGGCGGGGTCGTTCCAGAAAATGCCGTATTCGTCGCCGGGGGTATAAAAATCCGTGCACTTGTAATAGAAGTCAGCGGTATCGGTCAGCACGCGGAAGCCGTGGGCGAAGCCTTCGGGGATGAACAGTTGTCGGCGGTTCTCCGCGGAGAGTTCCACCGTGACGTGCCGGCCGAAGGTGGGCGAGCCGCGGCGGATATCCACAGCAACATCCAGAACCGCACCGCTCAGGACGCTGACGAGTTTGGCCTGCGGATGCCGGAGTTGGTAGTGCAGCCCGCGGACGGTATCGCGGCAGGAACGCGACAGGTTGTCCTGCACGAAAGTGCGGGCGAGGCCGGCGGCGGCATACTCGCGGGCGTGGTATGTTTGCAGAAAGAATCCGCGCGCGTCACCGTGCAACTGCGGAGTAAAAATCAGGACGCCCGGCAGGGCGGTGGGGGTGCATTGCAAGGCCATGGCTTCACCCGTGGCGGCCATCGGCCAATTCGAGCAGGTAGCGGCCATACGAATTCTTGGCCATGACTTCGCCCTGCGCGCGCAACTGCTCCCGGGAAATCCAGCCGGCGCGGAAGGCAATTTCTTCCAAGCAGGCAATCTTCAAGCCCTGCCGCTCCTCGATGGTTTGCACAAAGTTGGAGGCTTGCAGCAACGACTCATGCGTGCCGGTATCCAGCCAGGCAAAACCGCGGCCGAGCAATTCCACGCGCAGTTGGCCTTTTTCGAGATACTTCCGGTTCAGGTCGGTGATTTCCAACTCGCCGCGGGGGGACGGTTTCAATGCGGCGGCCATGTCGCACACCGTGCCGTCATAAAAATAGAGGCCCGGCACCGCGTAGTGGGATTTGGGCTTGGCGGGTTTTTCCTCGATGCCCAGCACCTTGCCGGCGGCATCAAACTCAACCACGCCGTAGCGTTCGGGATCGTTGACGAGATAGCCGAAAATCAGGCCGCCGGATTGCAACGCGCCGGCGCGGTGCAAAATGCCCGACAGGCCCATGCCGTAAAAAATGTTGTCGCCAAGAATCAGCGCCACGGGCTCGCCGGCGATGAATTCACGGCCGATCAAAAATGCCTGCGCGAGGCCTTCCGGCTTGGGTTGCTCGGCGTAGGAGAGCCGGAGGCCCAGCGCGGAGCCGTCGCCCAAGAGCGCGCGGAAACGCGGCAAATCTTCGGGAGTGCTGATGATCAGGATGTCGCGGATGCCGGTCAACATCAGCACGGAGAGCGGATAATACACCATGGGTTTATCGTGTACGGGCAAGAGCTGTTTGCTCACGACCCGCGTAATGGGATAGAGGCGCGTGCCCGACCCACCAGCCAAAACGATGCCCTTCATGTGTTGAATCCTTTCCGTGACAACCGGACGGAAGCATGGCCCAACGCGGTGCAGGCTTCAAGCCGTTTTGCGCCGGGCGGCGCTGGCGTGCGCGTCATGCCGCA
>MWEZ01000192.1 GCA_002071335.1 Verrucomicrobia bacterium ADurb.Bin018
TAGTCTATTCCTTCTCCGCCACCGATGTCGCCGGCTTTTCCACACAGTCCGCCGCATGGACGGTGCAAGTAGCTTATGCGCAATTCGACTTCGTGCCGACCAGCATTGTGGCGGGCCTACCCGCGAATACCGCCACCAATCTCACCCTGCAAATAGAAAATTCCGGTGATTTGCCACTAGTATTGGACATTGTGCCCGTTTTTGCGGGGTTTGCCGATGACATGGAATCCGGCACCAACGACTGGACGCGGCCGGATGGCAACCAAGATTGGCATATCAGCGCCCAAGACGCGCACTCCCCCACCCGCGCCTGGTATTGCGGGCGCGAAGCAACGCGCACCTACCGCGAACTGACCCACGCGGCTCTGGTTTCGCCGCCCATTCAACTGGCGGCTGAATCGCGGCTCTCTTTCTGGCATCATGCCCGTTTTGAAAACGACGTGGATGACATCCTCGACGGCAAGCATTACTGGGATTCCGGCGTCATGGAGATTTCCACCAATTCGGGGGCAAGCTGGCTGCCACTGGAACCGGATGGTGGTTATCCCGGCCGGATCACGGAAAATCCGATGTCGCCATTTGCCGCCGAAACACCTTGTTTTGCGAGCACCCTCGGTTGGGAGCCGGTGACGGCATCGCTGGCCGATTATGCTGGCCAGATGGTGCAGATCCGCTTCCGCTTCGGGGCGGACCGCTACGTCAACGAAGAAGGCTGGCGCCTGGATGACGTGACCGTTTCGCCCAATAGCGCAGCCACCAATTGGTTCGGATTGTCCACCACCAACTTGACGCTGACCAACGGATATTCCGCTCTAGTGCAGTTGCAGTTGGATACCACCCCGCTGCCACCCATGGGCTCCGCCGCCGTGGCCCTTTATCTGCATCACAACGATCCCGAACAACCCTCCCCGCGGGTTCTGTTGGTTCAACTGCAAAATCTGACGCGCCGCGTGGACATTACCACCTCCGGCCCCGGGCAGGCCGTACCCACTGGCACCTTCCTCCTCGCTCCCGCCGAGCCGCTGGAAGTGGAACTCACCGCGGAGCCAAATCACTTCATCGCCGATATCCTGACCAATGGCGTGCCGGTGCCTATTCCCAATGTGTTCACCACGCAAACCCTGTCGTGGTCCAGCCTGCCCGGTAACTTGGCCCTGCATGCGATCTTCATGCCCCTGCTGCCCGACAATGCCGTGCCGCCGGAATGGCTGGCCGGCTATGACCTGACCACGCGGCACTGGATGGCCGAAGCCAGTTTGGATCACGATGGCGACGGCCTGCTGACGTGGCAAGAGTATGAACTGGATAGCGACCCGCTCGACCCCGAATCCGCGCCGTTGCAAGTGAATCTGCTCGCGCCCGATGAGCCGACCAATGCGTGGCGCATTTCATGGCACGCCTTCACCAACGCCAACGCTACCTACACGGTGCTGGGTTCCACCAATCTCACGATGGGCTTCCACGCCCTGACCAATATCCTTGCCGCCCCGCCAGTCATGACTTCTCCGCCCCTGCCCCCGGATCACCGCTTCTTCGGTCTGCAAAAAACTCTGCCTTGAATTGACCCCGCCGCCCGGGAGTGACACACTGTTCCCCGATGAACACCTCGCGCGCCATGTGGTGGTTTTTCGTTGTCGGCCTGCTGTTGGCGGTTCATGCCAATGCCGCCGCGGAATACACGGTGACTGACTTGGGCACGTTGGGCGGCAACCACGCCGAAGCCAATGGCCTTAACAACCGCGGCCAAGTGGTCGGATGGTCATTGGATGCCGATGGTCGCCATCAGGCTTTTGTTTGGCAAAACGGGCGCATGACGGGCCTTGGCTTTTTGCCCGGCGGCACGTCCAGCGTGGCCATGGCCATCAACAATGGCGGAAAAATTACCGGCCATGCCCACATTTCTGCGGCCAACCAGCGCGCCTTTTTATACGTCAGCAACAGCATGATCAATATCGGCACCTGGGGCAGCATCAACAGCATGGGCAGAGCCATCAATGATCAGGGTGCCATCTCCGGCACCGCGCCCCCCACCAATAATTCATCATATAATTCATCCTTCTATTGGCAGACGAACCAATACACGCAAATCCCCGCCTTTGCGCCCGGCAATTCTTGCGACGCGTATGGCATCAACAACCTCGGCCAAGTCTGTGGCATCACGTTCGTTTACTCTCCGAACCCGCGCTGGTGGGCCTATGTTTGGCATGACGACAACACCAACGGGCTCCACGACAACGGCGAAATGAAGTTGCTGGGCACTTTGGGCAGCAAGGATTCGGTTGGCGAAGTGAGTGCAGCCAATGCCATTAATGACCACGGCCTCGTGGTCGGGTGGAGCGCCATTAGCAACGGATATTATCCCCGCCACGCTTTTTTGATCACCCCTTCCAATGGCATTTGGAAATTACCTTCCTACAGCAACACCGACCCAACCAATTTGCTGATGCGCAGCCTCGGCACCTTGGGTGGGCCCACCAACAACTCCTCGGCCAATGCGCTGAATAATCACGGCTGGATCGTCGGCACATCCGACACCCCCGCCGGCACCAATCAAGCTTTTCTTTGGCGTAATGAAACCATGCTGAACCTCAATTCATTGATCCCGCCCGACACCGGCTGGGTGCTGACCAACGCCACGGCCATCAATGATGCCAACGAAATTGCCGGCAACGGCCTTTTCAACGGCGAGCCTCGCGCCTTCCTGCTGCGCCGCGAGGGGCGCATCCACGAGTTTGAATCCCACGTTTTGCACTGGTCTGGAATCTGGAGCACCAACATCAACGAAACCAACGTGTTCACAGTGGAATATAGTGCGACGCTGCAACCTGACTCATGGCAACCCGCGCCCCCCACCTCCCAATGGCCCATTGTGGATATGTTCTGGTCGGACGATATTTTGCCGCCGGCCTCCACACGGTTTTTCCGCGTCCAAGCTCGGCCGTTCCCCGGCGAGTAAGCGCCACCAACGGGCAACAAAAAAGCCGCCCGGCTTCCGTTGGGAAGCGGACGGCGTCAAGCACGCCAAGGGCTACTGCACGTAGCGCTTGATCAAGTTCGGCTTGGCAATCAACAGGCGAATACGGTCGTGCGGCATCTGCAGCACCTTCTGTTCATCCACACCCAACGCCACCAGCCGCCGGCGGTGCTCCAACAAACGGCGATTCTTCGCCGCGCCGCTCTTGCGCGGGCGCGTCGTATCATTGTTTCTCACGTTCCGGGACATACCCTCTCTCCTTGCCTTTCCAGCTCGCTTCAAAAATGGCGACCCCAACGGGAATCGAACCCGTGTTACCAGGATGAAAACCTGGTGTCCTAGACCTCTAGACGATGGGGTCGTCGGCCTCTGCCGAAGCAAAAGTCGCCGAACAGTAGCCTACCTGCCTGCCCCATGCAACAGGAATCTTTGCCATTTTAGGCCGCGTTTTGCACAAGGCCGCGCAGCCGCGCCACGGAGTGTGCCGGAATCAATACACTTCCGGCACGAAATGCTGGTCGGACAACGGCGGGCGCACGTACCCTTTGCGTTTTTGCCGGGGCGGCAACTTCATCGGCTTGGGCGTCAAATCCTTGTAGGGGATTTGGCTCAACAAGTGATGAATGCAATTCAAGCGGGCCCGTTTTTTGCAGTCGGCATGCACCACATTCCACGGAGCTTGGGCAATGTCGCACACTTCAAACATCTTGTCCTTGGCCTTGGAATATTCCACCCAGCGCGCGCGGGACTCCAAATCCATGGGGCTGAGTTTCCACCGCTTGGTGGGGCTATCAATCCGCGCCTGAAAACGCCGTTCCTGTTCTTCGTCCGATACGGAAAACCAGTATTTGATGAGGATGATCCCGGAACGCACCAACATTCGCTCAAAGTCCGGGCACGAGCGCAGGAATTCTTCATACTCCGCGTCGGTGCAAAATCCCATCACGCGCTCCACGCCAGCGCGGTTGTACCAACTGCGGTCGAACAGCACCATCTCGCCGGCGGCGGGCAGTTGCGCCACATATCGCTGGAAATACCACTGCGTTTTCTCCTT
>MWEZ01000193.1 GCA_002071335.1 Verrucomicrobia bacterium ADurb.Bin018
GAACTGTCGTTTGCTTACGCACAATATGCCAGCGAACCAGTGTCATTGATTGCCCAATATCGCAAAGGCGCGGACTGGATCACCCTCAGTTCCAACAACACAACTGGCGTCGCCAACTTGGCAACCAACCGCGTCACGGCCAATGTTCTCGGTCCGGTGGAGTTCCGGATTCTGTGCGAAGGGACCAAAGACTACCGAGCCAGCTTGGATGACATTGTCATCAGCAGTTTCATGTTGCCCGAAGAGGAAATGGATGCCCAATGCGCGGTTTCCGGCGCGACGGAAGTGGAATACAACGGCCAGCTCCGCACCAACGACTTCATTGTATATCCGGAAGGCATTCCGTATTCCGTCGCCTATACCCCGCCTGCGCCGCGCAATGCCGGCAGCTATACCGCCACCGTCACCATCCCCAGCACCAACCAGATCACGGGCGGTGTTTTCGTTTTCAGCAATTCTCTCGTCATTACCAAGGCCACGCCCTCCTGTGCCCTGAATGCGGTGGTGCAAACCAACTACGACGGCACCGCCCACACCAACGGCTTCACCGTGACGCCGTCGGAGCTGATGTGGTCCGTGGCCTATTCGCCAGAGAATCCGCCGGTCAACGTGGGTTCCTACGATGCCACGGTGACCATTGTCGGCAACAGCAACTGGTTCGATCATGAGATCACATTTGACGGTGCCGTGGTCATTGCGGACAGCCTGCCGGTGCCTCCGCAGCCGCGGGTCAGCCTCACCAACAACAACAACTTCACCGTGACGTGGGCGGGTATTCCCAACGCAGTCAGTTACCGGCTGGATGTCAGCACCAGCGCGACTTTCGGCAGCGCGGGCGGCACGGTGTACACGGTGGACTTTGAGGACGGCACGAAGACCAGCTTTGCCGAGGCCGATGTCACGCTCAACGGAAAATCATGGAAGTTGACCGAAGCACTAATTGGCACCTTGGCTGGTGACCGGCGCAATGGCACCAAAGCCGCCCGCGTGCGTTACAACGACCCGGAATATTATGGCACCGGCATCATGGCCATGAACGAAGACCTGGCCACGGGCTTAAGCGCCGTAAGCTTGCTGCATGGCAAATATGGCGACGATCCCAATACTGCCGGGCGGGTGGACTACAGCACCAACGGCGGTACTTCATGGGTCAGCGTGGGCACGTTCGATGCCACCGCCACCAATCTGACGTTGTTCAGCGTCACCAACTTGAACGTGGCCGGCAATGTACGGCTCCGTGTGGTCAAAACCAGCGGCAATGATAAAGCTCGCTTCAACGTTGATGACATTCAGATCTACCCGTATACCCCCGGCAGCTCGTTCGTCGCTGGCTATTCCAACCGCGCAGTCATGACCACCAGCCAGGTCGTCACCGGCCTGCAAGCGGGCGTGACGTACTACTTCCGCGTGGCGGCCATTTCCACTGGTGGGCTGGGGGGCTATTCCCCGGTGGCGAGTGTCACCACCCGCACCGGCGAACCTTCTGGCACACCATTTGAAAACTGGCTGATCAGTCGTGGCCATGACCCGCAGTCCACTGACTATTCTGCCGAGGCCGACAGCGACGGCGACGGCATGACCACGTGGCAGGAATATCTGGCGGATACCGATCCGGCCAACTCCAATAGCGTCCTGCGTCTTAACGGCACGTTGAGTGCCGCCGAAGGCCGCTTGCGCTGGACCTTCCCGCAAAGCACCGCGCGCTATTACCAAGTGGAATACTCCACCAACCTCACCCAAGGTTTGTCCGTGAGCAATCTGGGGTGGGGGGTGCCCGGGCGCATGCTGACCAATGCGCTCCCCAGCTCCGGCGAATGGTTCTGGGGAATCCGGTCGCTCTTGGATGCGCCCTGACCGGCCCGCGCGGATTGCCGCCCGGAAACGCCGCATAAACCCGCAATTGCGGTTCGTTTTACCCTGCGAAAAAACGCTTCGACAAGCGCGCCGCCCTGTGCCATAGTGCCTCGCTATCAAACCCATTTACAAGGAGCTTGGCCCCATGAAATTCAACCGCGCCTCCGGCGTTTTGCTGCATCCGACATCGCTTCCCGGTGCCTACGGCATCGGCGAAATCGGCCCCGAAGCCTACCGGTTTGCAGACTTTCTGCATGCTACGGGGCAGCGTTTGTGGCAAATCCTGCCGCTGGGTCCCACCAGCTACGGCGACAGCCCATATCAGTCGCCCTCCACCTTTGCTGGCAACCCGCTGTGGATCAGCTTTGATCTGCTGGTGAAGGACAAACTGCTCACCAAGGCCCAGTTGAAAACCTTCCCGGTGTTTCCCGCGGAGAAAGTGGATTTTGGCGCGGTGATTCCCGCGCGGATGGCGGTGCTGCAACAAGTCTGCGCCACGTTTGCCGATCGCGCTTCTCCGGCGTTGCAAGAACAGTTCGCCGCGTTTTGCGCCCGCCACGCCGGTTGGCTGGATGAGTACGCTTTGTTCACGGCGCTCAAGGATGCGCACAACGGTGTGCCCTGGCCCCAATGGGAACCCGCCTTGGCCCGCCGCGAACCCGCCGCGCTCCAAGCCGCCCGCACGCAATACGCGGCCGAAATCCGCAACGTGCAGATCATCCAATTCCTGTTCGCCGACCATTGGCAGCGCCTGCGCACCTACTGCGCCAAGCTCGGCATCCAGTTCATCGGCGACATTCCCATTTTTGTCGCGCACGACAGCGCGGACGTGTGGGCTAACCCGCACCTCTTTTACCTGCGCCCCGACGGCCAGCCCAGCGTGGTGGCCGGCGTGCCCCCGGACTACTTCAGCGCCACTGGCCAACTGTGGGGCAACCCGCTCTACAACTGGGCCGTGCACAAGGAACAGGGCTATGCCTGGTGGCTGGCGCGCCTGCAACGCATCTGCGAATTGGTGGATATCGTGCGCATTGACCACTTCCGTGGCTTCGAGGCCTATTGGGAAATCCCCGGCGGCGAAACCACCGCCATCAATGGCCGCTGGGTCAAGGGCCCCGATCAGGATTTATTCGATATTCTGCGCGCCAAGATGGGCGACCTGCCCATCATCGCCGAAGACCTTGGCGTCATCACGCCGCCCGTCGAGGCGTTGCGCGACAACAACGATTTCCCCGGCATGCGCATCCTCCAGTTTGCGTTCGGCAACGATGAACGCTCCGCCGAGTTCCGCCCCGAAAGCTACCCCGCCCATTGCTGCGTTTATACCGGCACCCACGACAACGACACCACCGTCGGCTGGTTCCATAGCGAGGCCGGCAACGGCAGCACCCGCACCGCCGAAGACATCGCCGCCGAGCGCAAAATGATCCTCGATTATCTGCGCACCGACGGCCACGAAATCCATTGGGATTTGATCAACCTCGGTGCGCGCTCCAACGCCAATACGTTTGTGGTGCCGCTGCAAGATTTGCTCGGCTTGGGTTCCGCCGCGCGGATGAACACCCCCGGCGTGGCCGGTGGCAACTGGCAATGGCGGTTCGCGTGGGAGCAGATCACCGATGCCATCCGCGAGCGCTTCAGCCATGTCACCCGCGCCACGGGCCGCCGCGTCTGAAGTTCGCGCTGCTACCCCAATCTCATGCAATCGGAAATCTGCGCATTTTCTACTTGCATGACCACGGGTTTCGGCTATCTTCTGCCGTGATTTTTGCGCTACGGGGTCGTAGCTCAATTGGTTAGAGTACCAGACTGTCGATCTGGGTGTTGCGGGTTCAAGTCCCGTCGACCCCGCCAGAAATCAGCGAAAACCTCCGGATTTCCGGGGGTTTTTCTTTTACCCCCAAACTAACGTTTTTCCACGGCAAGGGGGATGGGGGCGGGGTCAGTTGCGGCAAAAACTATCCGCCGGATCGGTTTCATCCGTCCTATCTTCTTCCTCGCCCGCGCGAGGCTGTCGGCCCAGCGGCCTTCACCTGACCTCTGACCTCCGACTCCTGACTTCTGACCTCCGACCTCTGAGCTCTCCACTGACCCTTCCCGCCTCCCTGATCCCAAGGGCAAGGGCTATGGTTTTTTGAAGAACATGGCCCGCCC
>MWEZ01000194.1 GCA_002071335.1 Verrucomicrobia bacterium ADurb.Bin018
CAAGCCCGCCCACTTGTTCGCGCCGTCGTAGCGGTACGACATCAGGAACGCCACATACATCGTGCCGTTTTCATACGGCGTGTTCAACTGGCGTTCGGCGTAGCCGCTCGCGTTGTTGCCCAAATCCGTCAGGCGCGCGAGGTTGCCGGCCATCGCCGGGTAGTTGTCCATGTTGAAGAAGCGCGGCTCCTTGTCGGTGGCCGTCGCCGGATTGATCGCGTTGGTCCAGTTGCCGGACCCGCCCGTGGACCACGAATTGCCGCCGAAGCCCTGGCCGCCCTTGTTGGCTGCGCCTAGCGGGGTGGCATTGGTGTAGGAAAAGGGATTGACCACTTCGTGCGCGGCATAGCTGCCCATGGTCACATTCGTCGTCACGCCGGTGGAATAATAATTGGCGCCGCTGAAGGAGTAGAACTTGTAGTAGTTGGTGGAACCCGCCGCCACCACATGCTCCAGCGCGGTCGCGCTGCCGCGATAAATCACCGTGGCATCACCGATGGTGCCGCCCACGCTGTAGCCGGCGCCATCGGTGGGATCGGTCACAATGGCGCTGGTTTTGTGCAGGATCATCACGTCGCTGCTGGCGCCGTTCTTGGTCCAGGCCAAGCGCACCATTTCATGGCCGTCAACCGTGGCCGTTTGGTTGGTGGGATCCGCGGGTTTGCTGGGCACCACGCCAATCAGGCCCGCCCAGTTGGTGGCAATGCGCACTTCGTCAAAATACACATTGCCCGGCGTGCCGGAACCCGCACCTGCACCTGCGGCCAGTCGTACGGTATTCACCCAGCCCACGTCATTGCTGGCTTTGGAATGCGTTACATCCCACGACGCCGGCTCATCCGTCGGCACTGCTTGCGAGCCAATTTTGTACGCCTTGGCCTTGGCTTCGCCGGCGCTCCAATCGTAGTAGCCCACGATGATGTAATCATTCCCCGATCCCTTGCTTAACGTATAGGCTGAACCGGTATTCTCAATGCCCAGTTGCTGATCCTGGCCATAGATTTCACCGATGAACAACTTTTCTGCGCTGTTGCTCCAGCACAGGGACAATCCCGCGTATTTGTTGGCGCCTTCGTACTGGTAATTCAGGATATAGCCAAAATAGAGGCGGCCGTCCTTGTACGTCTGTCCCAGGGGGCGGAACACGGCTTTGCCGGTATCGTTCGGCGGGTTCACCCACAGCTTGTTGCCGCTCGGCGCTGGATAGTTCGTTTGTTCCGAGAAGCTGCCGGACACGTTGGTGAACGCGCCGGCATCAGCTCCGTACCATGCCCCGCCCCAACCCTGTTCACCATTCCAACCAGCGATGCCAGTGCTGTTGGTGTAGGAGAACGTGTCCACCACTTCGCTGGCGGCAAACGAGGTGGTCGAGCCGGAACGCGCCAAGCCGGCGGAGTAATAATTGCCGCTGTAGGAGTAGAACGCATAATGGTGCGCGGTGCCGGACGCCACCACATGCTCCAGCGCCGAGCCGGAGCCCTTGTAAATCACCGTGCCGCCGCCACAGGCGCTCCCCACGCTATAGCCCGTGCCCTGCGTCGGCGCGCTCGACGCGCTGCCCGACTTGTACACAATCATCACGTCATAGCTCGCGTGCTTGGTCCACGCCAGCCGCACCATCGTTTTGCCATCCACCGTCGCCGAGGCCGCCGAAGGATCCGGCAGGATCGTCACGCTCCCCGTCGCCGGCGAAGTCGTGCGGTAGTTCAGGAACGAGCCGCTCCCATTGTAAGGATAGATGGCAACATGATACGTGGTGCCCGCGGTAAGACCCGTCACCGTCACCTCGCCGGACTTGCCGGCCGCCGCATAGACCACATAGTTGCCGGTGCCAATCTGGCTTCCGCTGCCAAAGGTCGCACTGGCAGTATAGTTGGTCCAATCGGTCGGATTCGAGCTGACCGCACTATCAGCCTTGACCAGAATGATCGTGCCATCGGCGGAACCCGCGTTGTCCCAGATGATCTTGGCGCTGGACCCGCTCACCGGCAGGAACGAGGTCAGCGTGGAGCTGCTGGCCGGCTCGCCAGGGCCCGTCGTGGCATTCGCGCCCGGAACGGCGCCGGATGTCCGGTAGTTATACGTCGCGTGAGCCGGTGTGCCGTCATGGGCGTACGGGAATATCTGGTAGTAGTACGCCGTGTTGGCCGCGGTGCTGTAGCTGTCGGTAACGTCACCCGCCGCGCCGGAGGTGGCCACGTGAACCACCGTGCCGTCGCCAATGGCGTTGCCCTGCGAATAGGACGAACCATCCGCCGGCGTGCCCGTCGGCGCCGAGCCCGTCTTGCGCACAATGACGTAGCCGTCCGCGCCCGTCGCCGCCGTCCATTCCACCTTGATTTGCGTGTCCGACAGCGCCGTCGCCGACAGCGTCCCATACGCCGAAGGCTCCACCGCAAGCGTGTACCGGCTGCCCGGATTCCCGCCCGCCGCGTTCGTGTTGTAGTTCAGCGTCGTGTTCGTGCCGTGGTACTCGAAAATCCGGATGTGATACTCCGTGGCCGCGCTCAGCCCCGACAGCGTGAACGGGCTCGTGCCCACGTGGACGAGCATGTTGCCGCTGCCCAGATCCGTGGCCGAACCGAAGTTGTTGTTTTGGCCGGCATACGCCGTGCCATCCGTCGGGAGCCATGACACAGCGCTACCGGCCTTGGCCACCACCAGGCGGCTCAGCCCATCCCCCGCGGTGAACGACACCCGGTAGCTGGTGTCGGCCAGATTATCGAAACTGATGCTTGTGGCCTGTGACGGTTCGGGCATCAATGTGGTTGCATTCACTTTCGCCGGATCGCTCGTGCGATAATTCTGGGAGCCGTCCTTCCCGTTGAAGGCATAAGCCCAAATCCGATACTGCGTCGCCGGTGACAAACCCGTCACGGTCACGCTGGTGCCCGTGTTGGTGTACACCACATAGCTGCCCGCTGCCGTCGTGTCACCTGAACCGAATACCGTGTTGGCTGTATAGGTATTCATGTCTGTCGGCCCGTTGGGATTGCCCCCGCTGCGAATCACAATCAACGTATTTGTTCCCGCCGTGCCCTTCGTCCAGGATACGGTGAAGGTATCCGTGCCAATCGCGCTGATGGTCAAGTTGGTAGCCGCCGCTGACGGATTCGCCGCCATGGTCGTCTGGCTGTACGGATTCCCCGCCGCCGTGTTCGTGTTGTAGTTGATGGTTGCCGCGCTGCCATTGTATTCGAAAAGGCGGAAGTGATAGACCGTATCGCGCGCCAAGCTGCTGATGCGCTCCGGCTGGCCGGAGCCCACCCACACCACATAGTTGCCCGTACCGATTTGGTTCCCCGACCCGAAGTTGGTGTGGGCGGTATAGGCCGTGCCGTCCACCGGGAAGGCATCCACCGGGCTGCCGGCCTTGGCCACCAGAATCCGTCCGGCTCCATTGCCATCCGTCCACGTGAACCCGCTCATGCTGACTTCTGACGGCCCGCTGATTCCGATATTGGCAGCCTGCGTCCCCGGTTCAGCCGCGAGCGTGGAGCGGTTGGCCACCGGTTCATCATGCGTCCGGTAGTTCGGTGTGGCCGCGCCATTGAACTCATACACCGCGAAGTAATAAACGGTTTCCGCGGACAGCGCGGTCACGGCCACATTGGTTCCCGTGCCCTTGTACACCACGAAACTGCCCGCGGCCGTCGTGTCGCCCGAACCGAATGCCGCGTTGGCGTTGTAGGTCGTGGTATCCGTCGGGTCCGTTGGCGCGCTGCCTTGGCGGGCCACCACCAGCACGTAGTCGCCATCGCCACGCTCCCAACTCACCGTGTAGGACGTATTCGCCAGCGCGCTGAACAAAATGTTGGAGGCCGCTTTGCTGGGCTCGGTCAGCGTTTTCATGCCGGTATCCGGCAAGCTGAAATCGCTCATGCTCTGGCTGGTGCTGTTGGTTGCCCGCACCCAGTAATAATAGGTGGTGCCCGCCACGCCGGACGCATCGTTGTAGCTGGTGGCATTGGCTGCCGCTGTGCCGATGATGCTGGC
>MWEZ01000195.1 GCA_002071335.1 Verrucomicrobia bacterium ADurb.Bin018
TGAGATAGGTGTTTAAATCAACGCCCAAAGGAAACCGATCCTCTTTTGCCTTCTCATCCTATCTGTGGAAAAATATCCGCAAAGTTCTTCCATTGTGTGGAAAATCCGCCGAAAGTTTTTCCATTGTGTGGAACAATTTGACCTGGTTTTTCCACACTGTGGAAAAAACGACGGCAAAAGTTCCACACTGTGGAAAAGAGTTTTCCACAGTGTGGAAAAGGTGAAGCTTGCGTGCTTCCGAATAGACTGGCGAGCTGTTCCGCTGGGTGGTTAGTCGGTGACGGCGCCGAAGGAAGCGCTGCCAACTTGACGGGCGTATTTGGCGAGGGCGCCGCGGGTTTCCTTGGGCGGCGGCTGACGCCATGCTGCACGACGACGCTTGAGTTCTGCGGCAGGGATGGCGAGGGTGATCGTCCGCTTTTCGGCGTCAATGACGATGGGATCGCCATTGCGCACGAGGGCGATGGGTCCGCCCACGGCGGCTTCGGGGGAAATATGGCCCACCACAAAGCCGTGGCTGCCGCCGGAGAAGCGGCCATCGGTGATCAAGGCCACATCGCGGCCGAGGCCGCGGCCCATGATGGCGGAAGTGGGCGAGAGCATCTCGCGCATTCCGGGGCCGCCTTTGGGGCCTTCGTTGCGGATGACCACCACGTGGCCTTTCTTCACCTGACCCTGCAGAATCGCGGCCAACGCGGTTTCTTCGGATTCAAACACCTTGGCGCGACCGGAGAATTGCAGTCCTTCGTGCCCGCTGATTTTGGCCACGGCGCCCTCGGGGGCGAGGTTGCCGCGCATGATCACCAGATGCCCCGTGGGTTTGATGGGGTCGGAAAGCGGCCGGATAATGGTCTGCCCCTTGGGATAAGGCCGGATGTTCTTGAGGTTCTGCCGCATGGTTTGGCCGGTGACGGTGAGCAGGTCGCCGTTCATCAGCCCTTCTTCGATGAGTAGTTTCATGAGCGGGGCGGTGCCGCCAATGCTGACGAGGGCGGACATGACGTGTTTGCCGCTGGGTTTGAGGTCGGCCAGCACGGGGGTACGCGCGGCGATGCGGGTGAAGTCGTCGAGTTCCAATTTGACGTTGGCCGAGTGGGCAATGGCCAGCAGATGGAGCACGGCATTCGTGGAGCCGCCCATGGCCATGACGAGCGCGATGGCGTTGAGGAAGGCCTCGCGGGTCAGAATATCGCTGGGGCGGATACCGCGGCGAATCATCTCCATGACGGCGCGGCCGGCTTCGCGGCAGTCGCGCGTTTTGGCGGCGGACACCGCGTTTTGCGCGCCGCTGTTGGGCAGGCTCATGCCGAGGGCTTCGATGGCGGAGGCCATGGTGTTGGCGGTGTACATGCCGCCGCAGGAGCCCGCGCCCGGAATGGCACAGCCTTCGATGGCCGCCAATTCCTTGCCGGAAATTTCACCGCGCGCTTTTTGGCCCACGGCTTCAAAGACGCTGACGATATCCACGGGCTTGCCGTGGTGGCAGCCGGGCTTGATGGTACCGCCATAAACGAATACCGCGGGGCGGTTGAGGCGGGCCATGGCGATGAGGCAGCCAGGCATGTTTTTATCGCACCCGCCGATGGCGACCAGGCCATCGAACGCCTCGCAGCCGACGACGGATTCGATGGAGTCGGCGATGATTTCGCGCGAGACGAGGGAATAGCGCATGCCTTGCGTGCCCATGGAAATGCCGTCGGAAATGGTGATGGTGTTGAAGATCACCGGTTTGCCACCCGCGGCAGCGACGCCTTCGGCGGCGCGGCGCGCCAGCCGGTCAATGTGAATGTTGCACGGGGTGACCTGGCTCCACGTGGAGGCGATGCCCACCTGTGATTTCTGGAAATCGGCGGCGGTGAAGCCCACGGCGTGGAGCATGGCGCGGCCGGCCGCGCGCTCCATGCCGTCCGTCACGTCTTTTGACCATTGGCGATGCAGAGATTTGCCCGAATGTTTCTTTTTTGTGCTCATGCGTGTTTTCCTGTGCTGGTTCCGGCGTTAGCCTGAACTATCATCCTACCCCGCGCCATGGTTGGATGCAAATCCGGCGGCGGACAAACCGTTGCGGCGGGGCGCTTCCCGGCTTGAACTTTGGCGGGGCATCCCGCACATTTCCCAACAATGAAAGGATGGTTTCGGGTTTGGGTCGTGGCGTGGCTGCTGGCTGCCGGCGCGGCGGTGGCGGGCGGCGGGCCGCTGAATACGCTGGTGGTGGTGAATGCCGCCAGCCGCGATTCCCGCGCGCTGGGGGCATATTATCTCGCCAAGCACGGCATTCCGCAGGACCACTTGTGCAGCATCACGGTCTCGCCGCGCGCGTCTTCGGTGACGCTGGCCGACTTTGAGCGCAGCATCCGCGCGCCGATTCTGGCGCACCTAGCCAACAACGGTCTGCAGGGCCAGATTCATTATATCGTCCTGTGCATGGATATTCCATCGCGGGTGGAGAACAGCAATGGCATCACGGCGGCGCTGTTTTATGGGTATAAGCAGCAGCCCAGCGACGGCAAAACGCCGTGCCACATGGCGACCAATTCGCTGAACCAGTATTACGGCGCGGAGATGGCCTACACCGCCACTGCCGGCTGGAACCGGACCAACGCGCCGATTGTGTTTCTGCTGACGGCGCGCGATCTGAAAACCGCCAAGCAGGTGGTGGACCGCGGCGTGGCGGCGCAGGGCACCTTTGCGGACGGGCTGTTTTGTCTGGCGGGGTCGGCGGACACCGCGCGCAACATCCGGCACCGGGCATTTCCGGCGGTGGCTCGCCAGTTTGCGCTGCATGGCCAGAGCGCGCGGCTGCTGGCCGAGCCCACCACCAGCCCCGTGCCGGAGCAGCCGGTGTTGAGCTATTTGACCGGCCTCGCGTATTTTCCATCCAACTTCACCAAGCTGGTATTTGCGCCGGGAGCCATCGCGGACAATTTGACTTCGTGCGCGGGCCAGTTGCCGTTGCCGTGTGAAAACCAAAGTAGCGTGTGGGACTGGATGCAACTGGGCGCCACCGCTTCCTACGGCACGGTCAGCGAGCCCTGCGCCTATGAGGCCAAGTTTCCCGATCCGATGCTGGCCTACTGGTATTTCCGCGGCTTCACGGCGGGCGAGGCGCTGGCGATGTCAGTCCGCAATCCGTACCAAGGCATTTGGGTGGGCGATCCGCTGGCCGCGCCGTTTGCCGCGCCGCCGGTGGTGCAGATCAGCGCGCCGGCAGCCAACGCGGTGCTGACCGGGCCCACCAACCTGCATTTGGCGGTGGCCGCGCACGAATGCGGCGCGCCGCCGGTTTATCTGGATTTGTATGTGGACGGCCGGCACCACGCGCCGATCACGCGCCCCTTCGCGGCGGTGGGCAACGACCTCACGGCGGAAATTGGCACCAATCGCTTTGTCTATACCGTGGCGCCGGGCGAGGATCTTTTTGCGGCGGTGGCCGGCCTGGCGTGGGCCATCAATGCGCGCGGCGGCGGCAACATCACCGCCAGCGTACGGGCCGACCGGCTCGACATTTCTGTGCGCCAGCCGCTGGGCAGCGATGGCGAACCCCTGCCCTGCGCGGTCGGCAGCACGACCGGTTTTTCCAAGGGGCTGTACATCGGCGGGGCCACCGGGCGCGACCGGCTGCTGGTCAGCGACGGCGTGGGGCGCGCCAGCGCCACGTTCCATTTGGGCACGGCGCGCGCGTTTGAGGTGGATTATCCGCTGAATCTGGCCACGCTGCCGCCGGGGATGCACACGCTGACCGTGGTGGCGCGCGACGGCACCGCCGTGCAATGCCAATCGCAAGTGACGCTCCCCTTCCGCACGATCCCCGCGCCCAGCAGCGCGCAATAAAAAGGGCACCGCACCGCGCCGCGCCGCTCAGGGCGCGCGCAAAATCCGACCCGGCTCGTAGGAGGGCTGGAACGGTCGCAGACCTTCCAGCCGTTCCCGGCGGGAAGGCATCGTTCCTCAACCATTCCCGCCCTACAAAAGCTTCCG
>MWEZ01000196.1 GCA_002071335.1 Verrucomicrobia bacterium ADurb.Bin018
CAGCAGGTGCACCGGCTTGCCGAACGACACCAGTGTGATGTCATTGCCGTTGCGCAACGTGTTGGCCTTGCCGATGGGGATCAGGAATTCTTCGTCGGGCACTTCGGCTTTGAAGCCGTAGAGCATTTCCGCCTCGAGGACCACAACGGGGTCGGGATCGCGGATGGCACTCTTGAGCAGGCCGTAGGCATCGGCCGGGAAGGCGGGCGCCACCACGCGGATGCCGGGCACGTGCACCCAGTAGCTGGCGAGGGCCTGCGAGTGCTGGCTGGAGAGATATTCCGCCGGGCCGTTCGGGCCGCGGAACACCACGGGCACGTGGAATTGGCCGCCGGACATGTGCCGCATCTTGGCGGCTTCGTTCACCACCTGGTCCAGCGCCAGCAGCGCAAAGTTGTGGGTCATCCATTCCACGATCGGCTTGAGCCCGACCATGGCCGCGCCGACACCGAGGCCGGTGAAGCCCAGCTCGGTGATGGGCGTGTCGAGCACCCGGGTGGGACCATATTTGCCGAGGAGGCCGCGGGTGACTTTGTAGGCGCCGTCATACTCGGCGACTTCCTCGCCCATGATGACCACTTTGTCATCGCGGGCCATTTCCTCATCCATGGCCCGGTTGAGCGCGTCTCGATAACTCAGTTGCGACATGGCGTGCTCCTGTTCAGGTGACGAGGGTGGCGGGGTTGGACGGCGCCATGAAGAATGGCTCGCCGGCGTAAATATCCTCATAGAGCGTGTGCACCGCAGGCTCGGCGGAGCGCTCGGCAAAGTCCACGGACTCCTTCGAGATTTCCTCGGCGGCGCGGTCCTGTGCGGCGGCGCGGGCGTCATCCCAGTGGCCGGCTTCCTTCATGAGGGTTTCCAGAATCAGGATGGGGTCCTGCTCGCGCTTGTATTTTTCAACTTCTTCGCGCGTGCGGTATTTTTGCGGGTCGCTCATGGAGTGGCCCTTATAGCGGTAGGTGCGCGCCTCGATCAGCACGGGGTGGCCTTCGCGCGCTTCGGCCAGCGCGCGCCCGGCGGCGTCGCGCACCTCCAGCACATCCATGCCATCCACCAGTTCGCCGCGCATTCCGTAGGCTGTGGCCATGACGGAAAAATCATCCACCGACGACACGCGCTTCCAACTGGTGCCCATGCCCCACTGGTTGTTTTCGCACACCGACACCAGCGGCAGGTTCCAAATTTTGGCGAGGTTCATGGCCTCGTGGAACGCGCCCTGATGGATGGCGCCATCGCCAAAAAAAACGACGGTCGCGCCGCCGGTTTTCAAATACTTCTGGGCAAACGCCACGCCGGCGGCCACAGGAATCTGCGCGCCCACAATGCCGTTGCCGCCCAAGAAATGGCGCCGCGCATCGAAAAGGTGCATCGAGCCGCCTTTGCCGCGCGAGCAGCCGGTCACTTTGCCGAACAGCTCGGCCATGATGGCGCGCGGCTCCATGCCCGCCGCCAGCGCGTGGCCGTGGTCGCGGTAGCCGGTCAGTACATAATCGCGGCTGTAGTCCAGCACGCTGCCGAAACCGGCGGCGATGGCCTCCTGCCCGTTATACAAGTGACAAAAGCCCCCGATTTTGCGCAGGCCGTACATCTGCCCGGCCTTCTCTTCGAAGACCCGCATCAACACCATGTTGTTGCGGAGCTCCCAAAGCAGTTCGCCATTCAACTCCTTCATGTGCCGGCCTCCTTCTCCACATAGAGGCATTCCATGGGCCGGAACAGCTTGGCGTTGTCCACCACCGTCTCAATGACAACCAGCTTGGCCGGGTCCGGATTCACGCGCCAGAAGATGGTCAGGTTGGGGCCGAGCGCTTCGAGAACCTCGGCTTTCAGGCCGGGATTTTGCAGCACTTCCGCCTGCCCGCACACGGAAATGATTTCATCCAGCGTCGGCGTTTGGAACGTCCATTGCACGCGCGCGTTGGCTTCGATTTCCTTCACCTTGGCCGAGCCTTTGCTCGTTACGCAGTAGAAGCAGCCCTGCACGCGCGGCAGGGCGGCCACTGTCATCCAGCGGCAGCGCGGCTGGGCATCCTTGCTGACGGTGCACAGCACGCCCACCCGAATGGTATCCAACAAGGCCCGGAGGGCTCGCAGGGGGTCTTTTTCTTTCATGGGACTCCTCTCGTCTGCCGGGCCGGCGGCGTACGGTTCAAAATCCAGGACTCCCGGCCGTAGTCCGTGGCCAAAAAACGAATGTTGCTCAAATCCAGAAACGTCTCCGGCGGCTGCGGGGCGCCGGCGCGCGCGAGCCCTGCGAAAAGCGCGGCTTCCACCGTCGCCACATCCAATCCGGGGCGCAGGTGGGCAAGCGTGGTCACGGGGGAGGGCACCGAAGCCACGCCCGCGCGCGCGGCGTGGCCCGTTTCGCCGCCATATTCCGGCGAATGCGCCGCCAATGCCGCGGTGAGCGCCGTCAAATCGGTAGTGACGAGCAGCGTGCCATGAAACAGCAAAACGCCTTTTCCCGCCGCCGCCGCTGTGCCGCCGATTTTGCGCCCGGCCACATACACCCCGCCGCGTGGTCCTTCTTCCGCCGCGATGCCCAGCTCGTGCAGCACCGTCAATACCGCCGCCAACAGCCGCCCGCGGTCGGGCAACTCGCCCGGCACCACGAGGCTCCAATTCAAATTACCTGCGTCGTGATACACCGCACCGCCGCCGCTGGTGCGCCGAAATACCGGCAAACCCGCCGCGCGCGCTTGCGGACTCAGCTCCGCCAGCGCATCCTGATTGCGCCCCACAATCACCGACGGCGCATTGTGGCCGCATACCAGAAATCCGTTCCCCCCCCGCTTCAGCAGCAAATCCCGCAAGCCTTCTTCCAACGCGATATTGAATGGCGGTTCGTGCCAAGGGGAACGCACACCCCACGGCGCTTCATGTATTTTGCTGCAACCAACCATGACCGAATCTGTTCTGCCGCCCGCGCTTCCTCCTGAAATCGGGCCAGCGTAGCCAAAACTATCCCGCATAATCCCGATTGTCAACCGCTCCACTGGATTTTACGTTTTTTACGCAAAATCCCAAAAATTTTGGTGGCAAAGCGGGGGGGGCTAGCGCCCGTGCGCCAAAAATTGCCGCGGATCAAAGACCGGGCACGGGGCTTTGGCGAAGTCGCGCGGGTTGCGGGTAATGACCGCATCAGCACCAGCCCGCCGCGCGGCATATACCAGCACGGCATCTTCAAAATCGGGCATCGCGCTGCGCAGGGCGCCCTCCAGCACGGCCCGCGTGACCGGCGCAATGTCGAACAGTTGCAGCAGGCGCGTCAGCACCGGGCGGGAGTCGGCGCGGCCGAGCGATTGGGTTAGCAGGTAATCCAGCGTAGTGATGGTGGTGGCGCACAACAAGCCGGTCAGATGGCCCTGTTCCACCAGCCGAAAAATTTGGGCGGAATCGGCAACATGCGGCTGGCGGTTCAACAACACGTCCAGCACGACGTTGGTATCCAGCAGCACCTTCACAGATATTTCTCGCGCAGATGGCGCTGATAGGCGCGTTCATCCGCCGCCTTGCCTTCCATCACGCCCAAGAGACTGGTCGTGATGGGCGGATAGGCCGCCGAACGCGCGGGGCGCTCCCCCAGCGTCGCAAAAAATTCCGCCACCATTTGCGAAACCGATTTGCCGCGCCGATCCGCGGCGCGCTTGGCCTGATGGATCAATTCTTCATCCATGCGTAGAGTCAGTTTGGTTTGCATGACGTACACTCTTGGCATAACTATACGTCATCGGCAAGCCTAATTCCAGGCGGGCTGAAATAAAGTTTTGCCAAATCCAAATTCGTTCGAGGGGGGACTACGGCACGGGCGGGGGCAGGAGGAGGTAAAGTTCGGCGCGGCGGGCGTGGGCGAGGAGCCGGGCTTCGCGGGTGCCGGCGGCATCGTCCGTGCCGGTGGCGTGGAAGCGGCGGGCGGCCGCCAGCACGGCGGTGTTTTTC
>MWEZ01000197.1 GCA_002071335.1 Verrucomicrobia bacterium ADurb.Bin018
TGGCACGGTCACCACGCTCGGTGAAACCCTCACCCCGTTCCAGCAGTGGCTCCAAAACACCCGCGGGCAGAACATCAACGATCCGAACTTCTCGCCGGAGGCCGATTATGACGGCGATGGCATGACCACGTGGGAGGAATATCTGGCCGATACCGATCCCGCCAACGCCGCCAGCGTGCTGGCACTGAATGGCTGGTTCTCTGCCAGCGATCACCGCATCCGCTTCTCATTCCCGGCCAGTACCGGCCGCTTCTACCGCTTGGAGTATTGCACCAACTTGACGAACACCACTGGCGTGACCTATAGCAATCTTGGCTGGGGCACGCCCGGCATGGTCATCACCAACCCGGGCACCAGCAACGCCTGGTTCTGGATTCTGCGCGCCAGCCCCAACGCGCCGTAGCGCAGCGAAAATCCGATGGACGCCGCCGGGTGGGTGGGGCACACTCCGCCCATGCAATGGCCGTTGCTTGATATGCTCTTTTCCCGCACGTGTGAGGGCTGCGGCAACGATCTGGCCACGGAGCCGGGCGCGTTGTGCTGGGATTGCCGGGTTGGCCTCAAACCCGTGCAAGTGCCTTTCTGTGAACGGTGCGGCGACCCGGTGGCAGGAGTGACCGGCGGCCCGTTCGAGTGTACCTGGTGCCGGCAAAACCAACCGGCCTTCATTTGGGCGCGGTCCGCCGTGCGCTATGACGGGATTGCCGCTGCCTGTATCCGCCGCTTCAAATATCATGCCGGTGTCTGGTTGCAGGCGGAGCTGGTGGACTGGCTCTGGGCGCTCTGGCGCACCTGCCCGGAACCCAAGGTAGCTGATTTGGTCGCCCCCGTGCCGCTGTACCGCCGCCGCGAACGCGAACGGGGCTTCAACCAGGCCGCTCTGCTGGGGCGCAGCCTGGCCAAACGGATGGGGATTCCCTTCCGCGGCAACCTGTTGCGTCGTCATAAGCCCACCGCAACCCAAACTCATTTGACAGCCGCCCAGCGGGTTCATAATGTACGAGGCGTTTTCTCCGCCCCGGCGCCCCGTCGGCTGCAAGGGGCGCGCGTGGTGCTGGTGGATGATGTCATGACCACCGGTGCCACCGTAAACGAGTGTGCGCGTGTTCTAATGGCCGCCGGCGCGCAGGCGGTGATGATTTTGACGGTGGCCCGGGGTTGACATCGCCACGGGCCGTGCAACAATGGATGTTCAAGCATGACCTTTTTCGGTAAGAAAAAAACCGTGGTCAAGCGGGCGCGCAAACGCGACATGCCGGATGGCTTGTGGCTGAAGTGCCCCGCCTGCAACGAAATGATTTTTGGCGAAGAGCAGGAACAAGCTCTGCGCATGTGCCCCCTGTGCCACCACCACTTCCCCATGAGCCGCAACGAACGTCTGGCCATGCTGGCGGATCCCGGTTCCTTCGTGGAGTGGGACAAGGATCTCTACAGCATTGATTTTCTCGGCTTTGTCGGTGTGGCGTCCTATCAGGAAAAATTGGAATCCAACCGCCGTAAAACTGGCGAGGTGGATGCCGTCACGTGCGGCCGCGCACGCCTCAACGGTCGGGCCATCGCACTGGGGGTGATGGATTTTGAATTTCTCGGCGCCAGCATGGGGTCCGTGGTCGGCGAAAAAATCACGCGCTTGATCGAACGCGCCACCGCGGAAAAATTGCCGGTGATCGTCATCTGCGCATCCGGCGGCGCGCGGATGTATGAAGGCATGATGAGCCTGATGCAAATGGCCAAGACCAGCGGCGCGCTGGCCCGCCATGCCGAGGCCGGCCTGCCGTACATTCCCGTGTTGACCCACCCCACCACCGCCGGCGTCATGGCCAGCTTCGCCACGCTGGGCGATGTGATCATCGCCGAGCCCGGCGCGCTGATCGGCTTTGCCGGTGCGCGCGTCATCAAGGAAACCATCCAGCAAGATTTGCCGCCCGGCTTCCAGCGGCCCGACTTCCTCCTCAAACACGGCTTGCTCGACCAGATCGTTCCCCGCAATGAGCTCAAGGCCACGTTGGCCCGCCTGCTCGATGCGTTCTGTGGGGTGTTGCAGCCGTCGGAACCGCCGGAAATCCCGGCCTGAGCCGGGTCGGCCCGCCTTTTTATTGGTCATTATGAGTAAATACGCCCCCATTCTGGACGCCAAACTCACGTACTTGTACAGCCGCACCGGCGGCAGCGCCATCAAGCTTGGTTTGGATACCATCTCCGCGTTGCTGCGCGTGATGAAAGTGGACCCGTTGCAACTGCCGTGCGTGCATGTGGCCGGCACCAACGGCAAAGGCTCGGTTTCCGCCATGATTGAATCCGTGTTGCGTGAGGCGGGCCTGCATACCGCGCTCTACACCAGCCCGCACCTCATCCGGTTCAACGAACGCATCCGCATCCGCGGCGAGATGATTCCCGACGACGAGCTGCTGCGCCTGCTCGATCTTGTCGAAAAGGCTGATCAAACCCAGGCCGCCGAAGCCGAAGGCCGCCGCCTCGGTACTTTCTTCGAACTGACCACCGCCGTGGCGTTCGCCTGGTTCCTCGCCCAAAAAGTGCAACTGGCCGTGCTGGAAACCGGTATGGGCGGGCGGCTCGATAGCACCAACGTGGTGACGCCGCTGCTGGCGGTGCTGACCAGCGTGGGCATGGAGCACAAATCGTTTCTTGGCCGCACGCTCGAAAAAATCGCCGCGGAAAAAGCGGGGGTCATCAAACCCGGCCGGCCGGTGGTGACGGGCCGGCAATCGCCGGCGGTCATGCGAGTGATTGCCGACCGCGCGCGCGAAGTGGGCGCCTCGCTAATTCTCGCCGAAGAACGCGTCAGTATCCGCCGCACCAGCCAGGACCTCGACGGCCAAATGCTCTCCGTGGAAACCGCCGCCGGCGGATGGGCCCCGTTCCGCTTGCCGTTGCTGGGCGATTTTCAGTTGGAAAACTGCGCGCTCGCGATTGCAGCGCTGGAATGGCTGCGCGAGGAACTGCATTTGCCACTGCCGCCAGACGTCATCCGCGAAGGCCTCGCCAAAACCCGCTGGCCCGGACGCTGCCAAGTGGTTTCACGTGATCCGGTCTTCCTCGTGGATGTGGCGCACAATCCCGGCGCGGCCCAAGCCTTGGCCAATTTCCTCAAGTCGTTCCGCGGCGATCGCCCCGTAGCGCTGATCTGCGGAATGCTGGCCGACAAGGATGCCGAAGGCTTTTTCAAGATTTTGCGCCCCGTGGTGGATGCCTGCGTGCTGGTGCCGCTCGATAGCGAACGCAACATGCCGATGGAAAAACTGATGGCTGCCGCCAAAGCCGCCAAGCTGCCTGCCGCCGAAGGCCTGCTGCCCTCCGCTGTCAAAAACGCGAAGGCTTGGGCGCAAAAAAATAACGGCATCGTGGTGGCCGCCGGCTCTCTTTACATGGCCTCGGCCGTGCTTTATGAATTGGGTTATCAAGTGTGAGGCGCCCATGAAAAGTCATCGTCAGGAATTGTGGCTCAACGTCCCCGCGCGCCGCGGCTACGTCAATCTGACGGCCGATGTGGCCGAGGCCGTCCGTGCCAGCGGCATCCGCGAGGGCCTGTGTCTCGTCAATGCCATGCACATCACCGCCAGCGTGTTCATCAACGATAACGAAAGCGGCCTGCACCGCGACTTTGAACGCTGGCTCGAAAAACTCGCGCCCGAAAAACCCTACACCCAATACGATCACAACCGCACCGGCGAGGACAACGGCGATGCCCACCTCAAACGCTCCGTCATGGGGCGCGAGGTGGTCGTGGCCATCACCAAGGGCCAGTTGGACCTCGGCCCGTGGGAACAGATTTTCTACGGCGAGTTCGATGGCCTTCGCCGCAAGCGTGTGCTGATCAAAATCATCGGCGACTAATGAAAAACCCACCCCCCGCCATTGAGATTCTCGCCCGCGGCGCTTGCGTGCGCGCCGGCAAGGTGCT
>MWEZ01000198.1 GCA_002071335.1 Verrucomicrobia bacterium ADurb.Bin018
CGTGCTGGCGGAACTGGGCGGCTTCGGCCTCGCGGATGAACACTACCGCGCCGCCATCGCCGCCAACTTCGCCGGACGCGAAAAAATCATTCAGCAAAATCAAGCCGTCTTTGCCCACGCCCGCGCCTGGGCCGCAAAACAACAAATTCCGCACTAACCCACCGGCATGACCCGGATCTTTTTGCGGGCCGGGAACGGCTGGAAGTTCTGCGACCGTTCCAGCCCCACAAACCAACCGGCTGCTTTTGTCGGGCGGGAATGGTTGAGGAACGACACCTTCCCGCCGCGAATGGCTGAAAAGTCTGCAATCGCATCAGCCAAAATTTGAATGATTGCCTAACCACCCGGTTCGTCTATGATGGTGCCAATGCGGTGCTGGAGTTGTCAGCCGAAGGCAGATCCGCCTATGGAGGAAACGTGAGCTACCAAGTGATTTGGGCGTGGGTGAATGCGCCGGGGCTGGATCAGCCGGTCGAGCGGATTGCGTTCATCAACGGGGAAGCCCGCCAGCGGCAGGTTTTCCATGCCGATGGGCTCGGTTCTATCGCCGCGCTGACGGACGAGAGCGGCGCAACCATCCAAACCTACGCCTATGAAGCCTTCGGCAGCATCCGCACCCAAACCGGCACCGACCTCAACCGCGTTACCTTCACCGCCCGCGAAGCTATGGGCGACACCCTCGGCTTCTTCTACTACCGCCACCGCATCTACGATCCCCACACCGGCCGCTTCACCTCCGAAGACCCGCTGGGGTTTGCCGCTGACCCAAATCGCTATGTTTACGTTATAAATAGTCCTGTTAACATGACAGATGCATTAGGCATGGAAGGAGAAGGATTCGATAGTGATCCGATAATTAAAGACTTTTTTGACAAACTATCTCAAGATGCAGAATGGTTTAGCGAAAATGAGCATGAAGAAGGTGGACATGTTAATCAATGCATCACAAATGGGGAAGTAACGCCTGTTCAATGGCCGCCAGGAACTACTTACCGCATTCCCGTTCCGGACCAATACCATATAGATAAAAGCAATCCAAATATAATAGTGCTACTTACAGTTCATACTCATCCCCCGTCTGAGCCTAAACCAAGTGATCAGGACAAAACAAATGCAAATGCAAGGGGGGTACCCCTTGTGATTCTAAATTTCCTCGAAAATAACACCTATTATCCGCCTCCATGTGATAATTGAGGGAAAGAGTTAATGCGCGCAAAATATGATTTATTAATTGTATGCTTTGGATTGTGTTGTCTATCGCAATTATTAGAGTCACATGCCGGATATATAGAAGTTATATGGGAAAATTATCCGGCACCTTATATATCCAGCTTGTATGTAAACTCATCAGGAGAATATGCATATCGCACAAAGTATGACGATACAAAAGTCGAGAGAAATAACATAGCCAGAATATTAAATATGGCCGGATCAAATTCAGCTTACTCGATAAAGATCAAGGCTAATATTGATACATATGTCGCCGACAATATCGAACACGTTTCATATGAAAGATCATTATCTCAACTTGTTGAATATTACCGGAATAATAGTAATATAATTGTCGCTAAACCGGGCGATATCAATATTGAAGATGGCTGGAAGATTCAAATAATATTTTATGATGATGTGGAAATATATTCAGTGATATTTCGGGACAATCCGGACATTCATTGCGCCAGAATGTTGTCTATTATTCAGGAGATCGGCAGCGTATTCGCCGAGTACCTTTCAACGCCCTTGAGTTGGGCAGTGCATGGCGTTGAGATATTTCCGGAAAGGGAATGAAAGGGGCGATCCTATATAAGGAAAGGGGTCGGTCCTATAAAGTAATAAAATAGATTGACGTTGAAAGAATGGAAATAGTGCAAAAGGAACAGGAAAGGGGTCGGTCCTATAAAGTAATAAAATAGATTGACGTTGAAAGAATGGAAATAGTGCAAAAGGAACATGCCAAGGGAACCCAGAGTGGAATATGCTGGGCGGTCTTCCACGCGATGAGGCGGGGCAGCCGGTTGTCTTCGACGGCGCAGGCAATCGCATCAGCCAAAGTCTGAACGATTGCCTTACCACCCGGTTCGTTTATGATGGTCCCAACGTGGTGATGGAAATGTCAGCCGGAGGCGGATCCGCCTATGGAGGAAACGTGAGCCACCAGGTGATTTGGGCGTGGGTGAATGCGCCGGGGCTGGATCAACCGGTCGAGCGGATTGCGTTCATCAACGGCACGCCCCGCCAGCGGCAGATTTTCCATGCCGATGGTCTCGGCTCCATTGCCGCGCTAACGGACGAAAGCGGCGAGCCCGTCCAAACCTACACCTACGCCGCCTTCGGCAGCATCCGCACCCAAACCGGTGGCGACCTCAACCGCGTCACCTTCACCGCTCGCGAAGCCCTCGGCGACTCCCTCGGCTTCTTCTACTACCGCTATCGTACTTACGATCCGAATACAGGACGATTCACAACCGAAGATATTATGGGGTTTATCGATGGGCCAAACCGATATGTGTATTGCGTCAATAACCCCATCAACCGCAGGGATCCTTTTGGTCTCCAAACCGAATGGTTCCCAACAGGGCCGGATGTTCCCAACGGCGCGATCTTCAGGTGCCGCTTCGATATGCCCGCTTTCCCCAACCTGCCGCTTCCCTCGCTTTCCGAGTTCAGGTGGCATGGGCTTTGGGGCGGGCCAGGTTGGGCGGCTGGCCAATGGAAGCCGGAGAGCAGCCTCGTTCCGTCGGACATGACAGTTGTGCCGCGTGATCGCCGCGACATGGCATATAGAGAACATGACGTGGACATTTGTGAACGGGGGGGCCACTCGCCTTTTGATGACATGCGACTGGGCTGGAACTTGCTCCACGTTCCCCCTTGGCAGCGAAGCTTCTGGATGACAAGCCGCTTGGTTCCAATGCCAGCGCCTATGGAAGCGCTCTTCTGGTTCACGGGACTGCCGGGTCTTGCTCAATGAAGGCTCACAGCAGGTTCTTTCACATGGCTGCAATACTCTTTGCGCTTTCATGTGCCTCGCCGTCGGTTGCCTGGAACCCATTTCGTGCGGCGCCGAATGAATCTGTGATGACGAAGGGTATGGTCATCGAGGCATCAAACATATTTGGAAGAATCAGAATCGAAGCGGGTGAAGGGACACGGCGGATGTTCTCGTGGGACGGCGGGAGCGAATCTGTCCGCCTCATGAAGAGAGGGTCGCGGTGGTACGGCAGTCTTGGACTCTACCATCCGGGTGGTAACCCGAGCGTTCATCTTGTTGTTGATGAAGGCCAACAGCACTTTTGTTCCGAGAATGAGGCAAATGAATGGCTCCTGTTCAGGCGAGATCGGATGAATTGGGCATGCTCATCGAACGGACTGGTTGTGGGATGGTACAAGACCAAGAAGCCGGATCGAGACTACTGGGCTGTCATTGTGGAGGTGTGGCAGGTGTACATCAAGGGACAGATGGCATCCAACCTGAGAGCGTGCACCACTCGTTCCGTTCAGATTACTGAGGGAGCGCCAAGGGCTTCAGGGGAAGATCACTCCGCCTTTATTCCATCGGAACCACGCCTGATTAACGGACGACTCTACTCAGGGAGAGCGCAAGACCTGATAGCGGAGAGAGGCATTACGCCTGCCGACGTGGAGGCTACTATCGCCGATGGAAAGAGACTTCAGATTGCACCGCCAACTCCGGGGTGGGCCTACTACAACAGGCGGACCAAGGACGGAATGCTCATCGTCATCCTTGACGACAGTGCCCGTGTTATCTTGTTACAAAATTGATGCACCTGCCCCCGCAGGAAAGGGCCGATCCTATAAAGTAATAAAACAGATTGACGTTCACTATCATCCCATAGAAGCAGGTTATGAAGCATTGACCTGCTAAATTCTTGGTAAATTCGCGGGGTCTGGCGCG
>MWEZ01000199.1 GCA_002071335.1 Verrucomicrobia bacterium ADurb.Bin018
TGGAAAGCGGCTTGCGGTGGCGGGGCATTGGCATTAGGTTGGTCACTCGAACTAGGACGAGGAGGTCAACGTGAATGTTGCCATTATCGGAGCCAGCAACAAACCCGAGCGTTACAGCCACCAAGCCGTGCTGCTGTTGGCGGCCAAAGGCCACGCCGTGTATCCCATCCATCCGGCGTTGACGGAGATTGACGGACACCCCGTTTATAAGCGACTGGCCGACATTCCGGTACCGGTACACACCATCACCATGTATGTGGGCCCCGCGCTCTCTGCCGGAATGGACGAAACCTTGATTGCCGCCAAGCCGCAGCGGGTGATTTTTAACCCCGGCACGGAAAATCCCGAGCTGGAAAACAGGTTGGCGGCGGCGGGCATCCAAGTGGTGCAAGCCTGCACACTGGTGTTGTTGCGGACCAATCAGTTTGACGCATAATCAGCGCCCATAAACGCGAGCTTGCCTCTGTTGGCTCGCGTGCTTATGGTGCGCTCTCCTCAACAAGGAAAGATATGGCTGCTTTTACAGAATGGCTCAAAACCCTGGCGCCGGTAAATCAAGCGCTGGTGGGCACTCTTTTCACGTGGCTAATGACCGCGCTTGGCGCGGCGGCCATCTTTTTGACGCGTCAGCCCAGCCGAAAGTTTCAGGATGGCATGTTGGGCTTTGCGGCCGGCGTAATGATCGCGGCGAGCTTCTGGTCGCTGCTGGCACCGGCCATTGAAATGTCGGGCGGGAGCTGGGTGCCGGCGGTCGTGGGATTTTTGGTGGGCGGCGTATTTTTGCGGCTGGTGGATATTGCGTTGCCGCACTTGCACGTGTATGCGGAGGACCCAGAGGGACGACGCAGCCATTGGAAGCGGAGCATTCTGCTGGTGACGGCCATCACGCTGCACAATATTCCGGAAGGGTTGGCGGTGGGGGTGGCCTTTGGCGCGGCGGCCATCGGCGAAAGCACCTATAGCGTGGCGGGCGCGATCGCGCTGACGATCGGCATCGGCATCCAAAACCTGCCGGAGGGTTTGGCGGTGGCCATGCCGCTGCAACGCAGCGGGCTAACACGTTGGAAAGGGTTCATGTATGGTCAGTTTTCGGGCATGGTGGAGCCGCTGGCTGGCGTGCTGGGCGCAGTGGCCGTCATTTATGCCCAGCCCATTTTGCCTTATACGCTCGCCTTTGCGGCCGGGGCCATGATCTTTGTGGTGGTGGAAGATGCCATCCCTGAAGCGCAGCGTAGCGGCAACAATGATATCGCCACGCTCGGCGCGATGGTCGGATTCGCGCTGATGATGACGCTGGACGTGGCGCTGGGTTGAACAGGACGATTTTTTGCGCCGTCCCGTTTACGGGTAGAGCAAATGCCGGAGGGAATAGTCCGGCCAGGGGGGGGCGGGGGTGCGGGTACCCCATAATTGGGTATAGAAATCCGGGCGCGAGCCGGGAAAACGCCAGAGTGCCGGGCCGATATATTCTTCCAAATGATGAAGCAGCGTGAAGGCTGCTTGTGCCGGGCGGTACGCGGTGGGATCGGCAACTTCAAACGCTAGGCCTGACAGAATGTGACCGTTTTTGTCAGGATATTCGGCTGGCGTCACACGGAGGCCGGGGAGTGGGGGCAATTGCAGGCGGGCGAGGTCGGCGTGGGCGGAGCCAAGTCGTTGGAAGGCCAGGGGGGTGCCGCGCGCGTGGTCCATTATGGGCAGCGCCTCGAAAAACACCGTCAACGGAAAGCACAGCGCGTTGGCCAGCGCGATGATGGCCGGCGAGGTGGTCTGCCAGTTGGGATAAATGGCCGCCAGCGGCAGCGACCGCGACAGATTCCGGCAAGGTGCGATACGCAAATCAAGCGCGGCAAGCTGCAACTCATCGCGTAAAAAGAGCGCCGTTTCGGCGGGTGTCATTTGGTAGCAAAACGGGGTGGGGATCATGCCGACAAACGAAGCGCAGGCGGGATCGAGCAGGGGCCCGTCGGGCGGCGTGAGCATCAAGGGGTCCGGGCGGTCGGCCACAATGACTGTTTTGCCGGCGTGCGCGCAGGTTTCCAGCAGCAGGCGCAGCGTGGAGACATAGGTATAGGCCCGGCAGGCGATGGTCTGAATGTCGTACACCACAACATCCACCAGCTCCAACATGGCCGCTGTGGGCGCGCGCGTTTGGCCATAGAGCGAAAAAATCGGAATGTTCCAATCGGCATGAGCCGTATCGGCAATGGTTTCGCCGGCGCCCCCACGGCCAAAGAAACCGTGCTCCGGACCAAAGAGCGCGGTAAGGTTAATCCCTTGGTCACGCAAAAACGCCGCGGAGTGGCGGCCATCGCGCACCACGCTGGCCGGGTGGGCCACGAGGCCCACGCGCCGGCCCGCCAGCCATTCCAGCGGCAGGTTTTCAATGCCCGGGGTAATGTCGTGGCGATTAGTCATGGCGCGTACCGTAGCAAAGCCGCGCCGCGCCGCCGATGCAATTTTTCGGTCCGCCGACGGGTGGACAGAGCGCGATGGTTTGGTCATAATGAACCCATGACAACCGCGCTTATTCGTCAACATTCCGCTTTGCTCCAGCAAGCTGCGGAGCAGATTGCCACCGCGCGCCATCTGACCGCATTCACGGGGGCGGGGATTTCTGTGGAAAGCGGCATCCCGCCATTCCGCGGCCCGGGCGGCATTTGGAACAAGTACGATCCGGAGGTGTTGGATTTGCATTTTTTCCAACGCGATCCGGAGCAATCGTGGGCAGCCATTCGGGAAATGTTCACTTGCTTTCTGGGCACAGCGGACCAAACGCCTGTGTTGCCCAATGCCGCGCATCAGGTGTTGGGCGAATGGGAGGCGGCAGGGGTGTTGAAAGTGGTCATCACTCAGAATATTGACGGGCTCCACGCAGCGGCTGGCAGCCGCAATTTGGTGGAATATCACGGCCATTGTCGCAGCATGACTTGCCTCGATTGTGCCAAGGAACTGCCCCTTGATCACACCACCACACGTGAGACTGTGCCGCGCTGCGACTGCGGTGGTCTGCTCAAGCCGGACTTCATCTTTTTCGGCGAGGGAATTCCCAGTGACATGGTGGAGCGGTCCGAGGCCGCGGCCCGTCAAACCGACTGCATGTTGCTGGTGGGCACGTCCGGGGCAGTGTATCCGGCAGCGTTTCTGCCGGTGCTGGCCAAGCGGTTGGGCGCATTCATCATCGAAATCAATCCGGAGCCCACCGAGTTCACCAGCGGTGTGACGGACCTGCACCTGCCGCTGCCGGCAGGGGCGGCGCTGATGGAGCTCAATACGCAGGTCAACCGTTTTTTACACAATAATAAATCGTAATCCATGATTGACGCGCGGGGGACGGGGGCGTATTGTTCTGCGCAATTCCGCCGCCATCCGGGCATGAGAGTCCCGGCCGCGGCAGGTCAAACATAATACACGGAGATACGAAAATGGCGATCAAGGTTGGCATCAATGGATTCGGCCGCATTGGCCGGTTGGTTTTTCGCGCGGCGATGGAAAACCCGCAAATTGAAGTGGTGGGCATCAACGATTTGTTTGATTCCAAGCAACTGGCGTACATGCTGAAGTACGACAGCATCCACGGGGCGTTCAAAGGCACGGTGGAGGCCGCTGATAACGCGCTGGTGGTCAATGGCAAGAACATCCGCCTGACCGCGGAGAAGGACCCGGCGGCGCTCAAGTGGGGCGATGTCGGCGCGGAATACATTTGCGAATCCACGGGCTTCTTCCTCGAGAAGGCCAAGGCGGAAGGGCACATCCAGGCCGGCGCCAAGCGCGTGGTCATGTCGGCGCCTTCCAAGGACGACACCCCGATGTTCGTCATGGGCGTCAACCACAAGAGCTACGCCGGCGAAGCGTTTGTCTCCAACGCCTCCTGCACCACGAACTGCCTGGCGCC
>MWEZ01000200.1 GCA_002071335.1 Verrucomicrobia bacterium ADurb.Bin018
TCCCCCACCACTGAACACACAATGCGCGGGATTTGCGGCAAGGCCACGCCGGTTGCAGCACCGTCCGGGGCGGGCATTGGATCAACGCGGCCGGTTTCCGCCCACTTGGGGTTGGTCCGGTATTCGTAGCGGTAATTCTGCCGATATGCAGCCAAAACATACGGTCCGGTGCCCACGGGATGATTCACGAAATCGGTGCCGTAATACTCCACCGCCTCGCGGGGCACAACAAAGGCATACGGCATGGCCAATACCCAAGGCAATTGCGGATAGGGTTCGTTGAGATGGATGGCCAGCTCGTGCGGCCCGATGACTTCCAGCCCGGCCACCGGGTATTCATAGTCCGTGGGTTCTTCACTTTGGCTGGCGGCGCGAAACTCATCCAGCCCCACGATCTTGCCGCGATAAATCCAGTAGCCGCTGGAGCCGACCTTGGTGTCGGCGATCCGGCGAATGGAATACGCCACATCCGCGGCCATCAGCTCGCGCCCTTTGCCGCCGCTGGCTACAAAGCAAGGGTCATCGGCAAAATAGATGCCGGATCGCAGCAGGAAGCGCCATGTTTTGCCGTCAGCGGACAGCTCTGGCATGGTGGCGGCCAGCAGTGGCTCCACACGGTATGGGCGGGTCCAATAGCTATATTGCAAAAGGCCCTCGTAAACCAAGCCCGCCGCGCGCACCGAAGCCTCATCCACGGAGTGGGCCGGATCGAAACCGCGAATGCGCATAGTGGTGAGGTGCAGGGTGTCTGTGGCTTGTTCGGTCTGGTGCGCGCTGCCGCAACCGCCGGCAGCCAGCAGCAGCAGGGCAAATAAAATCCCCGCGCAGGCCGTGCGCGGGGATGTGGTCAACCAGCCGGACTTCATTAGTCTTGGGGAGCGGCTTCCTCGACTTCGGCGGGTGCCGTCGGAGCTTCAGCAGGTGTCTCCACCACAACGGCTTCAACTTCAACTTCTGCCGGAGATCCTGCTTCGGCAGCCGTTTCCTCAACCGCTACCACCGTCTCCGGGACGACAGCTTCACCTGAAGCACCTTCCACCGGTTGCAGGTTGCCCTCGGCATCCACTTGCAGCGTTTGCGCGGCGGAAGGGACTTCCTCCGTGGCAACCAACGGCTGCTCTTCCGGCAACAACGGGGCACTCGGAGCTGGCACCGCCACAGGCGCCGCCGGCACCTGCCGGCTCATGTCCACGGTATCCATCACCGAACCGCTGCGCGATGCCTCACGTCCACCGGAGAACAGAATCCCCAGCACAACCGTCGTAATGGTGAAGACAATGATCAGGGTGACGGTCATCCGCGTGAGTACGTTGCCCGCCCGGCTGCCGAAAAGGCTCTCGCCCATGCCACTCCCAAACGCCATGCCCAAGCCTTGATCCTTGGACTTTTGGGCCAAAATCACCACGATCAGCAAAAACGCCGTGATGACTTCGACTAACAACAGCAGAGTAATGAGAATGCTCATGGGGAAACTCCTTGCAACCTGAAAGACCCGACTATTTAGACCGCCGCGCGCACAATGTCAATGAATGACTTGGCATCCAGCGCGGCGCCGCCAATCAGGCCACCATCAATGTCCGGCATGCTGAAGAGTTCCTTGGCGTTGGCGGGCTTGACGCTGCCGCCATACTGAATCCGCACGCTCTGGGCCACCGTGGCATCGAACATCCCCGTCAGCACGTTGCGGATCAACGCATGGACCTCCTGCGCTTGGTCGCTGGTGGCCGTTTTGCCGGTGCCGATGGCCCACACCGGCTCGTAGGCAATCACGGATTCCAACACTTCCTTGGCCGACAAACCCGCGAGGCTGCCCTTGACCTGGGTGGTAATGACTTCTTCCACTTTGCCGGCTTCGCGTTCCTGCAAGGTTTCGCCCACGCACACAATCGGGTGCAGACTGGCGGCCAGCGCGGCCTTGGTCTTGCGGTTGACGATGGCATCGGTTTCGCCGAAATACTGCCGCCGCTCGCTGTGGCCCAAAATCACATAATGGCAATACAGTTCACGCAGCATGCTGGCACAGATTTCGCCCGTGAACGCGCCGTTCTTTTCCCAGTGCATGTTTTGCGCGCCCAGATCAATGTGGGTGTTGTGTACCAATTCGCTCACGGTGCTCAGCGCGGTAAAGGGCGGGCACACCACCACTTCCACCTCACGGAAATTGGCCAAATCGGCTTTGAGCGTGTTAACCAACGCCGCGGCTTCCGCCGTGGTCATGTTCATCTTCCAGTTGCCGGCAACAATCTTTTTACGCATGGGAGTCCTCTTGTCTTTGCGGGTTCGGGTTGGGGGTTACTTATCGCTCAAGGCGGCTACGCCGGGCAATTCCTTGCCTTCGAGATATTCCAAGCTGGCGCCGCCGCCAGTGCTGATGTGAGTCATCTTGGCGGCCAAGCCGCTCTTGTTGACGGCGCTGACACTATCGCCACCGCCGATGATGCTGGTGGCGCCGCTGGCGGCCACCGCCTCGCAAACGCCGAACGTGCCGGCGGCGAACGGAGCCATTTCAAAGCAGCCCATCGGGCCGTTCCAAACCACCGTCTTGGCGCCTTGGATCGCCGCCGCGTAGGCCGCGATGGTCTTGGGGCCGATATCCAGCGCCATCCAGCCGGCGGGAATATCATTGCCCACCACCTGGGTTGCGGCATCGGCGGCAAACTTGTCGGCCGCCACGTTGTCCACGGGCAACAGCAGCTTTTTGCCGTTGGCTTTGGCCTTGGCCAGCATGTCGCGGGCGTAATCCAGTTGATCCAATTCGCACAGCGATTGGCCAACATCGTGGCCCTGCGCCTTCAAGAAGGTATAGGCCATCCCGCCGCCAATGATCAGCGTGTCCACCTTGTCCAGCAGGTTGTTCACCACAGCCAGTTTGTCGCTGACCTTGGCGCCGCCCAAAATGGCCACAAACGGGCGCTCCGGATGATTCACCGCATTGCCGAGATAGCGAATTTCCTTTTCCAGCAGGAACCCGCTCACACTGACCGGAATATATTTGCAGATCACCGCTGTGGAAGCGTGCGCGCGATGCGCCGCGCCGAAGGCATCGTTCACGAAAACATCGCCATAGGAGGCCAGTTTTTTCGCCATGGCCTTTTGCTTTTCTTTCAGTGCCGCCTTTTGGGCTTTGTAGTCCTCTTCGGAGATGTCGTCGGTCTTTTTAACCTTGGCTTCTTCTTCTTTGTAGAAGCGGGTATTCTCCAGCAGGAGGACCTGCCCCGGCTGCAACGCAGCCACTTCAGCATCGGCGGCAAGGCAATCCGCGGCGAAGGCCACCGGCTGGCCCAGCACCTTGGCCAAATGCTCGGCCACAGGCTTGAGGCTGAACTCCGCCTCGTAACCCTTGCCTTTGGGCCGGCCGAGGTGGCTCATCAGCACCAGCCGCGCCCCCTGCCCCAGAATGTGCCGGATCGAAGGCAACGCCGCCTGAATGCGGGTGTCATCGCTAATCACGCCATTCTTCAAAGGCACGTTGAAGTCCACGCGCATCACCACGCGCTTGCCGCTCAACTCCACATCCTGCAAGGTCTTCTTGTTCATTTGCCGCTCCTGTTTATGACGGCGGAGAGCGGGGTTGCCGCTCTCCGCGTGGTTCATCATCAATCGGGATTGCCTACTTGACGCTGTTCATGTGCACGATCAGGTCGAGGAGCTTGTTGGAATAAGCCCACTCGTTGTCGTACCACGAAACCACCTTGGCAAACGTGGGGTTGAGCATGATGCCCGCGCCCGCGTCAAAGATGGATGTGCGCGCGTCATGGTTGAAGTCCGTGGAGAC
>MWEZ01000201.1 GCA_002071335.1 Verrucomicrobia bacterium ADurb.Bin018
AGTCCACAGTCTCTTTTCTAATGAATCCCAGTCCACAGTCTACAGTCTTTAGTCCACAGTCTCTTTTCTAATGAACCCCAGCCTCCAGTCTCCAGTCTCCAGTCTCCAGTCTAACTCGGACGTCCTCGTCCGAGTCGAAGGCGTCTCGAAAAAATTCTGCCTCAGCCTCAAAAAATCCCTCTGGTACGGCCTGCAGGACATGGGCCGGGAGCTGACTGGCCGCCGACGGGGCGGTGTAGACGGTAGGCGGCAGACTGTAGACGGTAGACTAGAGACTAGAGACGGTAGACTGGAGACGGCTGCGGAAAGTCTACAGTCTACAGTCCGCAGTCCACAGTCTAACTCCTTGGGGCTCCGCCCGAAGGAGTTTTGGGCGGTCAACAATGTCTCATTTGAGCTCAAGCGCGGCGAATGCTTGGGGTTGATCGGGCGGAATGGGGCAGGGAAGACCACGCTCCTCAAAATGCTTAATGGCCTAATCAAACCCGATGCGGGGCGGATCGAGATGCGTGGGCGGGTGGGGGCGCTGATTGCGCTGGGCGCAGGCTTCAACCCCATCTTGACGGGGCGGGAAAACATCTACGTCAACGGCTCCGTCTTGGGCCTGACCAAGAAAGAAATAGACGCCAAACTGGATGAAATTGTGGACTTCGCCGAAATCGATGACTTCATAGACACACCTGTTCAAAACTATAGCTCCGGCATGGCTGTTCGCCTCGGTTTTGCCGTGGCCAGTTCGCTGGATCCGGATATTCTGCTGGTGGATGAAGTTCTCGCGGTGGGTGATCTCGGCTTCCGTTACAAGTGCTTCCAGCGAATCAGCGCCCTGATGGACCGTGCGGCGGTGATCTTTGTCAGCCATGACATGGCCAGCGTGTCGCGGCTCTCCAGCCGGGTCATGCTGCTGGGCTCGGGGAAAGTCCAGATGCTCAGCGAAGACTGCCCCGCCGTGATCCAGCGCTACAACAGTTTGTTCCAGCGAGAGTCTCTGGCGGAAACCGGGACCGGCGATGTGGAAGTCACTGACATACAGATCCGCCCGGTTGGCCGGGAAGACAGAGCGGATCATCTCCAGCACGGCGAAGATGTAGCGGTGGAATTCAATGTGCGTTTCCTCAGCGACGAGCCGGAAGCGACCGTCGTGATCAACCTGTTGAACCAGGCCGGCACCCAGGTTGCACAGTGCATGTCCGTCAGACAGGGTTTTAAGGTTCTGAATCGGCCGGAAACCCAGCGGGTGCGCATGATTCTACCCAATCTGCCGTTAAATCCTGGATCTTATAGTTTGTGGGTGATTCTGGCTCGTCCGGGCAGTTTAAAAACGTTTTCCGTGCATTATGATGTCTGTCCATTTGTTGTGAAAGGACCCCACATCGGCTATGTGTCGGTACAACCCGTCTTGGATTGGCAAATCGAGGTGTTGAAATGACCCTCCGGCAAGCCGGACCGGATCGCCATCTGGATTAGGTATTCGAGCGCCATGAAGCGTTTCATAGATTGTGTCATCCCATTTCGGACCTGCAACCTGCGGTGTCCGTACTGTTACATTACGCACACGAAGAGCTTCGGGGAGAAGCTGCCGGTGTTTCCGTACAGTGCGGAGCACATCGGGCGGTCGCTGTCGGCGGAGCGGCTCGGGGGCGTCAGCCTCATTAATCTTTGCGGGGAGGGCGAGACGCTGTTGCCGCCGGAGGTGGTGGGCATCGTCCACGCCATCTTGAAGCAAGGGCATTACGTGATGGTGGTGACCAACGGCACCGTCGCGAAGCGCTTCGACGAAATCGCCGCCTTGCCGGCGGATTGCCTCGACCGGCTGTTCATCAAATTTTCCTTCCATTACCTGGAGTTGAAGAAGCGCGGCTGGTTGGACATGTTTTTCGACAACGTCCAGAAGATCCGGAAGGCTGGCGGCTCTTTTTCCGTGGAACTGACGCCCAGCGACGAGATGATTCCCCATATCGACGACGCCATGGCGTTGTGCCGGGCCCGGGTGGGCGCCCCCTGCCACGTGACGGTGGCGCGCGACGAAACCAGCCCCGATCTGACCATCCTGACCCAGCATTCGCCGGCCGAATACCGGGAGATTTGGAATCGATTCGACTCGGACCTGTTCCAGTTCAAGATGAGCGTGTTCGGTGAGAAGCGGCGCGAGTTTTGCTATGCGGGACTTTGGTCGGGGTTTCTCAACCTGGTGACGGGCGATCTCAAGCAGTGCTATTGCGAAAAGCCGATCCAGAACATCTACGCGGACCTGGAGCGCCCCATCCGCTTCTCCCCGGTGGGGCCCCATTGTTCCCTGCCGCACTGCTACAACGCGCACGTGTTCATGACGCTGGGGCTGGTGCCCTCGATTCCGACGCCGCCTTTTGCGGAGATGCGCAACCGGGTCTGCGCGGATGGAACCGAATGGCTGACGCCCCGCATGAAGAAATTCATCAGCCAGAAGCTCGGCGACGAGAATCGGGAATGGGGTCGGCTGGGAAAAACGCGGGTCGAGCTGGGCCGGAAGTGGGACGCCTCGCGGCTGCGGCGCAAGGCGCAGGCGCTGGCGGCGCGCTTGCCGGGCGGCGTGGGCCGCCAGCCATGACGCGCGACGAAAAAATCCGGCAGTTGCGGCAGCAGATCTCCAGGCAACTGGATGGCCTGATCGATCGGGATTACGTCTTGATGGGGTTGCCGTACTACCTGAACGTCGGCGACATTTTGATCTGGGAAGGAACGCGGCAGTTCTTGGCGGCAACGGGGCGGAAATGCCTCAACGCGGGCTATCGCTATCGCGATGAATGGCGGATTCAGGACGACACTTTGATCGTGCTCCAGGGCGGCGGGAATTTCGGCGATTTGTGGCGGGAAGTCCAAGAAGAGCGTTTGGGCATCATCCGGCGCCACCCCGGCAATCCCACGCTCGTGATGCCCGTGTCCTGCTGGTACGACGATCCGGCCCTGATGCGGCGCGACGCCGCCGCGCTGGCCGCGCATCCGCACCTCACGATCTGCGCCCGGGATTCGGCGTCGCATGAACGGCTGGTCCGGAATTTCAAGAACCGGATCCTGCTGGTTCCGGACATGGCTTTTTTCATCGATCCCCGTACCTTGAGGAAGCCTGCGGCGGGGGCAGGTCGGGGCGTGCTGTACGTGAAGCGAACGGACAAGGAATGGGCGCCGGACAACGGGAAGGCACCGCCGGCGGCCGACGGGATGACCGTCGCCGACTGGCCGAGCTTGATGCAGGCACCATGGCATTGGACCCTGTACAACGACATGCTCGATTGGGGGCGCCAGGCGCGGCAACGGCGGGGGGTCTGGCGGATTTCGGACGTCGTCATCAAGCTGAGCGATTGGTTTTACCATCAAGTTGGCCGGCGGCTGTTGATCCGGCAGGGCGCCGCTTTCCTCGGAGGCTGTCGCACCGTTTATGCGACGCGACTGCATGCCGCCATTCTCGCCATCCTGCTGGACAAGGACGTGCAGATCGCGGACAACCTCGACGGAAAAATATCGTCCTTTTACAAGACTTGGCTTGAGGGCGTGGATGGAGTGGAGCTGGTGGGATGAGATGGGCACGTCCGGACTCCAGGAATAACCGCCGGATCGACTGCGAGACACGCGCATGCCACGAAAGATGAACGACATTTTGGCAACGGGATTGTGGAAATGGATCGGCCAGGCCACGCGCAGAAAAGCCGGGCGGCCGCGGCCGAGGTTGCTCGTCATCGGCGACAGCATCTCCGTCCATTACGCCCCCTA
>MWEZ01000202.1 GCA_002071335.1 Verrucomicrobia bacterium ADurb.Bin018
TGCCGTGAACGTGGACGGCACCATCGCCGAGAGCAGCCTGACGGCGCAGAACGGCAATGTCACCATCAAGAACGCGCTGGCCGGCATCACCAACGTGACGGCCTCGGCGGGCGGCGACATCGTTGCGACTGACACCAACGGCTGGGTCGCTGGCGGCAGCTTCATCGCCTCGGGCGATGTCAGCCTGACCACGACCTATACCATCTACGACGCCACGGTCGAGGGTCTCAACGTCTATCTTGACGCCCAGAACGCCGACCCGGCCACGGTTGACGCCATGGCCAGCCTGACGGTCACGGCCCGCGACTCCGCCACCCTGACCGCGGTCGGCGACATCACCAACAGCAGCGTGTTCGCGGCCAACGCGGCCACGATCGACCTGTCCAAGGCCGGCGCACCGTTCGGCGACCTGAACAACGACATCGTCACGGCCGACTCGATCACGATCACCGGCCTGGTGAACGTCGAGAACGGCAGCTACGTCGCCAAGGACGGCACCCTGGACATCGACGCGGCCGGCAACATCGAGGGCGCGGCCTTCACGTCCGAGGAGAAGGACGTCATCCTGAAGGCCGGCGGCAACATCCTCGGCTCGACGGTGACGGCGGCGACCGACGCCACCCTGACGGCCGCCCAGATCGGCGGCACCATCGTCGACGCGCTCGGCGTCGCCAACCTGACCGCGACCGGCATCGGCGGCACCACGGTGGTGGCCGGCACCGGCGTGAACGTGGACGGCACCATCGCCGAGAGCAGCCTGACCGCGAAGACCGGCGACATCGTCATCAAGAACGCGCTCGCCGGCATCACCAACGTGACGGCCTCGGCGGGCACCGGCGACATCGTCGCGACCGACAGCATCGGCTGGATCGCGGGGGGCAGCTTCATCGCGGCCGGCGACGTGACCATGACCGCGGCAGCCACCATCTACGACGCGGTGTTCGAGGGCGCGAACGTCGTCCTGACGGCGAACAACGCCAACGACTCCGCCACCGGCGCCATGGCCAGCCTGACGGTCACGGCCCGCGACTCCGCCACCCTGACCGCGGTCGGCGACATCACCAACAGCAGCGTGTTCGCGGCCAACGCGGCCACGATCGACCTGTCCAAGGCCGGCGCTGCGTTCGGCGACCTGAACAACGACATCGTGACGGCTGGATCGATCACGATCACCGGCCTGGTGAACGTCGAGAACGGCAGCTATGTCGCCAAGGTCGGCACCCTGAACGTCGACGCAGCTGGTGACATCGAGGGCGCGACCTTCACGGCCGAGGCGGCCGAGGTCATCCTGGATGCTGAAGGCAGCATTGAGCTGGTGGGCGTCAAAGCCTACACCGGCGCAGCCTTGAAGGCAGGTCAGGTCATCGACGGCACGACGGTCATCTCCAACCTTAATGACGTGACCATGATTGCTGGCGGCATGGTTCGCGGCACTATCGTCAACAGCACGGTGACTGCCCAGTCTGGCAAGGCTATCCTGAGCGCCCTTGGCCCCATCGGCGCCCCGGCTGCCGCCATCATCAACACGGCGGTCGCGGCTGCCAGCGACGTGGTCTTCACGGCTGGCGATCTCGACAACCTGACGGTCAGCAGCGGCGCTGTCATCGACGGCACTGCGGTTACCCACAACATCGTCGGCGGCAGCTATGTGGCTGCCGATGACATCACCTTCGACGCCGCCGCGACCATCGCCAGCGCGTCGTTCGACAGCGGCAACGTCGTCACCTTGCAGGCCACTGGCAACATTGAGCTGGTGGACGTCAAGGCCAATGACGGCGCGAGCCTGAAGTCGACCGCTGGCATCATTGATGGCTCGACGGTCATCGCCAACCACCATGACGCGACCCTGGAAGCGACGAAGATCACCGACAGCACGGTGACGGCCCAGACTGGCGCAGCCGCCTTGACGGCCAGCGGCGCCATCCTCGGCAACATCGTCACCGCCGCCACTGACGCCGCCCTGACCGGCGTTGGCCAAATCGGCAACAACACCATTGACGCGGGCGAGAAGGCCACCCTGGCCGGCAAAGCCCCTGGCGCTGCTGGCGTTGTTGACCTGATGAACAACACGGTGCTGGCCAAGAACATCGAAGCCCTTACCAACATCCAATACATCAGCGGCGGCACCTACACCAGCACTGAGGACACCATGATGACCGCTGACATCAACATCGGCGGCGTGACCGTCCAGGCCAGAGGCGTGGCTACCTTGATCGCCATCAATGGCGACATTGCCAACTCGAACATCGAAGGTAAGCCGGTCACCCTCAACGCTGGGCGCCACATCACCAACGTGAGCGTTGATTCCGATGACAAGGCGACCCTGATCGCCGAGGTTGACATCTCCGGTACGGACGTGAAGGCCAGCAATGACATCAAGTTCTGGGCCAAGGACGGCTCTATCCAGGGTTCGAGCGCCCTGGGCGAAGCGACCATGGCGCTGACGGCTGGCAAGGAGATCGACGGCAGCGACTTCACGGCGACCGGTGACATCACGGTCGAGGCGACCGACCTGGCCGCGAGCAGCTTCATCAGCGAGACCGGGGACATCAAGGTCGGCGAGACGCAGCCCCTTGCGAACATCATCGACAGCACCATCTGGGCGAAGGAAGGCGCCGTTGACATCGGCGGCGCCGCTGGCGTGAGCGATGAGATTGACGGCTCCACGATCAGCGCGGCAACGAACCTGACCCTGACGGGCAACTGGATCGTCGGCTCCAGCCTGATCGCCGAGGATGGCCGCCTGGATGTGACGGCGAACACCATCGACGGCAGCGAGCTGCTGTCCAAGAAGCAGGATATCCTCCTTACTGTCAACGCCCTCAATGACACCAGCCTGGCGGCTGCGCTCGGCATTGCTGTTGTCGGTAAAGACATAACCGCTTCGACGATCACGGCCAGCTCGATCACGTCCGCTGATGGCGACGTGACGGTTGACAAGTTCCTGACCGTCAACGCTCTGACTGTCAACTCGGGCGGCAACGCCACGATTGGCGGCGTTCTCGGCAGCCCTGCTACGGTCGGCACCATCATCGGCGGCGAGTACATCACCGCTGGCGATACGACGCTGAACGCCTCTGGCGAAATCGGCGGCGTGACCGTTCAGGCCACGGGCGCGGCTGACCTTGTCTCCGGCGCCGACATCGTCAACTCGACGGTTGAAGGCTCTACGGTCGGCGTTGGCGCCTTCGGCAACATCTCGAACACAGCGGTTGAGGCCCTGACCACGGCCAATCTTCTCGCTGGCGAGAACATCCTCGGCTCGAACGTGACGGCCGGCACGGTCGCCACCCTGATGGCCGCGCAGATCGGCGGCACCACGGTTGACGCGCTCAACACCGCCAACCTGTTTGCGAACGCCATCGGCGGCACGACGGTGGTGGCTGGCGTTGCCGTGAACGTGGACGGCACCATCGCCGAGAGCAGCCTGACGGCGCAGAACGGCAATGTCACCATCAAGAACGCGCTGGCCGGCATCACCAACGTGACGGCCTCGGCGGGCGGCGACATCGTTGCGACTGACACCAACGGCTGGGTCGCTGGCGGCAGCTTCATCGCCTCGGGCGATGTCAGCCTGACCACGACCTATACCATCTACGACGCCACGGTCGAGGGTCTCAACGTCTATCTTGACGCCCAGAACGCCGACCCGGCCACGGTTGACGCCATGGCCAGCCTGACGGTCACGGCCCGCGACTCCGCCACCCTGACCGCGGTCGGCGACATCACCAACAGCAG
>MWEZ01000203.1 GCA_002071335.1 Verrucomicrobia bacterium ADurb.Bin018
AAAAAAAGAGCGGCCGCATGGCGGCCGCCCTTCGTTTCATCCTTGGAAAAGGATTACTTGCTCATCTTGCGACGGAGAACCATCGCCAGCGCGCCGAGGCCCAGCAGGCTCATCGTCGCGGGTTCCGGAATCGGACCAGCCGATTCCATCGTGCCGTTGATCGACAGGGCGACCTGCGGCGTGGCCGAGGGACGGCTGTCGAAACGCACCCACGCGGTGTTGGCGCTGGAGGTGCCGCCGTAGAACGCCACGCCCAGCTGTCCGCTCTCCAAGCCGCTCACGCCCGAGAAGGTCGTGGTGATCGGGGCGGTCGAGGTGGTCGGGGTCGCGGTCGTGATGGCGGTGATGGCGGTGCCGATCGAAGTCCAGTTGCTGGAAATGATCGTGCCCCACTGCGCGTTCTGGCCGCCGGTATTCGCGCGGGTGTAAAACGCGGAGACGGAATCCAGGGACAGGGTGTAGTCCGTATCCCAGGTAAAGTACAGGTACTGCCCGTCCGCATAGGCCGTGGCTGCATCGGCCGCATCGGCGCCAGCGCCGGCATAGGTCGCACCCGCCGGCGTGCCGCCCGAGGCCCAACCCGAACCACTTACCATCGTGAAGTTGTAGGTCAAACCGCCGGTCTGCACGGTGGAAGCACCCGCCAGGTTCTGCGCGCCGTCAGCCGTCCAGGTCGCCAGCAGTTCGGCTTGCGCCACGGAAGCGAGAGCAACGATCGCCAACGCAATCATCAATTTTTTCATCATCGTCTCCTTTGATTTTTTGTTTTGTTTTTTTATTTAACCTCTCGATCAAGAAAACACTTCCTCGATCCGCTAACCTTTATATGCGAAAACGCCGGGGAACCAAAGTTTTTTTTGTGTTAAAAATGCAACCGTTTTACTACAGGGGAATTGACCACATTTTACCAAAACGCTGATTTTTTCCCGGTGGCTCATTCCTGGACGAGGTAGATTAATTTTTGTGGTTGGCCATCGCGTTCGATGTCGAGCACGACGGCGCCCAAGCGGTTTTGCACAAACTCGCCAATGAAATATTCCGCGCGGCGCTGGCTGGTCATGCGCATGGAATTGACGCGCCGCACAACATCGCCATCGCGTAGGCCGACCTGGTTGTAAAAATCTTTTTCGCCGAGCGCGGTGTTCAATCGGTAGCCGGCAACCCGGCCATTGGCATCACGATCCGGCTCCATGGCCATGAAGAGCCCGGCAAGGCGTTCGGGGTTGTCCATCATTTCCTGATAGTAGGCGAGCACGGCTTGGCGGTTCACTTCCCAGCGGGTGTCGCCCACACGGCGGCCGAAGCGGGTGGTTTCCAACGTCGGCATGGGTTCCGTCGCGGCGGCGCTGACGGTTGGTTTTTCCGGGTCACCGGCGGAGCCGGCGGCGAGCGTAATGGTTTCTTCGTGCTCGCCACTGGAAAGGATCACGTAGTCGGGGGTCACGCGCACCACGCGGGCATCGCCGGCGTGCTCGCCTTCCTGCGCGAGGATTTGTTCCCGGGTTTGCAGGTCATCGAGAATGGCGCAACGTTGGGTGTCGGTGTCCGCGCCGGGCTCGGTCAAAATCAAAAACACGCCGGCCAGCCGGTAGCGCGCAGAGAGCGCGCCGGCCACCGGCGGTGGGGCCACGGGTGCGCCGGAGCGAAACACGCGCCACGCCGCTGGGTCCACCGCAGGCCACTGGAAGGCCGGCGGCAATGGAACGGCGCGCGCGCGGCCGGGCGCGGCGGGTTGCGCCGAACGCCAACCGCGCCAAGCCAAGTGCACGCCCAACACGGCGGCCATGACCCACAAGGCCACGGCCAATCCTTGCCATGTGCGGACCTGATTCAACTGCCTCATCTGCTGCATTCTTTTTTTGAGTTGGTTCATTGACAACCGGAGCTCCGGACGAATAAGCCGGATTCTGTCAGCCGCCCGATGGCGGCTCCGATCATTTATCTAGGCGATCAACCCGGAATCGCCGCGCGTTGCCGCGCCTCGGGACGGGCCGCCCCTGCGATTCCCTATTTGATCTTGCTCCGGGCGGGGTTTGCCTTGCGCAGCGCCTCTCGGCATCCGCACGGTGGTCTCTTACACCGCCGTTTCACCCTTACCGGCGCGCGGCGCGAGCCGCGGCCGGCGGTTTGGTTTCTGTGGCACTTTCCTTTCCCTTCGTTTGCCAAAGGGATTCCGCACCTCCCGGCGCGGACGCCCTGCCCGATGGAGTCCGGACTTTCCTCCGGCCGGCACGCTGACGCGCCCGACCGGCGACCGGCGCCCGGAGCCCCGGCTGTCAAAGAACACGAGGGAAGTTATAAGGGATTATGGGGCCAGATACAACAAGCGGCTGCAATGCACGCAAAGGGTCAGGGTATCGGGCTTGCGGGCATCCAGGATCTGGGCGGGCGAGAGTTTCATGTGGCAGCCGCCGCAGGTGCCGCGCTCCACGAGGGCAATGGCGGCATCGTGCTGCTTGGCGAAAATGCGTTCATAGCGGGCCAGCCAATCGGGGGCGATATCGGCGGCTTTGGTGATCCGTTCGGCTTCGGCGCGTTGCAGGTCCTCGGCGATGGCGCCACGGCGCGCCTCCAGCGCCTGGATTTCCTGCGCCACGCGTTCCTGCTCCTTGGCCAGCGCCTCGCGCCGGGTCTGCACCACGCCCTGCGCTTCTTCCATGGCCTCCATGGTGGTCAGGGTTTGATCTTCCAGCCCGCGGATTTTCTGCTGGGTGGTGGCGATTTCTTTTTCGAGCGCCTTGTAACCATCGTTGGTTTTGATCTGCAACTGTTGGTCGCGGAACTTTTGGATTTGCTGGTGGCCGGCCTCGGTTTCGGCTTCCAACTGCTTGATGCGCGTGCGGGCCTCGAGCAGGGCGCGTTCCGCCTGCGCCAACCCTTCCTGGTGCGCGTTCAGGCGCGCCTCAATCTGCTGCTTGCGCAGCGGGATATCTGCTTCTTCCTTGCGCAAGCGCCGGATTTCCTGGTCGCATGCTTGCAAGGCCAATAATTGCTCCATCGCCTTTGCCACTCGTCCGCCTCGTCTTTCTGGTTGCCGGAAAAGAACTATCCAATTCTTATACTCCGCGCGCGGGGGGCTGGCAAGCACGCCCTTGCCAAGAAAAACGGATTGCATTCCGGCGGCCCAAAGCGCACCTTTCCGGGCAATCAAACCACATATGTTGAATTGCCTATGGTGCACACCGTCCTCATTACCCGCGATTACGACCACCTGAGCGAGGTGGCGGCCCAGCTTATTGAACAGCGTTTGGCGGCTACGCTGGCCGCCCGCGGCTCCGCGGTACTGGGCCTGGCCACCGGCAGCTCCCCCACCGGCGCTTACAAGCACTTGGCCAAGGCCTGCAATGCCGGGCGGCTGGATGCCGCCAAAATCCGCAGCTTCAATCTGGATGAATATATCGGCCTGCCCGGCGCCAATGCCCAGGCCCGCTCGCTGCATCCGGAGAGCTACACGTTTTTCATGATTCAGGAGTTGTTCGGCCTGTTGCGCCGCAAGTTTGCTGCCGCCCACGTACCCGCCGGCTGCCTGATCGAGCAGGACAAATTGGAGGCGGAACTGACCGCCCACCCCGGCGACTGGCAAGAAGCAGGCGCCGATAAAGGTCGGGCCATCCTCATCCGCCCCACGGCCGAATCGGCCTATCTACGCTGGATCCGCACCGATGTCCTGGATGCCTATGAACAGGACATTCGGCGTGCCGGCGGCATTGATCTGCATGTGATTGGGGTCGGCGGGCG
>MWEZ01000204.1 GCA_002071335.1 Verrucomicrobia bacterium ADurb.Bin018
TCGGCCTCTTTGCTTGTCAACGCATCGATGCGCTCGGCGAGTTTGTATATCTCGGCTGCCGCCTCGTCTGCCGATTTTTCGAGAGGGGAGAAGTTCATCTTTTTAACCTTATCTTCGGCCTCTTTTAAGCCAATCCCCATATCCGCAAGTACGCTCATGATCTTGTTTGACAGCGATTCTATATCATCGTCTAAAGTCGCAATGTCAAGCGCGTTAGAAGCCACACCCAACGACTTAGCAATATTGTCTCCCATTTCACCGAATATTTTCTTGTAGTACGAAGCCATCAAATCCGCGTTGCTTCTCAGATCATCGAACCCCGCATCAACCAGCATCGTCATCGCTTGTCCTGCCGATAATCCGGCGTTTACTATGTCATTGAATATTGTCACGAGGTCTTCGGCGCTTTTCCACGTTTTGATACTGTTTCCAACATCTAACGTGTTTTTTGCGAGGTCTTCTGCCTTTTTTGCGACTGATTCTAATGTCGACGCAAGCCGTTCTATCTTTGACTGGGCATCTGAAACGTCCGCGTTGACTGTAACGGCTTTTGTTGTCTCTAACTGATCGATCTTTTTAGTCAAAGAATCTAATACGCTTTCGGCCATCTCATCACCCCTTCTTCTCCGTAACGAGGACAGTCACATTCACAACGCGGCCGTCCAGAGCGTTAAGTTTCGCGTCAATTGCGTCGATCTGTTCTTTAGCTGATGAGCTGACCGCCGAGAAAGTGCTTTTAGCGTTCGTTTCAAACTGTCCGAAGGTCTTCTCGTTCACTTGCCCAATCTCGGTGTTGATAACCTTTCCAAGTGATTGAAACGAAGCCGCGACTGATTCGCGCGCAGTTTCCGCTTTGCTTTTGAGAACCTCAAACTCCACGTTGTTTGCTTGATTGAGCGCTTCTTCCGCGCTCATCCCCGCTGATTGGAATATAGCGATCAGATCGGATTTTGTTTCGTTGGCTGTCGGTTTCAAGCCCGTCCAGTCTACTTTGTTGATTGCTTCGAGCGCTGTTTTAGAGTCAACGCCCGCGTTAGACAGGGTTTGATATATATTTGCCGCCGCCGTTTCTACTTTGTTGTCGATGTTGGAAAACTCTAAATCATTCACCACGCCTAACGCAGCCGCGGCCTCTTGACCTGCTTGTGCGAACGACGCTTTCACTTCTTGCGCGGCCGCCTCCGCTTCTTGAGTTGTTGTGTCAAAGTTGAGGTTTTTCATCTGTTGCAGAGCTTCCGCTGAACTGTATCCGGCTTCCCGGAATGCGTTGTAAATTCTTTGAGAGTTGTTTTCGGCCGAAGATGAGATTGGAGAGAAGTCTATCTGATTGATTTTGTTAAGCGCTTCCGGGACGCTGTCACCCATATCCGATAACACGGCCATCACGCTTTGTGCCAAAGCTTGAACCTTGTTGTCTACTGTTGAAAAGTCCATTGCCCCAACGGCCACGCCAAAGTCTGCAGCGACTTTTTCACCGAGAGCGCCAATGGTTTCTTCCACCACGCCCGCGGCGATCGTTGCATTATTCATCAGGTCATTGAACCCAAGTTTATTGATCTCAATCAATGCCTCTTTTGCGGAATATCCCGCGTTTGTCAATGTGTTGTATATCTCCGTCGCCGCCGCATCAGCCGATGTAGCCAAAGGCGAGAAGTCAATTTGCGTTATCTTATCCAGCGCGTCCGGCACGCTTACGCCAAGGTCAGATAGCGTCGACATGATGCTGTTCGCGAGCGATTTTACTTTGTCATCTACCGTCGCAAAATCAAGCGCATTCATGGCTATTCCAAAGTCTGATACCACTTTATCGCCCAAAGCCGCGATGGTTTCTTCTACCACCTCGGCCGCTATCTCGGCGTTTTCCATCAAGCCGCCGAACCCTATGTTGTTGAGTTCTTCTACCGCTTCAGCAGCCGAATACCCGGCATCTCTGAATGTGTCGTAAAGGTTCACGGCAACGTCTTCTGCGGATGTTTTAAGAGCCGAGAAGTCTATGTTTTGAACCGCACTTTGAATGTTCCCGGCACCAACGTTGATTTCCGCCAACGCTTCAGACACGGCGGTCTTAATGTCTTCTACAAGCTGCTGCGCGGCTGCATTAGTGTTAGCAATTTTGCTATCCAATGTGTTGGACACGCCGGTCAGCGCCGATTTCATTTGGTTAATGCTGTTCGAGTCTACGTCTACGCTTAGCTTTTTACCGTTTATTTCGGCAACAAGACCCAATAAGTGATTAAGTTTTTCGAGAGCGCCTTTGGCCGCCATCTTATATGCCCTCCGCTTCTATCTTTATTTTGATCGGGCCAATGTTTTTAAGCTCATACAACTTTTCTAATAGTTCTTTTATTCTATCCAGCACGCTTGTCACGCTCCGTCACCTCCTTCACAAATTTGGAGCTTCAATATCGATGGATATCTTGCCTATTTGTATTAGTTCGTTCAGTTTTTGTAGCAACTCTTCCGCTTTTGTTTTTGCCACTTCTAATTCCGCCGTATTCACAGTAAGTGCAGCGTTAGACTTCGTTAAAGAATCAAGCTTTTCTTTAATCTCGTCAATTCTCGCGGCCGCCTCGCTTTCAAACGGGATCACAATCTTTTTTGCGTTTATCGCGTCGATTGCGGCGCCGATCCCTTCTATTTTCGCTTTCATATTTTCTAAACTCATACTCACGCGCCCGCTTCCGCGAAGTCGAATGTCACGGCGATCTTCTTGCCGTTTAGTTTGTCCAATTTATCGCTCATGTCTTTAATGTTGAGGTTTGCTTCTTCTATCGCACCGGCGACCGCTTTTGAAAGATTGGACCGAAGCATATCGAACTTCTTGTTGTCAATCTCTTCGAGTTCTTGCAACGCTTTGTTCTTCGCGCTCGTGAAGGCGTCCGCAATGTCGTCTTTTGCGCCCGCTGCGTTCTTTTTAAGTGTGTCAAAATCGATCGCGTTGACGAACTTCTCCGCTTCCGTAGCCGAGTATCCGACTGCCAGCAGCGAGTCCGTGATTCGCTTCTTCGCGTCATCCACCGATACGGCCAACCCTTTGAAGTCGATTGTGTTGATGATATCGAGCGCCGATTTGGCGTCCACGCCCACATCCACGAACGCGCTGAGTACGTCTTTGGCCGCTTGCGCTGCTTTCCCTGGTATCGTCGAGAACTCGTAGCCGTCTATTACGCCGAGTTTGGCCGCGACCTCTTTCCCAAGCACGTCAAAGAACGTGTTGATCTTTTCTGATGCGTTTCTCGCCGATTCTTCGATCGTCTTGAAGTTGAGTTCGCCAAGCCGACTTTTGAATGAGTTGACAACGCTTTCCGGAAGTAAGTCAGGGCGAACATCGATGTTTTTGAACGCGTTCTCAATAGAACTAGCCGCGTCTTTTGCCTTGCCTTCCGCGATGTTTGCCGCGTCGCTCATTTGCTTGTCGATGCTGTCGCGTAATTCCGTCACGCCGTCGGCAGCGGATCCAAATGCCGGCTTGATTCCACCCGCGCTTTTTACGACATCTTCGATCTTCTTGTTGAGGTCAGCGTGTACGGCGGCGAACTCCTCGAGCGTCAGTTTGCCTTTGTTATAATCCGCCCACGCGCGCGCGAGTTGTTCCATCAGGTCAAGATTGGTAGATACGGCGTTGTTGTAGTCCGTTACTTTGTTTGCGATGAACATTGTCTCGAGCGATTCCTTGACGCCCGGTATAAGGCCGCCGAGCGATGCG
>MWEZ01000205.1 GCA_002071335.1 Verrucomicrobia bacterium ADurb.Bin018
CAATCGCTCGAGCACGAGCGGGCAGCGGATGCCGTAGCGGCCGAGACGAACGGCCTCGGGGCGGGAGTCGACGGGGGCTCCGGCGTGCACCGAGAACCCGCTGTGGCGCCAGCTGAGCAGGTTGGCGACGACCTCTTCCGAGATCTTGCTTCGCGCGTCGAGCAGGCGCAGCACTTCGGCGCGGAAGAGCTTCTCGATCGCGGAAGAGTCGAAGGCGAGCAGATGGCGGAAGGTGCCGTCCGGCAGCCAGCCACCATCGCTCAGGAGCACGTGGAGGTGCGGGTGCCAGCCGAGAAGCTCGCCGGCCGTTTGGAGGAAGCCGACGGCGCCGGGGACGACGGGCTGGCCGTCGAACCAAGCCCGGAAGTAGAGCCGGATCGCTCTCCACGCGCAGCCGGGGAGCTCACCGAGGAGCTTGCGATCGAAGCGGAAGTAGATCCGCAGCCGCTTCGGGATGGTGAAGACGACCTGCCGGTGGGGCACCTCGGCGAGAAGCTCAGCCGCCCATTCCGTCCAGAGCAGCTCCCGCTTCTGGTGGCAGGAGGGACAAAGGCAGCGCAGCTTGCACGAGAAAGCGACGAGCACGTCGTGCCCGCACTCGGAGCAGTGCGCCCTCGCGACTCCGTGGGCGAAGATGCCGCAGTCCAGGTATCTGTAGACGGCCTTTTCGACCGCTCGTCTGAAGTACCCGTGGGTCCGCTCGAAGCGGTCTTCGTAGACCCCGAGAAAGCGCTCGAATTCGGCCGCGAGCGCCCGATAGAGCACCGTGCGCTCGGGCCGGCGGGGGCGGTAGAGGCGGGGACCCGCAGCGGCGGCGGCCATCTTCTCTGCGCATAGGGAAGACGGAATCTGCGTCTCCAAACCTGCGCGCTACGAGGCTGCGGCAGGCTCCTGCGTCCCAGGGTTTCCTTGGACATCTGATTGGGGGAAGAGTCCCCCGAGGAGAAGCAGATGGCAAGGAAGAAGGCAGGAGCAGTTGCGGGCTCTCCGGAGGGAGCCGGTAGGGCGAGCGCAGGAGAGCCCGCCCCGCTCGGAGGAGGGGGGCGGTTCTCCTCGCGATGCAAGCGCGAGGTGGTGTTGCGGGTGCTGCGCGGCGAGACTCTGGACGCGGTGTCGCGCTCGCTCGGCGTGACGGCTGGGAGAATGGCCGATTGGTGGTCTTCGCCATTTCTGTGAGGCTTGTTGCCACTTGGGGCTTTTTCCGAGTGTCATTGACTCCAGCGTCAGTAGCCGGCGTTGTCTGGGGCGAACCAGAGGGCGCAACATCAGATGGTGGCATGGGATTCTGAGATATAGGAATCACAGTTGATCCCTCCGGTATCTGGAGAATCTTGTTGCATGTGGGGCAGTTCACAGACTGCCCCGCCATTTCTTCGGGAGCCGCAATGTGTTGCTTACAGTCTGGACACGTTAGCTTGATGTCGCTCATCTGGTGTCTTCCTTTCTTTTGCGAACGACAAAGCGGAGGCGCGGTATCCCGTCGCCTCCCGCGCCTGGTTCGGTCTTAGTCTTCGATGCCAAGTATTACAAGCGGAACTGACGGAACACCTCGTCCTTGTCTGACGACGTTGTAGAACTCGCCTTCGTAGTACGCTACGCCGGAACTCATGTGGCTTTGAAGCGACTTCATGGGCAAGATTTCAATGCCGACGTCAATTTGATCGCGGACGTAGAAGGCGAGATGCTTGACGAACAGGTCGTATGCCACAAACGCGTACTTGCCGAATTGAACCTCAACGGCCACACGGTCCTTCACGAAATCGGTCTGATTGTAGCTGAATATCGGTTTCTCGCCTGCCGCCTCAATCTCCTTCTTTTGTTCAGCAGCAGACATTGCGAGCGTCTTCCGAATCAGCTTCTCGCTTCGTGTCACCCAATAGCTGACGCGACTTTCATCCCACTTCTTCAAGTGAAGAAATCGCTTGAAAGCCGCATTCATCTCAATCGGACTGAAGAGCAACTCGCCCCTCATCGTTTTTTCTTTTGACACCTTGGTCTTGCACTTGCCAGCATCGACCGCAGCGATAACATCCTGAATTTCCTTCCACAGTGCCGGCTTGTGGACGATCAGAAATTCAAGCCCATTGAGATGGGAGTAGGTTTCGGCAATTCTCATCGAGTGGCATACCTTTCTCGTTTGCGCTGCTTCTCCAGAAGCACCATCTGGGCAGCATCGGTCTTGGCAGTCCACGGGGCGATTGTAAGACTGTTTCCGGCCTCGACCGGGTCGTAAACCGGCTTATGCATCGGGCGCGTTCGGAGTGTTCCTGCGAGTTCAGCTTCGATCCTCTCCCTCGCAAGGTTCACGTACTTCGGCACCACCTCCGCTCCGGCTCCTCGACGGCCGTGACGCACGGCCGCCACAACAGTTGTCCCTGAACCGAGGAACGGATCGAAGACCCAGTCATCCTTCTTCGTCATGGAAAGAACCAAGCGTTCAATCAACTCAACGGGAAACTGGCATGGGTGTTCGGTCTTCTCAACATGGTTGCTCTTCACGTTGGGAATGACCCAAAGATCCCCGGGATTCTTCCCCAAAGGATTGCAGGAGTATTTACCTGCATTCGGCCCCTTGAAGTATTTCTTGCCTGGGTATTTCTGCGGAACTCGAACGGGATCTAAGTCGAAAACATACTCATCCGACTTTGTAAACCACACAATGGTTTCGTACCGCCCTGAAAAACGTTTAGAGCAGTGCAACCCGTGCTCGAAATGCCAGATGATCCGATTACGCATTCGTAGCCCAAGACTTGTGAAGATCGGATAGAGGATGGTGTCTAGGGGGATAATGGCTCCGTCGTCAACGTAGTTTCCCACCTGCCAGCAGACGCTACCACGTGGGGAGAGACACCGGACGCACTCTCGAATGACTTCAGCCTGTTGTGCTAGGTAACTGTCAAGCTTCAGCCGTTTCTCGTATTCCTTGCCGATGTTGTAGGGCGGCGAGGTAACGACAAGTCCAAATACCCCGTCCGGGCAGTTCCGTAGCATGTCAAGGCAGCCGCCGGGAAACACGACGGTACGCTCGCTTGGGTCAAACTGCTCGGCTATCTTCTGTTCTTTCTCAAACATGGTTACACAATACCGCATCAGCGTTGCCGGGTCAATTCCACCCGAATGTTGATTTGTCGCTTTTCCCGGTGGCCGAACAGAACAAGGCCAACGGCGTGCCGCCGTTGGCTGAGCCGAGTCGAAGAGGGGAAAGACGATGAGTATTTGTGGAATCGCCTATGGCATAAGGCCGTTGGCCTCTAACAAGGAGGTGAGCATTGAGCGGTAGCGAATATGCTCCACCGTCTGGTTCGGCTTCGTTCGTCATCACCGCGAAAGGGCCGGGCCTGCACCGGCAGTTCAAGGGGACCGCTACGATCAAGAGCGGTCAGGCGAGCGCCGCGACGATCCTTTTCGGGATGCTTAATCAGATCATCACGGCGGACGGACTGAGCGGCGACACCAACATCACGGCCAAGCTCACGCTAAAGCAGAACAACAGAATAGGCGTAAATGCAACCTCTTAAAACGGGGGGCGGGTATGGGCGGGGACGTGAGGTGGGATCTGGAGGTGGCGGCGGCGTGGCGGCGGATTATGCCCGGCGCAGCCAGAGGCTCGCGTACTCTCCCGCGCCTGCGTCTGTCGTGATCGGATACCAATCTGTCGTGCCGCTCCACGAGATCGACCCCGT
>MWEZ01000206.1 GCA_002071335.1 Verrucomicrobia bacterium ADurb.Bin018
GATCCGCCCGTGCGGCCCATCCATGTGTCGTGGCAATCCGTGCCGGGCAAGCGCTACCAACTGGAATATGTGGCGCAACTGGTGCCGGATCCAGTCACTGGCGAAGAACACGAAATCATCCCCATCGGCAACGTGATCACGGCCGGCGAAAACGAATACGAAATCGAAAAATGCGTGGACCTGCCGGATGACGCCGTGACCGGCACCTTCCGCATTCGCCTCGTGCGATAAACCGCGCGCGCGGCTTGCCTCCGATTCTCCTCCGGCAGGAGTTTTGTGCTTCTGTGCCGGGGGACGCTTTGCTAGAACCCCATCCCGTGGATACCCCCGCCCAGATTCGTGTGTTGCCGGACACGGTGATCAACCAGATCGCCGCAGGTGAAGTGGTCGAACGTCCGGCATCCGTGCTCAAGGAGCTGGTGGAAAACTCGCTGGATGCCGGCGCGCGGCGCATCGAGGTGGATGTGGTGGATGGCGGTCGCCGTCTTGTCCGCGTGCGCGATGATGGCGCGGGCATGGACCACGATAATGCCCTTCTGGCGCTGGAGCGCCATGCCACCAGCAAGCTGCGCGCGCTGCAGGATTTGGATCACATCGCCACGATGGGCTTCCGCGGCGAGGCCCTCGCCGCGATTGCCTCCGTAGCGCAGTTCACGCTGCTCACCAACCGCGCAGGCTCGGCCACCGGCACGGAGATTCTGGTATTCGGCGGGCGCATTCAAGAGGTGCGCGATGCCGGCGTGCCGCCGGGCACGGACATCGCCGTGCGCAATTTGTTTTTTAATGTGCCGGCGCGCCGCAAGTTTTTGCGCTCGGCGCCCACCGAGTTCACACACATCCGGCAGGCGTTCATCCACGAGGCGCTGGCGAATCCATCCGTGGAATTCATCTTGCGCGCGGACGATGCCGATGTGTACCGGCTGCCGGCAGGCACGCTGTTGGACCGCATCCGCGATTTGTATGGCGCGGAGATTGCCGCCCACCTGCGCCCGCTGAACTTCGGCAACGGCTCGGTGGAAATCAGCGGCTATGCCGGCGTGCCACCGTTTAGCCGGCTGGACCGCGAATGGCAGATTGTGTTCATCAATGAGCGTCCCACCAGTTCGCCAGTGGTTTCGTTTGCCATCCAGAGCGCCTACCGCGATGTGCTGGTGGGGGGGCGCTATGCGCCGCTGTTCATGCAGGTGCGCGTGCCGTCCGACGCGGTGGATGTCAATGTCCATCCCGCCAAAAAGGAAGTGCGCTTCCACCGGCCCACTGAAGTGCGCGACGTCATCATTGAGGCCATCCGCCTCGCGATTAGCGGTGGCGAAATGCCGAAAGGCAAACGGTCGGCCGCCGCGCCGCACCGTGCCGAACCTGTCGCGCCCGCGCCGGCGGCGGAACCACCGCCCGCGGTAGTCGCGCCAGCGGCTGTTTCGCCTGCAGCCCCGCCACCCGCGCCGGTAGTGCCGGCCCCGGTGGCGACCATCCAGCAACAATGGACGTGGGCATCCAGCCAACCCTCGGCCACGCCCGATGGTCTGCCCGCGCGTGTCACGCCATGGGCGGAGTATCGTTTGCTGGGCCGCGTGGCGGGGCTCTACATTGTGTTGGAAACACCGGATGGCTTGGTGCTGATGGATACCCGCTCGGCCCACGAGCGTGTGATTTATGAACGCCTGCTCCACGCCGTGGACCAAGGCCGCGCGCCCTCGCAGGGGCTCCTGCCGCCGGTGGCGGTTCCGCTGTCGCCCGCGCAAACCAATGCGTTGCGCAAGCATTTGGCCGCGCTCAAGCAAATGGGCTTCGGCGTGGCGGAGTTCGGCGCGGAAACTTTCATGGTGGATGCGCTGCCGGTGTGGGTGGCGCACGCGGCGCCGGGGCCGCTGCTGTCGGACATTGCCGATGGTCTGATGCAAGGCGGCCGCGCGACGGCCAAAGACTGGGTGCTGCCGCTGATTGCCGAAACGGCCAGCCGGCAGGCCGTCAGCCTGCAACGCGAATTGAACGAAGCCGAGTTGAATGCGCTCATCCGCGATTTGGCCGGCACGGAAATGCCCTATACTTCGCCGCGCGGCAAACCGACGGTCATCCTGTTGAGCCACCGCGAGCTCAACCGCAAATTCGGCCGCGAGTAGGCGCGGTTCAGAACAACAAGCCGGCCGCCAGCCACAGCACCATGCCAGTGGTTGCCGCCACTTTTTGCAGCAGCACAATCAAGCCGGCCAATACCGCGCCATTGGCGATGCGTACCGCGCCGTCCGCTTTTTTGAGCCGGTGTTGTTCATAGAAAAATACCGGCAAAAAGCAGCCCAGCAGCATCCCGATGAGATTGCCGATGATCGGAACCACCAGGCCGCCGACCACCGCGCCGCTCACACTGCCCAGCAGCGCCAGCCAGCCAGCGGCGCGCGAACCGCCGCGCCGCTGCACGCCCCAGCGCACGGCAAACCATTCGCCGGTGTCCACCGCCACGCACACCACCAGCATTCCGAGCAGCGTCGGCCAGCCGGGAAACTCGGCAGAACCGGTCAACAGCGCGGCCACGATTCCGGCCGCCAGCACCAACCACGTGCCGGAGATGGAGAACATCGCCAACAGCAGGCCCGTTGCGCACAGGAGCGCGCACACGGCCCACGCCAGAAAAACTCCCGCCGCCGCCAACCCGTGGAGCAGGGTTGCGGTCATGTCTACTCCTTGACCCCGCCCGCGGTCAGGCCGCTGACCAGCAATTTTTGGCAGACCAGAAACAGCAGCGTAATGGGAAGGCCGGCCAGCACCGCCGTGGCGGCAAAGTCGCCCCAGCGGTAGTTCTGCTCATAGAGAAAACTATTGGCGCCGACCGCCAGTGTCCATTGATCCGTGCGCTGCAACACCACGCTCGCCAGTGGATATTCCCCTAGTAGGCCGATGAACGCCAAAATGAACACCACCGCAAAAATCGGCAGCGAAGTCGGCAGCATGATGCGCAAAAAAATCTGCCACGGCGATGCGCCATCCATCGCCGCCGATTCTTCCAAGGCCACCGGCAATGAATCGAAGTAGCCCTTGATCATCCAGATGTGCGTGGCGATGCCGCCGAGATAGGCGAGGATCAGGCCGGGGTGGGTGTCGAGCCCGAGCGCCGGCACCCACCGGCCGAGGCCTTCCAAGATGGAATAAATGGCAATCAGCGCCAGCACCATCGGAAACATTTGCAGAATGAGCAGGCCGCCGAGCAAGCCGTCGCGCCCGCGAAACCGCATCCGGGCAAACGCATAGGCGCACGTGGCCGAAAGCATCAGAATCAGGAACGCGCTTACCGCGGCCACCTTGATGGAGTTCCAGAACCAGCGCAGCACCGGCACGGTGGCCGCGGCCCAGGTGCCGTCGGGTTGCAACACAGGCAAGCCCAGCACCAGCCGCCAGTGTTCCCAACTGAACGTCTCCGCCGAGGGCAGAATGCCGCCGGTGGCGAAGTTGCCCGCGCGCAGCGAAATCGAAATCACCATCAGCAGCGGCACCAGCATCAGCGCAATGAAACCCAGCAGCGCCGCGTGCGCCCAGAACAGCCGCCAGCGTTGTCCCTTGTTCATGCGCGGCCTCCTCCCGCCGCGGCGCGCGGCCGGCTGGCGCGCAGTTGCAGCCA
>MWEZ01000207.1 GCA_002071335.1 Verrucomicrobia bacterium ADurb.Bin018
CAAATAGGAATAGGACATGGGCGGGAAGGTCGTTGCCAGCATCCGCGCCGCCGTTTCTTCCATCGTGGCCTCGGTTGTTTCCGCCCGCGTCTCCATTAGCTCATCGGTCATCAATTCAACTGGTGCGGTGGTCATGAGCGGATTCCTTCCGGGGATAAATACAAGAGGCGTTGCCAAGCGTTCTTCTCGCGGCGAAAATGGCCGGGAAGTCGGCTCAATCGTGATTCATTCCGGCAAGCCGGATCGCAACCAAGCGGACACAAGACGCGGGGGAAAAGTTTTCCCTCGATGTCCTGCTCCCAGTCGGCGCGGGTGGCGCAATTCACCTTCAGAATTGCATGGATGGATTTTCCGCCGCTGTCTATCAGCGCGACGATGGGGGCGGTTCGGAATCCCCACCAGAACGCCAACTGATCCGACTTGGATAGCCCGTCAAACTCGGCAACGGCGAAGCGGAAGCCCACCACGGCGGAATCCCCGCGCCGCGATAGTGTGCCGCTCCCGGTTGGGTGTTCGTCGCCCGTCAACGGATTGGGAATCCAATGCGGCGGGACTGGTGCGCCGCCCTCGATGCTGGCAATCCAATCCGCCGCCGTTCGCACCTCGGCCCCGTAGCGTTCGCCGCAAAAGACAAACTCGCCGGGGGTGTAGAGCGTTCGCAGTAGGGCAAGCGCATCCTGCGGGCCAGGTTCCCAATCAATGCGGACAGGCGAAGCCTCCCACCAGTCGCTTTCCTCCGCGCCGTCGCCGCGTTGAATGAATTTCTGCGCGGTCTGCGGTAGCGGTTTGGGCTTGGGCGTGGAGTAGCGGCGCGGGGAGTAGTCGGCTCCCGGCGCATATTCCGAAAACGCTTTGCGGATCGCCGCCGCGACTTCCGACGCGGGGGACGGGGGGCGGGACATGGCGCGGACGATTTCCGCCTCTGCCTCCATCGGCGGAATCCCGGCGATTGCGGCAAGGTTCGCCACGGCCATCAGCCAGCTATGGACTCCGCCTCCGCTATGCGGACAACGGCGGATTTCCTCCGCGTAGCGTTCGGCGGCGCGGGTGTTGCGGGTGTTGGTGTTCATTGGCAAAGCCCTCCCGCCCGCTCAATCTCGTCCGCCCTGTTTGTGTGGCTGGCGGCGCGGTTGCGGAGTTCGGCGGCGCAAGCCCGGATTTCCGTTTCGTCCGCGTGGCGCGTTGCCTTCAATCCGCCCACGGTGGAATTGAAGATTACCCGCCCGTGTGAGTGTTCGGCTTGCAAGCGCAAGGTGCGCTCGTCAATGGAAAGGCATCCGCACAGATGGGAGCGGCCCCACCATCCGGGGCGGGCTTCCAGATAATCCACAAGCGGCCCGTCCTCGCGTTCGGGCGGCGGCGGGAATCCGTCAAAGATCATCTGCGCCGCTTGCGTTCTGCATCGGCACGGATTACATTTGCAAGCGTGATTCGTGCTGGTGGGCTTGTTCGTCGCGGGGCAAGCCTGCCCTTTTTTGTGTTCGTGCTTCATGTCGCGCCCCTTACTTCGCCATAAGCGCATCAAGGTCGCTCTTGCGATACCGAACGCAACCGGGGGAAAGGCGTTTTTTGGGTATCAACCCACGCGCCACCAATCGGGCATAGTGGCGGGTTGAAACCCGGATATATGCCGCACCCTGCTTTGCATCCAGATATGCGCCGAATTGGGCGGGGGTGGCATTGGATGATTCATCCAATGGACCGCGCTGCTTTGCGTCCAGATATGCGCCGAATTGGGCGGGGGTCATGTTTTCGGTTGCCATTGTACTTCTCCAAAAACCGATTCAGTCACTCCCAAAAGGGTATCGGGCTATGCTGGTCGGTTGTTGGCGAGTACCGTCCGAAAATGGCGTTGCGCGTAGAATTGAAGGGCTCCGCGCAAAAATGAAAACCCCGCCAAGCAAGCCATTGGCGGGGGTATTTGTGACTGCATTTTGCGCGGAATTGGGAACATCCCGCGCAAATGCGGTGCGTGATTATGTTGTTTTGCGTCGTGCGCGTTTCAGCCGACGCCTCTTTTCCTCGGCGTACCATCGGCGGATTGTGCCGGGTTTAATCTTCAAGTCTTTGAGATGGGAAAACAATTTTTTCCAAACGTGGTCGGAGGCGGGAATCTGCTTCATGCGCTTATCCGGCGCGGCCTCGTCCACAAGCTCAAACATCATATCAGTCGCCGCCCATTTCCGATCTGCTGACGCATTTTCCTTGCGCCTGTCGGCCTTTTGCTTCTGGCGTTCTCTGATTGCAAGGTTGTTTCCTTTTCTCGCATTCTCCCGTTGCGCTTCGGGGCTGGTCTGTTCGACAACCTTTCGCAAGTCGGCATCGGCCCCAACCTCTGCGCCCATCAGAAAAGCCTCTTGGATGAAGCTCAAGTCATCAAAGCATCCCTCTTTCATTCGTTCGTTAAAAGAGATGATCTTTGCCCGTAAATGTCGCTTACTTGGTTCGTTGGTCATGGCAACCAAGCGCACAAGCAATTCGTGGAGTTGAATGGCCTTTGAGTCAGCAACCGCAAAAGCTTCAGCCATGCGGTCAACCTCTCCCTTCTTCGATGCTTTAAGCTCCCAGCGCACCCTTTCGCTGTGTTTGGCCTTTGAGTGATTAGCATTGAACAGGAGGTTGATCCGTTTGCTTTCCTTGCGCTCTCTATCGCTCATTTTCCAATCTTTCGGTTTGTTCTGGCTCATGTTCAAGCTCCCTTCGTGGCAATCGCTGGCTGTTCATCTTGCTTTACGGCATCGGCGGGGGCAATCGCCCAAAACCGTTCGGCCTGTTCCTTTGTGGCAAGCCCCTTGTAGTGCTTCTCCAAAACCCCGCTTGCTCCGCTGTGGCCCATCTGCGCGGCCAGCTTGTCGCGGTTCTGGTGATGGGCAAAGAACATCGTTGCAAAGGTGTGGCGCGGCCAGTCGGGAATCCATTTTTCCATCTTCAACGCTTTCATGACGGCGGCGCGATGGCGGCGGATTGTGACGGGGGTGGGGGAGACTGGCCCCCTGCCCCGGTAGTACCGCAAGAGCCAGGTTGCCAGATTGGGCGAGATTTCCACCAGACGGGCGCGGCGGGTCTTGCTCGTCTCCGGGCGCACACGGATTACGCCATCCCGCAAGTTTACATCTTCCCATTGAAGCCCACCAATCACGCCATCCACGGCCCGCTTGCGGTCTTGCTCGGAAAGGGCGGCTTGTAGGGCTTCCCGCTTCTCTGCAAGGCTTCGCTTCGCCGCGCTGATCGTCCGGGGCTTCCCGCGCTTCTCGGCGTTCGCAAGCGTTTCGTTGGCGTTCTCTACGGCCTTCTTCGCAACCGTGACGGCCTCGGCCTCAATCCCATATTGCCCATGAATCTCAACGGGGCGCAATCCGGCGAAAAACGCAACGGCAAAGGCGGGTGCGCTGTCCGGGTGGAGTTCGGCCAGCTTGTGCATGAATTTTTGCACCTGTTTATCCGTCATGAAGTCGGGCATTCGATCATCCAGCTTGGCGGGTTTGATCTTGGCAACGGGGTTTGCCTCCATGATTTCCCGATCAACGCAATACTGGAAGAAAGCCCGGATGCACCGCCGCACCCCGTTGCGGGTGATGGGGGCGCAATTCAGCCCTTCCAGATAGTCT
>MWEZ01000208.1 GCA_002071335.1 Verrucomicrobia bacterium ADurb.Bin018
CTGCCGCATCCGACGGCCAAGCCCAGTCCAACTGCCAGCAGCACCAACACCAACCATTTTACCTTTGTCATGAGCGCCTCCCTTGTTTTGTTTTTCCAGATCGCAAGTCAGCAACCTGCCGACAGCAAAGCGTGTAGCACATTGGCGGTGGCGGCGCAATTTCAAAGCGGCACTTACTTTGCCTTTTCACCCCTTAAAAATCGAATGTAATAAGGATTGCTTTGGGGGTGTGGTGGGCCTAGGATTATTAGCGGCCCACATATGGTTTCAGCCGATTCAGCCCATATCAAACCGAAGGTTTGCAAGACGTGTGGCAATCCCAACCACCCGTTGGAGGCGCAATGCCGGTATTGCGGGGGGCGTCTGCGGGTGCGGATGGATTGGTTCTGCACGGTGTGCATCGTGCTGATTGCGGTGACGCTGCTGGCGCTGGCGGGCTACATTATGCACCACCGAGTGCGGATGCCCAGCCGGCCGGGGGCCGTTGAATTTATCGAGCCGACGCCTTGATCAGTTTGCGGCGGGGACGGTTGTGCGCCGGTCTTGCTGGAAGCGTGCGCGCAACAGCAGGACGCATCCGAGAATCAACACCGCGCCGGCCAGCCATTGGGTGGGGGTGAGTTGGTCGCCCATCAGGAAATGGGCCAGCACGGCGGTCTGGAAGGGGATCAGCAGCATAAAGCCTTCCGAGGCGATGGGACCCATCACACGGATGGCGCGGTAATACAGCACATGGCCAAGCGTGAGCCCCAGCAGCGACGACAACACCAGCCACCCCCACTGCGGCAGCGTCAAGTGGCCCAGCTCCGCCCACTGGCCAAAGGCGAACATGAGACCCACCAGTGGAATGCCGGTCAACACGCTGACCATGCCGTAGGCCAGATGCGCGGGATAGGCCGTGAGATTGCGCCGCACAAACACCACGTAGAGTCCCCACGTCACCGAAAAACCCAGCAGCATCAGCATGCCCAGCAGGGAGGCGCGGCTTTCGCCGAGCCCTTGGGCAAACATCAGCAAGAAGCCACCCAGCGCGCAGAGCAGACCCGCCCAGAACAGCGGGGAGCGGGCCAGCGCGCGTTCGCTTTTCAGCAGCCAGAAGCCGAAAATGGTGGCGAATGGGATGGAGAGCCGACAGCCGAAGTTGAGCAGCGTGGCATTGTTGAAGTAGGGCGCGATGCCAAAGAAAACCTGCGCGGTGCCGTGCGCCGCTGCGGGAATCACGGCGGCGCGCCAGGCGGTGCGCCGCGCGGCGGGCGTCATGCAGCGCAGCGCGCGCACCACAAATGGCAGCCAGAACGATGCCGCAAAAAAGTAGCGCGTGCCATTCGCCGTCCACGGGTCCATCCATTGCGTAAAATGCACGAGCATCATGGGCACCACGGCCCAGAAAAACAGGGCCAGCAGCATGGCGGCAATGGCCCAAGAGAATGAATGGGATGGCGCGGGGGACTTCATCGGGCAGGGGAGTGTACGCCCTCGCGCCCGGAAGCAAAGCAAAATACGCCCGCGGTAATTTCCGCGCTGCGCCGGACAGGGGCGGGGGGTTCTAGCCTGAGTTCCGCGCACTCCGAAAATCTCGTTGTCACGCGTTGCATTGCCAGCGGACGATTTCGTTTTGGGGTGCCCCGGTCCCAAAACCGCTTCCGGTCGGATTGTAAGGCTGAAAAGGTCGCAGACCTTCCAGCCGTTCCCGGCGGGAAGGTTTCGTTCCTCAACCATTCCCGCCCTACAAAAGCCCTGCAAAAAAACTGCGAAATTGTTGGGTGTCCCAATGCTGAACTCAGCAAAATGCGCCCGCGGTAATTTCTGCGCTGCGCCGCGCGGGGGCATTGGGGGTGGGTTTTGCTTGCCGCGCGGGGGTGGGGGGTCTAGCGTAGGGGCCGTATGGAAAAGTTGCGGATCATTTTGCTCGGTGCGGGCACGTTGGCTTGCCCGTTGCTGGATTCCATCCTGGCGGCGGGTCGCGATGAACTGCTGGCAGTGGTGACGCAGCCGGACCGCGCGGGCGGTCGCGGATTGCAATGCCAAGCCTGTGCGCTGAAAACGGTGGCGTTGGCGCGCGGCTTGCCGGTCTTGACGCCCGCGGACGCCAGCGCGCCGGATACGGTGGCCATGCTGGCCGCATGGCAGCCCGACGTGCTGATTGTGGCGAGCTTCGGCCAATTCCTGAAAAAGAATCTGCTGGCGGTGCCGCGTTTGGGGACGATCAATGTGCATCCCTCGCTGCTGCCGAAGTACCGCGGGGCCAGCCCCATCCAATGGGCGCTGGCGAATGGCGACGAGCAAACCGGGGTCAGCGTGCTTTATGTGACGCCGCGGATGGATGCGGGCGACGTGCTGGCGCAAGCGCCGCACCCCATCGCGCCGGAGGACACGTTCTGCACGCTGGAGCCGAAGCTGGCGGCGCTGGGCGCGCAACTGCTGCAAGAGGTGTTGGACGGTTTCCGCGCGGGGCGGACGCAGGGAGTACCCCAAGACGAAGCGCAAGTGACGCTGGCACGCAAATTGACGAAGGACGACGGGCGCGTGGATTGGACGCTGCCGGCGGCGACCATCCGGAACCGGCTGCGCGGGTTTATGCCGTGGCCGGGGGCGTTCACCGTGCTACCCGGCGGCTTGTTGCTCAAGCTGCACGGGGTTCAGGTGGAGCCATGGGCGGGCGGAACCGCCTCACCCGGCACCGTGCTGGCGGTGGATGGCGCGGGGCCACTGGTGGCCACCGGCCGCGACGCCCTGCGCCTGACCCACGTGCAGCCAGCGGGCAAAAAGGCCATGGCGGGCGCGGCGTTTTTGCGCGGGCACGCGCTGCCGCCGGGTTCCCGGCTGGGGCAATGACTTTGACGCGTCGCCGGGAGGCGGCTATAGTGGGGCTGCCGCTGGGTACCCGCCCGGCGCAAGAGAGGGTAGCATGGATGTTTCGTTGTTGAAGGAGCTCATCGGTTACGCGGCGTCGCTGATCATTTTGGTCTCGCTGCTGATGACCAATGTGTTTCGCCTGCGGTTGATCAATGGCGTCGGCTCGGTGTTGTTTGCGGCCTACGGTTGGCTGATCGGCTCGTGGCCGGTGTGCCTCATCAATCTGGTGATTGCCGGCATTGACGCGTGGTACTTGCTGGAGATTCTGACCAGCAGCGCTTACTTCGAACTGGCGCCAGCCTCCAGCGTGGGGCCGGAATATCTCAAGCGTATTTTCCTGTTCCACGAGCGGGAATTGCAAAAGTACGCGCCGGGACTCACGCTGGAAGATTTGCAGGAAGCCTGCACGTGCCTGATCTTCCGCAACATGCTGCCGGTGGGTGTGTTTTCCATCCGGCAAGAGGGCGAGGATGCGCACATCATCATTGATTTTCTGATCGCGGAATATCGCGACTTCAAAGCCGGGCGTTTTCTGTACCGCACCAAGCGGATGTTTTTCAAGGAGCGGGGCATCAAGCGGTTTCACGCGGTGGCGCGGCATCCGTCGCAGCCGAAATATTATTTGAAAAATGGCTTCACGCGTAACCCGGACGCGGCCGGTGAATTTTTGCTGAACCTGTGAGTTCCGTTCCGGCAACGCCCTGGCTGGAGATGGCCGATGTGGCGGTACGGTTTCCGATCCGCCG
>MWEZ01000209.1 GCA_002071335.1 Verrucomicrobia bacterium ADurb.Bin018
TCGCTGAGCCTGTCAGGCGACAGCTATTCCCCCGGGGGCTATGTCTGGAGCAGCACCCCGGACGGGATATCCGGCTGCGGCCCCGACAAGACCATCACTTTCGTCCCGAGCAACCTCCCCCCCGGGAAATACGTCGTCCAATGCCAATCGGTCGACCTCGAGGACTGCTTGGACGAATGCGAGGTGAATGTCCTGAAAGTGGACTTGGTTCCGGACTGGAATCATGACCGGAAGATCGACGACACCGACCGAGGCTTTAGCGATCAAGGACAGACCTTCAGCTTCTGGAAGAACGACGACGATGACAGTGGGGATTTGGGCGGTAACGATATTCCAGGCCACGGCACGGCCGACGCAGCGCACAGCGGCGTTGACGGCGTACGGGATTTGGTCGACTGGTTCCCTGTCTTCCTCGACATGAAAGCGACGTTGGACATCCTCGACTACTCGCAGTTCATATTCGTATTGACTTGTCCGAGCGCCAACAGTCTGAACGTCATTTACAGCGACCTGACTCCTGCCGATGCCGGCAAATATCTGACCGATCAAACGACCGCAAACGCCATCGTAGGCAGTACCATTCAAGCGATCGGAGCCAACGGAATTCAACTTACGACGGCTTTCCTCGACAGCATCAAGAACGACGGGAAGGGCATTGTTTTAGTGGAAGCAAAGAATGTGACAACCCAGCCCCTGCGCTTGAGAATCCTCGACTCGGTAAACAACGAGATATGCGCGAAGGACTTGCCGCTGAAGATCACCGGTGTCGAAGACATGTATTGGCGTGTGAACCTCCGTCCCGTTATCCCATTGGAAAACAATGGCAACCCAGCGATCACGGATGCTTCGAACCTTCCCGGAACCGGCTTGATCACCGACAAGCGCTTTGTCTTCGTTCATGGTTACAGCGTCAGCGAGAGTGCGGCTCGCGGCTGGCTGTCGGAGGTGTTCAAACGGACATACTGGTCGGGCTCGTTGGCTCGCTTTTATGGCGTGACGTGGTTCGGGAACGATAGTCAGGCGTGGTACTTTGCCAGCAAGACGCCAAACTACCATGTAAACGTCATCCACGCACTGGACAGTGCCGAGGCTTTCGCTGACGTGCTGAACAATGACATCGGCGGAACCATCACACTGGCCTCCCATAGTCTCGGCAACGTCTTGTCTTCCGCTGCCATTACGAAGCACGGCGCGAGCGTGGCACAGTTCCTCATGCTTGACGCTGCCGTTGCCATTGAGGCGTTCGACGGAGATCCGTCTGAACAGGATGATGATATGTGGTACACCGACTGGCCGTCCTATGCCGAATGGCTCTGGTGCTCCGAGTGGTACACGAACTTCCCATCGGGCGACGGACGCCACGCGCTGACGTGGCGCGACACCTTCAGTCCCGCCGCCGATGTGGCTTATAACTTCTACTCGTCGGGCGAGGACGTGCTGAAGTCCCATCCGCACACGACGTATCCCGGCCTGTGGTGTTACTTCGGCGGAGAATACGCCTGGGCGTTACAGGAGAAGCGCAAGGGGTTGAACTGGATTTCGTCGATCGGCGGCAGCACCTACGGCGGCTGGGGCTTCAACGATTACTACTGGGATAACGACTTGAGCGCGTATGTTCCGCCGACGAACACGCAGGCGATCTTGAGCCGTCCGTTTTTCCGGCCTGGTGGTTCGGAACTGGCGGACCTCTACGTGCCGACCGATACGAACCAGACGGACGTCGGCAGTCAGTATGCAACGGACCATCTGAACTTCCTGCTGGCCGGTTTTATCCCGTCAAGGACGCTGCCGGCAGGTGCAAACAATATGAGTGTCCTGCTGTCGGGCCATAACTTTAACATGCAGACGCCCACCTTCCAGACAGGTTGGCCAGCGAGTAGGAATAATACCGACTGGCTCCACAGCGACTTGCGGGTAGTGGCGTATCTCTACGTTTACAGACTATATGACAAGTTCCGTGATCTCGGAGGCTTGAACCAACCATGAAGAAACTTCTTCTGATCCTTTGCGTCTGCGGAATGGCCGTTACTGTCATGGCGGGCGTCCTGTCGCCCTATCATCTTGGCCGGGTTACGGTGCGTGTCGTGGATGAGCAGAGAATACCCGTTACCAACGCCACGGTGGGTATCGGGTTCAGCAAGAACATTCCGGCGGGCGAAGGCTGGGGTACGCGACCGTTTTCGATCACCGGCCAGACCGATACCAACGGGATGTTTTCCGCCGAAGCCGAAGGCAACCCATCGGGATCATGTTCCGCTCGCAAAGAAGGATACTACCCGACCTTGGGGGTAGATTTCATGTTCACGAACGTTGTCGGGGACCGATGGGAGCCGTGGAATCCAACGCTGGAAATCGTGTTACGCAAGATCGGTAAACCGATGCCTATGTTCGCCAAGCGGGTGGAGGCATTCATTCCGCTTATGAATGAACCCGTTGGCTTCGACTTGGAGAAAGGCGATTGGGTTGTCCCGTATGGGAAAGGCGATGTGAAAGACTTTACGTTCTTGTTCCGAGGACGTTTTGCAAGCGCCAGAGATCGGGATGAAGCTTTGCAAATCACATTCAGCGGGCCTAAAGACGGAATCCAAGGGATTTCCGCTTCTCCTTCGCATGGCAGTCAATTACGTTTGCCGCCAGAGGCACCAGAACACGGCTACACAAACCTGTGGGTGCGCGAAAAGACGATGCATCCAGGAACGCCGCGTCAGAACCAAAAGGTGCGACTTGATCAGAACTACTTTGTTCGCGTTCGGTCTGTTGTCGATGAGCAAGGCAAGCTTAAGGAAGCCAAGTACGGGAAACTCTACGGCGATTTCGATTTCGGTTATGCAGAGTCCAACAAGGTTCTCTTGACCTTCACGTACTATCTGAATCCCGACGGGACGCGAAATCTTGAGTTCGATCCGGCAAAGAATCTCTTCACCGATCTTTCCTCACGCGAGCAGGTTCACGAGCCGTAATCAATGGAATCAGACCGCGCCATGAGATCGTACAGAGCCTTGCTGACGGGGTTGACCCGTACAGCGGCGAGCGGTTCCCACCTGACTTTCCCTACCAGCAAGCCGACACCGTGCGCGCGCTGCATCTGGTGCTTGAGGGGCTGACGAAACTGCGCTGTTGCTGGCGGATCTCGATGTCGCTCGCGTGGACCTCCAGACTATCGCCTATCCGCCGGCTCTGCTCGAAACCATCAGGCTCCATATCCTTCAGGACCTGAAGCTGTTGCCATGAAAACCTCTCATTTTTTCCCGATCGCATTGGTTACGGCCCTCTTCCTGCCCGGGATGACGAAGGGGTTGTGTCCCTCCATTACCATTGACATGCCAGATATTCCGAGCGGCTGTGTGGGAGAAACCGTTATAGTTAGCCCTCGGCTCGAGGAAATCGCCGGTAATTGCAACCACATGACCACCTATCCGTATAAACGATGGAATTGGGTGGTGATTGGGGACAATATTGTGGAGCCCATGGCCGGCAATAACATCCCTGCAAAATTCGTGACGGTTCGCGGGGGGCATGGTAAGATCATCTTCAACTTGATTTGCCGGTCCCGGGCTTGCCCGGATTGCAATCGGAACTTTGAAGTGGAGAAAGAGTT
>MWEZ01000210.1 GCA_002071335.1 Verrucomicrobia bacterium ADurb.Bin018
CACCCACGCCCCCCTCGTCTTCACCGCCCCGCCCCCCGCCGACTTCCTCGCCCTTCAGCACCACCTCATTCCCCCGCCACTGTAGCCCTCCCTCCCGTAATCGGGCAGCCACCTTAAAGCCCTCATAATAGCGATCTAATTTCACTTTTTGTTATATGTTGACTAGTACCAATGTAGTTATCTATATCATATTGTCTATGACTTATTTATAAATAATATTATCCTTCATAAACATCATGTTTTTAAGTGTTAATATCACTTATAATTATAAGTGAAATCAGCCTCAAATCGGTGCGTTGGCCCAGCGGGGAAAAAGCCCAAAACAGGGCGGATGGGGAGCGAGTCTTGATTTCTGACGGGAAGGCCCTAGTATTCCGGTTTCGCGCTTCGGGCGCGGCAAGAAGGAAAAAGACCATGAAAATTGTATTGGCGTACTCGGGTGGTTTGGATACGTCGGTGATCCTGCGCTGGCTGAAGGAAAATTATCAGGCGCAGATCATCGCATTCGCGGCGGATGTGGGACAGGAGGAAGAGCTGAAGGGCCTGCGCAAAAAGGCGCTGGCGACGGGGGCGAGCAAAATCTACATTGACGATCTGCAAGAAGAGTTCGCGCGCGATTTCATTTTCCCGATGATGCGCGCCAACGCGATTTATGAGGGGCAGTACTTCCTCGGCACGTCCATCGCGCGACCGCTGATCGCCAAGCGGATGGTGGAAATTGCGCGGCAGGAGGGCGCCACGGCCATCGCCCACGGCGCCACCGGCAAGGGCAATGACCAGGTGCGTTTCGAGTTGACGGCGGCGGCGCTCGCGCCCGATTTGCAGGTGATTGCGCCGTGGCGCAACGCGGCCTATCGCGAGCAGTTTCCGGGCCGCAGCGAAATGATCGCATATTGCGCGAAGCACGGCATCAATGTGGAAGCGTCGGCTAAAAAGCCGTACTCCATGGACCGCAATCTGCTGCATATTTCCTACGAGGCAGGCATTCTGGAGGATCCGTGGTTCGACGCATTCGCGCCGCAAAACCGCGGCATGTTCAAGTTGACCGTCGCGCCGGAGGATGCGCCGGATCGCGCGGAAATTGTGGAGCTGGAATTTGTGCGTGGGAATTGCGTGGCGGTGAACGGCAAAAAGTTGTCGCCGCTGGGGGTCATGCGCGCGCTGAACAAGCTGGCGGGGCGGCACGGCGTGGGCCGCGTGGACATGGTCGAAAACCGCTACGTGGGCATGAAGAGCCGCGGCGTATATGAAACGCCCGGCGGCACCGTGCTGCAGTTTGCCCACCGGCAAATGGAATCGCTGACCATGGACCGCGAAACCATGCACCTGCGTGACGGGCTGATCCCCCGCTATGCCGCCATGGTCTACAACGGCTTCTGGTTCGCGCCGGAACGCGTGGCGCTGCAAGCGCTGGTGGAAGAAACCCAGCGCAACGTCACCGGCACGGTGCGCGTGCGGCTCTACAAGGGCAACCTCTATGTGGCCGGCCGCAAGAGCGCCGTCTCGCTGTATAACCCGCAAATGGCGACCATGGATGCTGACCCGACCAAGGCCTACAACCAGGATGATGCCACCGGCTTCATCCGGCTGAACGCATTGCGCCTGAAGGTGGCGGCCAAGGTGCAGGGCAAGCGTAAGAAATCGTTTTAACCCGCGCCTGTTTTAGGGGTTCACCGCGTGGGGCATCCTCGGGTAGGATGCCCTACCGCGATAAGTAATAACAAGTATAAGGAGCCAACATGAAAATCCTGATTGCCGACAAGATGTCCAAGAACGCGATTACCGCGCTGGAAAAACTGGGCCACACCGTGATCTCCAACCCCGACCTCAAGGCCGAGGATCTGCCGGGCGCGATCGGCGATGCCGAAGTGCTGATTGTGCGTTCCACCAAGGTCATTGCCGCCACCATCGAGGCCGGGAAGGAGCTCTCGCTGATTATCCGCGCCGGCGCCGGCGTGAACACGATTGATCTGGCCAAGGCGTCGGAGTTTGGCATTCACGTGACCAACTGCCCCGGCCGGAATACCGAGGCCGTGGCCGAATTGGCGATTGGTTTGCTGATTGCCGCCGACCGCCGGATTGCCGATGCCACCGCCGACCTGCGCGGCGGCAAGTGGCGCAAAAAAGAATATGGCAAGGCGGCGGGCCTCAAGGGCCGCACGCTGGGCATCCTGGGCGTGGGCTCCATCGGCAAGGCGGTGGTGCAGCGCGCCAAGGCGCTCGAAATGAATGTGATGGCGTGGTCGCGCTCGCTCACGCCGGAAAAGGCCAAGGAACTGGGCGTGGGCTTCTGCGCCACGCCGGCGGATGTGGCCAAGGTGGCGGATGCCATCAGCCTGCACCTCGCGGCCAAGCCCGAAACCAAGAAGATGATCAACGCCGAGTTCATCGCGTTGCTCAAGCCCGGCGCTATCATCGTAAATACCGCGCGCGGCGAAATTGTGGATTGGACCGCGCTGAAGGATGCGCTGGCGGCCAAGAAAATCCGCGTGGCCAGCGATGTGTTTGATGCCGAGCCGGCCGGTGGCGAGGAGCCCTTCGCCGATACGTCTCTGGCCGCGGCCATGGCGGCCTGCACCCCGCACATCGGTGCCTCCACCGACCAGGCCTCCGAGGCCATCGCCGAGGAAGCCGTGCGCATCGTCAAGGTATTCCAGGAAACCGGCAACCCGCCCAACGTGGTGAATATCCGCAAGAAGACCTCCGCGGTGATCAACCTCGTGGTGCGGCATTTCAACAAGGTGGGCGTGATGGCCCACGTGCTGGATTGCCTGCGTGGGGCGCAAATCAACGTGGAAGAAATGGAAAACCTCATCTTCGAGGGCGGCTTGGCCGCGTGCTGTACGCTCAAGCTCGACAAGAAGCCCGAGGCCGCCCTCGTGGAAAAAATCAACGCGGGCGAACACGTGATTTCTGCCGCGTTGAAATAACCCCCGCCCGAAAGCGCCTTGCCCATGAAACGCATCCTGCTGCTGCTGGCGTGCGCCGGCTGGCTGATGGCCGGCCCGGTGCAAGCCGAACTGTCCGACCCCGGTCAAATTCAAACCGAGGCCTATATCCAGTTGGTTCAGGCCGACCAAAGTTTGGATGCGGGCCGCTTGGACGAGGCGCTGCGCCAATATCAGGCCGCGCGCGATTACTACGTGCGCCTGGCCCGGGAATTCCCGGGCTGGGAGCCGCGCGTGATCCAATATCGCAAGACCTATTGCGATAATCAGATCGCCGATATTCAGCGCCAACAGGCCGGCGGGTCGCCGCGGGAGGAGTGGCCGGAATTGGAACCCCTCCCCGGCGAGGCGCCGGTGACGACGCCGCCCGCGGCGGCGGTTGTCCCCGAAGAGCCCGCGCCCGTGGCAGACCGCTCGGTGGAAATCAACTACCTCAAGAGCCGCATTGCCAGCCTCGAGGAAGAGCTGCGCACGCGCGATTCCCAGCAAGCAGAATACGACACGCTCGCCGCCCAGTACAAGCAGTGCCGGCAGGAATTGGCTAACGCCAACCAGCAGGTGCAGGACGAAAAAAACGCCGGCCAGTCCGCGCTGGCCGCGCTGCAAGCCGAGGCCGACAAGAAGGACGAGCAACTCCGCG
>MWEZ01000211.1 GCA_002071335.1 Verrucomicrobia bacterium ADurb.Bin018
GAAGTAGGTCTTCAGGTTCTTCACCTCCAAAATGGTATCCCTTGTTTGTGTGGCCGGCGTTACACTCATACAATGCTCTCCATATCCAAAAAATGGATGCTCACGCTGCAATGACTGTGAGTTTACCTGTAGGCTACCGATAATGGCGTGCTGGGAAATCGATATACCATTATACTGGCTTTCAAGCCTTTGCGCAGTTCCCGCTCCTTCACAGCGGAGGCGCGGGAACCTGGACCTCTCAGGGTTGGGGTTACGTTTGAGTAAAGCTAAACAAAACTGATTAGCCTCTGGTGATCAGCCGTACTCGCCTGATCGGGCAAAATACAGTTAGAGCAACCCCTGAGAGAGATATATAATTGTTTAGTCTACGACATTCCAGGGGTTAATTCAATCGTTTTTCGCGAGTTTACATTTTTGCAAGGTATGCCCTGTGGCCCCTTCACGCGGGCTGCGGCGTTGTTAAAAATCACTTTATACTTCTCTTTCCCGGCTTCAGGCATGGTGAAGACAAATAACGACGCGCTGCCCGCTTTGTGAGGGGGTTGATGATGAACACCGGGTACAGCGGTTGGCCGTTGACCTTAACGGACAGCTTGCCAGGAGCGCAGAAGACCTTGAGAGGGTGCGCCTGCGAAGCCGGTTTACGCGCTCCGGCAACCTTCTCATCTTCACCGCCCAAAGAAGGGATGGCAAGTGAGATGATCCTCCCGTTCGGGCACTGCCCAATGAAACAGATCCCTTCCAGCAGGTCGCCAAGCTCCATCGCCCGGCAAGGCGGAGGGTTGAGTGGCGTCCTCCGCGGCTTTAAGCGGGGACGATTTCGTGTACAATCAAAATAATGGCTGACGAAAAAGAGATACAACCCCTGCTGCCCGGCGAACTGGCTCAGCTCATTGGTCTGAACGCCAACCGCGCCGCCGCGCAGGCGCGCTTTCACGATTACCGCTCGCGCCGCGCTGAAGAAACGCTGCGCCGCCAGGACGCCGACCTGGCGCTCTTTCATGAATTCCTCGCCTTCGCCAACCTGCGCACCGGTGACCTGGCGAACGACCCTGGCGCCTGGCGCCCGGTAACCTGGGGGCTGGTGGAAGCCTTTGTGAAATGGCAGTTGAAAGAAGGTTACGCGATCAACAGTATCAATGTGCGCCTTTCCACGGTGAAGACTTACGCGCGCATGGCCATGCAGTGCGGAACGTTGACGCCGCAAGAGTACGCGCTCATTCGCGCCGTGCAGGGTTACTCCTTCCGCGAGCAGGTGCGCATCGACCAGAAGCGCCCGGTCAAACGCATTGGCTTCAAAAAAGAAGAGCCGGTGAGGTTGACCCCCGAACAGGCGCAGGCGCTCAAAGAGCAACCCCCCACCCCGCAGGGCCGGCGCGACCGCTTGTTGATGTGCCTGCTGCTCGACCACGGGCTGCGCGTGGGCGAAGCGGCCGGGCTGGCAGCGCCCGACCTTGACGCGGATGAGGGCGTGCTGCGCTTTTTCCGCCCCAAGGTCAACAAGGAACAGGCGCACCGCCTGACCCGCGAGACGCTGCAGGCGGTGAGAGACTGCTTGGCAAACCACGAGCTATTGCCCGGAGAGTTGTTGTTGCGGCGCAGCAAAAAGAACGAAGAGCTGGGCGCCCCCGGCATGAGCCAGCGCGCCATCACCGCGCGCGTGCGCCTGCTGGGTGAGCGGTTGGGCATCCTGGGGCTTTCGGCGCACGACTGCCGCCACTACTGGGCCACCTCCGCCGCGCGCCACGGCACCGACCCCTTCGTTCTGCAGGAGGCCGGCGGCTGGAGCTCGCTCGCCATGCCGCGCCGTTACGTGGAAGCCAATGACATCGCCAACCAGGGGGTGAGATTAGAGAAAGGCGAAGACGAAGAATAAAAAATCGCGCGCGCTTTACGCGCGCTTCAGGAGACCAAGGCTGGAATGGATAAAGAACCCTCTCTCTTTTCGCGCATGAGCCCGGCAGATTGGCTGCTGGCTGCCCTCTTCACCGCGGTGGTGACAGCGCTGGTGCACCTCACCTTCCCGCCGCACGGCTGGCTCATCGGCATGCTCATCGCGCTGGGGCTGCTCTACCTGGCCAAGCGCCGCCGGGATAAGCTGCAGCCGCCGCGAGGGGGTGATTAGCGCCGCCGCTTTTTACACGGTTCAACCCTGCTTTCGCCCGCCGCACGATCGCTCACGGAGGCATGACCCTGCACCGCGCCCCTGGTTCCATCCTCTCCACGCAGCTCTCACGGCAAATCGCATATAATCAATTAAATGGGTGAACGGTGATGAATGTTCATGTGCAGTTGTATTCGCCGCTCAAAGAGTTTTGCGGGGAATCGCGCCTGGAGCTGACGCTGCCCGAAGGCGCCGCCGCTACGCTGATGCTCGACACGCTGGCGGCGCGGTACCCCGTGATACGCCCCTTTTTGCGCAACGCGCAGGTCATCATCCAAAACGAGATGGTGCACCCCCTGCACCTGTTGCACGAGGGCGACGAAGTGCAGCTGCGCCTGCCCATGTTCGGCGGGTGAAAACCATTCCCCACGGGCGGTGAAAAGCGTGATTCATCGCTGCCGCCGGAGGAGCGCTCCTCCGGCGGCAGTCTGTTTTCATGCTGTTCTACTCTTCTCTTCGGTTCAACGAGCGCTCACCAGGCGCGTCCATTGCGCCAGTTCAACGAGCAATTGACCCAAAAAACCGCGTGTCACTTCGTTCACCAGCCTGCCCTGTTCATCAAAGGCGTCCGCCGCCCGCATAACCATCACCTCAGGTTTCGTCAGCACCAGCGCGCCCAGGTGAGCGAGCACCTGGCGCAGGTGTAATTGCGCGCGGGCTGTGCCGAATACGCCCGTGCTGGCGCCCATCAGCGCCGCGGGCTTGCCGGCCAGCGGCATATCCGGCGCGCGCGAAGCCCAATCCAACGCGTTCTTAAGCACACCGCTGATGGAGCTGTTATACTCCGGCGTGGCGAACAGTAGCGCGTCTGCCGCCGCGATGCGCGCCCGCAGACGGGCAACCTCTTCGGGGAAAGGATTTTCTTCATCCTGGTTAAAAAGCGGGATGCCGGCCAGGTCGGTGATTTCCAGTGTCATACCGGGCGGCAGTAGTTCCGCGGCGGCGCGCAGCAGCGCGGTGTTGTAAGAGTCAACGCGCAGGCTGCCGCTGATGCCCAGAACGTGTAACGGTCTTTCTTCGATCATATTTACCCTCTTTTTTTTGTGTGCAAGTATACCTGATAAAAGCGCTCGACCCATGCGCATCCTCTCCCGCTTTACGCACCGCAGCCTTGCGGCGCGCCCTTCAACTCTCCGCGCGCGGGCCGCTTCTCTGTCCCTTGCGGGCACCCCTCGGGTGTAAAATTGATCTATACCAACCAACCTGAGGAAACCTTATGCCCAACCCTCATTATGTCCCCCTGGTAGAAACCACGCGCGGCGGTATTGTCGAATCCATCCATTACGGCTCCATCGCCGTGTGCGACACACAGGGCCGGTTGCTGGCGCGCGCGGGCGACGCTGAAGCGCTGGTCTTCCTGCGCTCGTCTTCCAAGCCTTTTCAG
>MWEZ01000212.1 GCA_002071335.1 Verrucomicrobia bacterium ADurb.Bin018
CAAGAGATGAGGTAAAGCGCGCGCCCCCACCCGAAGCCCGCAGGGCGGAAGAGCGCGGCAGAACGCCGCGAAGAACCACGCTGGAAGCGTGGTGAACCCCGCCGATCTTCACGCCGAGGGCAACGCCCGAGGCGCAAGGCGAGCGAGTCCGGCAGCCGCCGGACGAGCGAGTTCCACCCGCAGCCGCAAACAGCGGCGAGGAAGGGCCGCCCCTGCCAAGGCCGCGCTCCGCCGCGTGAGCGGCGGGGCCGTGGCCGCCAGCGGGGCGGCCATCCCCGAGCAGCGCCCACGCGCTGCGAGGGTCCAGCGTAGCGGCGCGGTAGCGCCGCGGCTAAAGGCTGCTAGAAGGTCGCGGCATAGGGGGGAAGGCAAGGCCGCGCAAGACCTCTGAGGATGTCCGTCAATCATATTTCTGATTCTTTCAAGCCTCCCGGGCAGGCGCGGCGATGAGCGCAACCAGAGGCGATCCGCGCTGCGCGAGGGCCTGGAGGTAGAGGCCTTCGTCGTAGGGCGTGCGGGTCAGCCAACAGCGGTGGATGATGCGCACCCATTTGAACGCCAGCGCGCGGATGGCGGCGTTGTGGCCCTTGCCGCGGCTTTTCTGCTGGTCGTAGTAGGCCCGTGCCCAGGCCGAGTACGGGATGGAGTTCTTGGCGAACTCGTGGAAGGTCTGGCGCAGGAACTTCGGGCAGTTCCAGCGCCAGTGCGTCCAGCAGCTCTTGCCGCTGCGCTCGACGACCGGCGCGATCCCGGCATAGGTCTGCATGTCTTGCGCGGTGGGATGCCGGGAGCGGTCGGTTCCGAACGCGGTGAGCAGGCGCGGCGCGATGACTTCTCCGGCGCCGGGCAGGCTCTCGAAGAGGAAGGCGTCGGGATGCGGACGGAACAGCGCCGCGATCTGGCGCTCGTACTCCACGATGGAGTGGTGCAGCAGCCGCAGTTGCTTGGCCAGCATCTGGACGGTCAGCGGCTGGACGGCGAGAACGGCGGCATCCGCCGTCAGCGGCTTCGCCGCCGGCAGGGCGGCCAAGACGCTTTCGATGTGCGCCGCGCTGCGGCAGTTGTGGGCGTAGAAGAACGCGCGGACGGTCTGTGGCCGCGCGCGCCGGACGGCTTCCAGCGTAGGCCACTTCAGCAGCCAGTCGCACGCCATCGGGGCGGACAAGTCCGTGCCCACCCATTGCAGCGCCTGCGGGAAGTACAGCTTCAGCGCGGCCTGCAAGCGCAGCACCAGCTTGACGCGCAGGTTCACGGCTTTGCGCCGCTCCTCGTTCAGGAACCCCAGCGTCCGCGTCTGCTCGTCGTCGGGTTTCCAGACGGCCAATTTCTCGCGGTGCAGCCGCAGGATCTCGCAGAGCAGCCGCGCGTCGCCGGGATCGTCCTTGGCCCGGCTGGGCGCGAAGGCTTCGCGGTAGCGCGCCAAGGTCACCGGGTTGACCGGATACAGGTCCAGGAACGCGTGGCCCATCAGGGCGTAGATCAGGGCGCCCCGGCTCTGTTCGAGGCACAGCGCCAGCCGTTGCCCCGGATAGCGCGCCTGCAATTCGCAGAGCCACTCCGCCAGGGCTTCCGGCGTGTGGTCCACCACGCGCTGCCGGACCTCGCCCGTGGCCGCGTCCCAGAGGCAGATGTCGTGCTTCTCCGTCGCCCAGTCCAGCCCGATCAGCGCCGCGTATCCGTCTGTTTTCTCCGCTTCTTCCTTGTTCATTCCGTCCTCCTTTCGTAGGGTTGTCCCTTGGGAACACGCGAGCCCGCGACCTGCGAAAGCCTTATAGTGGAGGCCTGAACGCGGCCCACCTCTGGAGTATTCGTTTCAGCCGCTGGCGCATCGTCCCGGCTCGAAGTTCTTGCGCTGTCCATCCCTCTGGAAGGGGGGAAGGTTCGTAGCCGGGCGACGCGTGTTTCCGCTTTCATTTCATTCCCGCCGCCCGCCGCTTCGCAATCCAAAACGGCGGCGGTTCGGCAGAGTTATGAACAGGCGGGTGCGGGGAGCTTCGCGGGGCTCTCCTCCCCGCCTGTTTATAACTCTGGTGTTCCTATAAGGGGGGAAAGATTATGGGCTTTTACTTCTGCAATCGCTTGGCATACTCGGGGTCGTAGTGAGTTCGGACAGCAACCGCTATCCGGCTCCACTTGCCCCCCCAAAAAAAAGGCAAACCAGCCGGAGAACATCAACGCAAGCGACGCCAGAGATGCAAAAGACGCAAGCCGGAAAAAAATAAAACCGAGCAGGAACGCAGGAAAAACAGGAAAACAGGAATAGCCCCAAAAAAGGGCTTAGTCCTATGTTATCAGGCAAACCAGCCAGAGAACATTAACGCAAGCGACGCCAGAGATGCAAAAGACGCAAGCCGGGAAAAAAATAAAACCGATCAGGAACGCAAGAAAAACAGGAAAACAGGAAAGAAACTTTTCGGTGTGATGACAAGGCGCCTTTCTGCCTTTTCCTGCGTTCCTGGGTTTCTTATTTTCCTGCTGATTCTTGGGTCGGTTGCGGCGTTTGCGTTGAAACGGCTTCAAAGTTTTCCACGGTGTGGAAATTATGTTTCCACACTGTGGAAAAACAGGGTGCGCAAGGCCAAATTTTTTCCACACAATGGAACAACTTTGAGGCCACTTATCCACACAATGGAACAACTTTGGGGGTACTTTTCCACACTGTGGAAAATTCGGCGGCAAAAGTTCCACGGTGTGGAAATTTATTTATCCCGCACCGGCGGGATTTTCTACGCAATAGAAAACCTTTCCGCGATTTTTCCACGCAATGGAAAATAGGCGAGTGCCGAGCCCAAGTCCGAAGGACGCCGGGCGAACGCGAGCTCTATAGCGACCGCACAGCCGGGCGAGCCAGCGAGCCATAGCGAGCGCAGCGGCAACCATTGAGGTCAGTTTATCCCGCGCGGGCGAGTTTTTCCACAGTGTGGAAAAGCCGGCTATGGGGCGTTGCTGGTCGCGCAATCAGCGCCATTTTCCCCCACCCCACCCAGGGGAGACCACTACCTTGTGACACAAGGTACCTTGGATGACAAGGTAGTATGAAAAATCCGCGCTTTTTTAATGCGATTTTTCCGGGCTTGGCGGCTCTGCGCGAGGTCATCTTTTTGTTTTTTCTCGCCAAGACGCCAGCGGGACAAAAGAACGCAAACAGAGGGGATTTTCCGGGTTTAATTGTAGGACTGGAACGGTCGCAGACCTTCCAGCCGTTCCCGGCGGGAAGGTTTCATTCTTCAACCATTCCTGCCCTACAAAAGCAGCCGGTTGGATTGTTGGGGACTGTTTTCTTCCTTTGCGCGCTTTGCGTCTCTGCGCGAGGTTATCTTTTTGTTTTTTCTCGCCAAGACGCCAGCGGCGCAAAAGAACGCAAACAGAGGGGATTTTCCGGGTTTAATCCCGAAAAATGCATTTGGGCATAGGGGTTGCGTCATCACCCGATGAACACTGGGTGATTTGAGGGTGTTATTCGTTTGGATCAATGGTGACGCTCTGTTTTAAGTCTCCTGCGTT
>MWEZ01000213.1 GCA_002071335.1 Verrucomicrobia bacterium ADurb.Bin018
CGGCAAAATTCAAAAATACACGTCCTGTGTCCCAAGGAGTTATGACTTTCCATTTCAGAGGTGTCGAACTCAGGATATCGGGACCCCCCGGGTGTTGTAGATGATATCCTGATTGCAATCTCCATCATCACGGTCTTCTCCGAACCAAGCCAAAATAAAACAATTTTTAGGCAAATCGATGCAATCGTTGGCGTATTCGTCCCATTCTTCGCAGTTTTCAAGCTTGCAATCGTCAGGTGATTTTCCTGCCGGATATGCGGGCAAGGCAATGAACAGCCAAGCGCTGCACATGATCGGCATCAGGATGGCCCATCGGGCGGGATGTCGGTTTATACTCATTTGCTCTCCATTGGCTTGAGGACTTCGGCATATTTGGCGGAGGCCATGATCTTTTCGAAATCCTTGCGCATTCGGGCGACGAAGGCGGGTTGGTGGATATGGACGTTCATTTCGTCGCTTTGGAGGGTGCCGGCCATGGTGAGGTTGGCGCTGCCGAGAAATGCGTTTTGATTATCCACCAGGATCATCTTCTTGTGCAGGATGCGGTAGCCACTCATGAACAGGACGCGGACGCCGGATTGCTCCAGCGTGCGGGCGAAGTTGTAGGTGGCCTCGCGGACGCGGGCGCCGGTGCCGGGGCCGTATTCGCTGATGACGATTACCTCGAGGCCTTGCCGCGCCTTATCCTCCAAGACGGTGTAAAAATCCTTGATAGGGCTGGTGGAACTGCCGGAGATGTAGTAGGCGCTGACCCAGATGGAAGTCTGGGCGTTCTGGACAGCCTCGAGGATGGCTTGGCCGAAAGGGCGGGTGGGGAGCAGGCGCACCAAGCTGGCCTCCCCTTCAGCGTGGCGCAAGGCGCTACGGATTCCGAAAGCGCGGTCGGCCATGGCAGGATCGTCGTATAGAACATAGCGAACGGCGGTCTTGGGGATGTTTTGCGGCGCACCGTGGGAGGCATTGTCTTGGAACACATAGCTGCTGGATTGCACCATGAGAACCCGGCCAGTCAGGCTGGTGCCGTTGCGAAGCGAGATTTCATCGGCTTGGGAAATGGCGGTCAGGAGAAGAAGCGCACCCAGCACGACAAAACAGGAGCCGGCATGCCCTCGTGCCACGGTTGGGGGTCTCAATATCCAATTTCCAATGTTCAACAGCCCATGTCCTTTGGGGCGATCGAAAAGCCCGATGAAGACGGGAGGTGTTCTTTCTGTATAGCCCCGCCGTCTCGGCGGGATTGTCTTGTTTTCTTGAGCTTTTCTCATTTGAGCCATGGTGGAGATCACGGCGCGGGCCCCACTTCTACGCCAAACGATTCAAGCAATTGATATTTGTCCGAAGTATTCATGTTCTTGGTATGGCGGATGAGGGTGAGTTCGCGTTCCCAGGCTTCACGACTGGCCATATGGCTGACCATCGGTCGACTGAAGAAGTAGTCGGCCAACCATTTTTGCGGTTGCGGATAAATGACGAGTGCGCTGGACTCATAGACCCGGGAGTCATCGAGTGCGCCTGCGGACCAGTTGTGCGAGCCGACGATGATCTTACACAGGTCAACCGACACGAACTTTTCGTGCATCGGCAGGGCGGGAAGTCCGAGGCGGACGTCAATGCCCTTGGCACGGAGGCGCTCGGCCCATCGGGAGTGAGCGTCGTACAGGGCATCTTGGGGTGACACGGGCACATGGAGCAAGAGGCTGACATAAACGCCGCGGGCCGTGGCTTTTTCGAGTTCAGCGATGATTTGCCCCAGAAAACCTGTTGCGACTTTTTCGCCCGGTTCGGCAAGTTTATACATGGCGATCAGGATGGTTTGGTGGGCATTGCGGATCAGGTCAAGTAGCACGGGGGCGTAGGCTTCGTCCGGCAGGTAGGCGACCCAGGCATTGGTTTCCAACGGCGGGAAATCCACGTGTTCCACCAGATGATCCCAATCGGTGCGAGGCGCCGTGGGTGGCAGGCCGATCGGCCATTTTCCGGTCGGTACGGCGTTGGTCTCAACGAATGTTGTCTGCGTCTGTAGCGGGACAAACGGTTGGCATATCTTGGCGAATTCATCCAGCCAGTTGCTGTACCACTCGGCCAACTCGGGAGAGTCGAAGCAGAGCATGTCTTCGATGTTCAAGGTCATTGCGCCCTTGGTCCAGTTGGCGGAACCCGTCCAAAAGAAGTGGCCATCGATAATGCCGGTTTTCATGTGCAGGCTTTCGCGGTCCGAACCGAACGTGCGAATTTCGACACCGGCGGCCGCCAGATTTTGCAGGACTTCCAGATTTCCTGAACCCAGCATCCCGACATCGGCCAAGATTCGGATGGCGCAGTCTCCGACTTGGGCACGTTCGGTTAACGCGTCCACGATGCGGTCTTCATTCAAGAGGAAGATGGCGACATCCACGCGGCTGGTGGCGGAGCGGATTTGCTCGGCCAGGTGTTCGAATGGTCCGGGATTGGGCAGGAAAAAGCTTTCGGGCGCCTCCGCCGAAAATCTTCGGGTGCCGGGCGCATTCACCCGACCCGGAGGCGAGCGAACGGCCGGGGGCTTGGGCAGGGGGAAGGATAGGCGTTCGGGCTTCGCACCGGAGCCATGAATTTCCGCGGCCATGTCGGAGGCCGTCAATTCATCCATCTTGGCCAAATAGACCGCCGCCAGCGCGGGCGAGGCGATTTTGATGGTGTCTTCGCAATTTAGGCCGAAGGCCTGTTGAGTCCAGTTGGCGGTGCCCGTGATGACGGTTTGGCCGTCCACCACGAGGTTTTTCATGTGCATTTTGCCGCGCTTGGGCGGTTCGATCAGAAATAACTGGACACCATGGCGGGTTAGTTTATCCAGAGTGGGTTGTTGGGCGGCTTCGCCCATGGTGACATCCGTCAACAAGCGCACGGGGATGCCTTTGGCCGGCAATGCGCAAAGCGCATCAATAAGATCGGGATGTGTGAGATAGAACTGGGCGAGGTCCACGCGGCTGGTGGCGGTGCGCAATTCATTCAGGATCAGATGGAGTGCCTCGCCGCGCGGGGAAAAGGCAACAGTCACTTCAACCGCCTGCGCCGGGAAGATTCCCGACAAGAGAAAGCACAACGGAACTAGGAAACCAGAAAAAATAAAACGCCAGTGTTTACGCGTCTGGCGTCTGGCGTCTGGCGGCTGGCGGCTGGCGTCTGGCGGTTGGCGGCTGGCGGCTGGCGTCTGGCGGTTGGCGGCTGGCGGCTGGCGGCTGGCGGCTGGCGGCTGATATTCACAACGTTCGCATGGTGGATGGCGCTACTGGAAAAGTCAAGATTACGTTGTTCTGCGGGTGCACGAAATAAAAGTTGGTTAAGTGAAAATCTCTCTTTTTTTTGGGGGAAAATATGTAGTATATATAACTACATTGATCAAAGTATGTAGCCACTTAACCGAAAGGAGTCC
>MWEZ01000214.1 GCA_002071335.1 Verrucomicrobia bacterium ADurb.Bin018
TCCACTCCACGTCTTTGCAGGAACGATAGACGGGCTTGGTTATGTCTCTTCTCCAGTTACCAGGCATCTCTTCTCTCCTCCTGAGTTACCATTTCGAGTGACAGTTACGAGTTACAAGCATAGAGAACTATGCTTTGTAACTCGAAGTTACTGAAAAGTTCGTGTAACTTTTGCGGTTGTAACTTGTAACTCATACCAATCTTGTCCTGTTTAGAATGGCGGCTTGTCATCTGGGTTGATGGCGGTCAATCCCCAGCGGTGATCTGGCAGGTTGACGATAGCGCCCTTGCGCTTCAGCTCGGACAGTCTGGGCTTGAGTGCGCCTTCGTCCATGCTCAGCGCCTCAGCGATTTCGGGCATGGTCCTGGCCCCCTGCTTGAGTTCGCGCAGGATGCGCTCTTTGATCGGCAGCTTGTGGGCCAGTTCAGGTACGTCGGCTATGTCGTGCTTTTCGATGACGATGCTCTGGAGCCGGTCATCGTCTGGCCCCATGTCGGTGAACGTGAGCTGCAGGGCGTGCTTGGGCAGCATCCGGCCATTGTTGCACTTGACGTTCACTAGGCCAGTGGTCAGGATGCCTTCGCCCTGGACGGCCTCAAGTTCCCAGGCGAGTCGGGCGTAGTTCAGGTAGTAGACTGAGCCAAAGGCCCGGTCACGCTGTCCGGCCTGTGACGTGTCGCCTTTGTTCTTGTTCTTGTGGTGGATGCACAGGGCTGGCACGGGCAGCTTGCGGAGTGCCTGGTAGATCGGCACAGCAGTAGAGGCGTCTTCCGGCGCACCGCTTCCGGCAGCTCCCAGCGAGTCGATGATGACTAGCCCGACCTGCTTGCTGGCTATGTCCTTTTGGATGGTCTGGATTGACTCTGGCAGGTTGACGGTCATGCGCTTGTAATAGAACGGCGCCCGGGCGTCCATCTCTACGCCCATGCCGCGATAGAGGGCATTCATCCGTTCCGTGTGGACCTCGGCGCTTGTCTCATAGTCCAGGTAGAGCACCGGCTTGGCTTGTGATTCACCGCGGGCTTGCGGCGTTCCGAGTGCTACTTGCAGCCCGATCCACATAGCAATCACTGACTTGCCAGAGCCGCCTTCGGCATAGAGCACAGTCGGGCCGCCGTATTCAACGTAGGGGTAGAGCAGCCAGCGCGTCTTGACCCACGGGTCAACCTCGCGCAAGTCAATCACCGGGTCGCCCTCACGGTAGGCGTCAACGGCCAGGTAGCAAAGCTGCTCCAGCAGCACCGGCCAATCGATGACCTCTTCCTTGATCCGCGTGGCGAGCTGCTTGGCAAGCCCGTTCCGCGCCTGAGTGCTCATCAGATTCAATCGGGCGTGGTGCAGCAGGCCGGGGAACGGCGGGATCCGTGAATAGATCGTCACCTCAGCGGTGATGTCGCCCCTGGCGTCATGAAATCGCTCTAGCTGCACGTCTATGCCGTCATCCCAGGCAAAGCTCATCGTGTCGGCGGTTTGGGATAGTGTCGGCTTGTTCATACTTCGATGCCCCCAGGCCCTGTCCGTGACACGACCTCACGAATCAACCGCCAGGACTGTTCCGAGATGACCGGCGCGATCCACCTGTCCACAAAACCGTGCCAGGCGTGAAAGTTGACCGGGCAGGGCACGCGGTCCAGCTCAGACCACAGCCGGGCAGCCTCTCTTGACACGGTGCGCTCATATTCGTCAAGCTCAAACTGCCTGAGCCGCCGCAGTTCCGGCGTGGCAATCAGCCGCAGACCTGTACCGTTCATCGTTGCCCCCTAAATAGCAAACAGCTCCGGCGCTTGCTCACCGAGTTTGGGGACACGGTAACGCGCCGGAGCTGACTGCCAAAGGTTGTGTATCTCGCTGAGTGTAGCATTGACCGTGTCCCCGCGCTCATCATACCACACAAAGGGCGGGCCTGTCAAGTCTACCGGCTCAGCAGGTGAGCGACTACGGCAACCGCGCCGACGATCCCGACGATGCCCAGCGCCTCAGCGAACAGCCAGAACAGGAAGATGCCGGGGTGATCGTACTGCCAGCCGTGGACGTTCAATCGCTCTGGGTGCTTCATTGTCGTGCCTCCTGTTTGCAGAATCGGTCGTACATGACAATTGAACCGGCAACTGCGACGTTGTAGCTATTCGTGCGGACGCTGGGGATGGATAGCGTCATCTGGCATTGTGTGAGGATGGTTGGGGGCAGGCCATTGTCTTCAGCCCCTAGCAGATAGATGCACGCTTGCGGATGCACCACGCGGCACAAGTCTCGCCCGCCCATTTCGATTGCGACTAGCTGACAGGCGATAGGCCGCGAACCGAGAAAATGCTCCCACGTCTCATAGTTGTATAGCGGCACGTGTCGCAAGGCGGCTACGGTGTCGCTGGCCTGCTGGGAATAGCGCCTGCCGATAGTGAAAATGAATGCCGCGCCGAGTTGGTAGGCAGAGCGCCAAAGCGTGCCGATGTTCGTTGCGGTCTTGGGTTGGTAGACGCCTATGCCAAAGTACCCGCGCATCTTCCCCTCACCTTCCTGCTAGACTTGTTGCAATCCCCGCCGCCCGAATCGAACGGGCACTTGGCGCTGCGCTCAACGACAGGTGTTGATGCTGTCGCCCTGAACCGAGCACGACTTTGTTTTGCGCCAAGCCCGCCTGGAGCGGGTATGAGTACGGCGGGAGCAACCGGGCCGTACACGGTGAAGCCTCGTTTGCCGTTGAAAGGTCAGGGAGGCGCCAGGCGACTCCTGTACCATCCGGCAGGCCGTTGCCGCCATTCTGTGCTATTTCCTCTTGATGCTCACGCTGGGCAATCCCTCGCGCCTGAACTGCATCAGCTCAGGATGCGCCGCAGCGTAGCCTTCGATCTTGGTTGTGTCCCACGTTACGCGGGGCTTGCAGTACACGGCTTGGATGTGCTCGCCTGTAGCCGTTGCCCCGTCGATGATGACAGCCGCCTTGAGATCAGCCTCGGTCTCGACAATGAGCGCAGCCACTTGGTCTTTGGCCGGGGATAGCTCGGTCTCAATGTCTGCGATTTGCCGCTTGATCTCAGGCGTAATGACCGCATCCACAAGCCGTTGCTGCTCAAGTTGCAGGGCGTCACGCTGAGCGTACAGTTCCCCTAACCGATTGGCAAGGTCGATGGCGTTCATTTGCGCTCTACAATCTCGGCCACTAGCTTGCCGGTGATCGGGTCGTGGTGGAGCTTGACTTCCAAGTAGCGACCGCGATAGGGCGTCTTGGTTGCCAGGGCGATTGACTTGATGCTTTCCTCAAGTGGTGCGAAGGACTGGCCGGCACAACGGGATACGTGCAGTTCGTCCAGAAGTCGGCGCACTTCCCTGTCTGTCCAGCGGTTGATCTTGTCATCTGCCAGCCGGTCTCGCTCCTCAGCAGCCGAGCGCATATCCTC
>MWEZ01000215.1 GCA_002071335.1 Verrucomicrobia bacterium ADurb.Bin018
CGTTGAACTCGTCCCAGCCATAGCCGCCCTTGAGCTCCTGAATGACGTTCTCGATCTTGGCCCGGGGGCGATAGGTCCGCCAGATGTCCAAGGAAGAGAGAGTGTCATCGTTGGTGACCATGGCTCCATAGCGGTAGTTCCGGTGGTCCTCAAGGTCGGCGAACAAGGTGGGTTGCTTGCCGGTTGCCGTCGGCCGGGTTGGGATATGCTGGCGCACAAAGACCATTCGGCGCTCCCGTTTCCAAGTGCTCAGGCGTACGCGAGCACCCGCCATTTCAATTCCCTCGGCAACCGTTGTCCATGTGGCGGTTTGGAGGATGGCCCGCGTGACGTATTCACTCATGGGAACCGCGATGATGTAGGTATGGCCCCTTGCCTCCAAATAGTTCAGGAATTCCTCGGTGCAATAGCCGCAATCGGCCAGAATGCGGCGGATTCTCAAAAAGGTCGGCAGTCCGGCAATCGTTTGTTCGAAGAAGAAGATGATCTGATGAGCCGTGTGGGTGTTGCCGCTACGATTCCATTGGTTGACCAGATAGCCGTTATCGAGAGTCGCTTGCAAAGGGTGATGACTGGGGCGTCCCGGCTTCTTCGGATTGTACCCTTTCAAGGCTCCCTCCTGCTGCCCATAGCGGGTCAGAACGGAACTGTCGAAGTTGATGTCCGCCTCACCGATGCCCTCCAATTCCAATAGCTTGACACAAAGTCGGACGCAGGCCGCACGAAGGTGTTCGCAATGCCGCCGGGTGAACTTGCTGATAAAACGAGTCAGCACGCTGGAAGCGCGCGGCAGCCAGTCCACCCCAAAGCATTTGGCCATCACATCTCGTCCATGCATCCAGCCGTGCAAATCCGAAAAACGCGTCCCGCCGACAAGACTGGTCAATATCAGGGCCAGAACTTTCGGATAGATGCCTTTGGCGTTAGGCGAATGCTCTTCAACCAGAACATTCTGCTCGACCCATTCCCGAAACGAAAGCTGTTCCAGAAATTTGGCAACGGTCGAACAGGCCCCACCCCAAGCCGTCAGTTGTTTGTTCGTAAAGGTAATCTGGACTTGCCCAACCTGATTCCAACGTTTAAGGTTCATTTCGTGCTTCACTTTTTTGTGCTTCTTGCTTATTGGCGTAACAAGAGCACAGTGAAGCACTTATTGTGTCATAATCCCATCCAAACGCATTTTCCGGGTTTATTCTGTATATTTTATTGCCGACGCTGATCTTCGATGCCGCGATTAATCTCGACGCGCGCGAGCTGTGGCGCAACATCGTGCCTATTTCCTACCTGGCGATTCCGGGGGTTCTCGTCACCGCCGCCGTGGTCGGGCTGCTGGTTGCCAAATTCACGCCGCTGGGGCTCAATGCGGCGATGTTGTTCGGTGCGCTGATTTCCACCACGGACACGGCCGCCGTCATTGCGCTCTTCAACGAACTGAACGCGCCCAAGCGCCTGGCGATGTTGATGGACGGCGAAAGCCTTTTCAACGATGCCACAGCCATCGTGCTGTTCGATATTATTGCCGCGATTGTCGCGGGCAGCCTGCTGCTGGCCAATCCGGCGGAAGCGTGGACCCTCAACACGCTGGCCGGCATTCCGGGCAAATTCCTGCTGGTATTTTTTGGCGGCGGACTGGTTGGCGCGGCCGTCGGCTGGCTGCTGATGCAGGTCATCCGCTTCTCGCACCACGACCCCCTGCTGGAAGTGGGCCTGACGACCGTGGTGGCTTATGCGGCGTTCATCCTGGCCAACCATTACTGCAAATTTTCCGGCGTGATGGCCGCGTGTGGCGCAGGGCTCGTGGTCAATTATTATGGCCGGGGCATCCTGGCCGAAAACATGCTGGGCACCATCCGCAAGTTTTGGGCGTTCGCGGCATTCATGGCCAACAGCCTCATTTTCCTGCTGCTGGGCTTGACGGAATCTTTCCTGATTCAAGACTTGGGGCGCTTGCGCCACGTGGCGGGGGCGGTGGGGGTGGCCATTTTGGCCGTACTCTTGGCGCGTGCGCTCATCCTGGGGCTGACCGCCGCGTGCTACCATCCTTTTGCCAAACCAGAAAAGAAGCTGTCGTGGCCGGTGCTGTTCGTGATGTGGTGGGGCGGGCTGCGCGGCGCATTGCCGATTGCGTTGGCTGTTTCCATCGGGCCCGCGCTGGTGCCGCCGGCGGAGCGGACGCTGGTCATCCAACTGACCCTCGGCATTATTCTCTTCACCATGCTGATCCAGGGCACCACGCTCAAGCACTTCCTGCGTCGGTACGGCTTGCACGACGCCGCCTAGCCGGTGATGGCTACCGGGACGTAGCGGGGACTTGAACTCCGGGTGGGGTGGGGGCAGTATGGCGTCATGAGGGCATGGCTCAAGCGGCTATATCACGAAACCGACTGGGGAAGCCGGGCGCTTTTCCCCTTGGTGCAGGCTCGTGCCTGGCTGCAAGGGGGATGGCGGTCGGACCGGAGCGTCATCGCCGCTACGTTTCGCCGGACCTTCGGCTATGACCTCGATTGGGCGAACCCGCGCACACTCAACGAAAAAATGAACTGGTTGAAGCTGCATTACCGTCCGCCACTCCAAACCGTCGTGGCGGATAAATATGCGGTGCGCGACTTCGTGCGCGAGCGGGTGGGGGAGCGCTACCTCATTCCCCTGTTGCGCGTTTATGACCGGGCGGAAGATATCCGGCTGGCGGAGTTGCCCAGCGCGTTTGTCCTCAAAGTGAATCATGGCAGCGGCCAAAACTGGATCGTGCGCGATAAAATCCGCGAAGATGAGCGCCAAATCATCCGGGTGTTCCGTCAATGGCTGCGCACCAGCCACTATCTGGCCTCCCGCGAGTGGCCCTACAAAAATATCCGGCCCCGGATCGTCGCCGAAGAGTTGTTGCGGGATGAATCCGGCGGCATCCCCCCCGATTTCAAGTTTCACTGTTTTGCCGGCAAAGTGGCCACCATCCAGGTGGATTTGGACCGGGAAACCGCCCACCGGCGGAACTTTTACGACCGGGATTGGGCCCTCCAGCCGTTTATTTGGACCGAGTGGGAGGGCGATACTCCCTCTTGGCCCAACGGCCGCGCTGTGTCCCGCCCGATCCAATTGCCCGAAATGATCCAAGTGGCCGAAACCCTGGCGGTTGGCTTTCCTTACGTGCGCATTGACCTCTTTTGCTGCCAAAACCGGGTCTATTTCGGCGAAGTCACCTTCTATCATGGCGGTGGCTTTGAACGATTTGCTCCCGCGGAATACGACCTCCACTTCGGCGATTTGCTCCGTCTGCCACCGGCAACCAAGGCCTGATAGGGGGCGTATTCTGCGCCCGTTGCGTCAAATGAAAATGACACCGAAAATTACGCTGCAGGGGGAGATTCTGGAGAGGGTTCACTTTTCTT
>MWEZ01000216.1 GCA_002071335.1 Verrucomicrobia bacterium ADurb.Bin018
GCCCGGACTAAAGCGGAAATAAACCAGCGGCAAAAACTGGTCCTTGAGCACCTGCAACATGGCTTCGACCGGCGTAATTTTGGCGCGCATCAGCGCCAAATGCTTGAACAGCAAAAACGCATTGAGCGGCAGGAGCAGCAGGCCCACCAGCAGCCCCAGGAAAATCAAGGCGTGCAGCCACCATTTGTGCAGCGAGCGCCAGCGAAACATCTCGCGCCACATGAAAAACAGGATGGCCGGCAGGAAGGCCCACGCACTCGGATATTCCGTCAGGCACACGCCCAGCAGCAAGCTGGCTTTGAGACAATCGCGCGGTCTCCCCCGGTGGCGATATTCACCGATAAACCACGCAACCAGCAACAGCAGCAGCAGGTCAAACGTGTCCGGCAGGGTGCGGGTGGCGGCCACCCAGAAAGGTGTGCTCAGCCCAAGAAATAGTGCCGCGGTCACCCCGGACAACCGTCGGGCGTGGATTTCGCGCAGAAAAGAAAAATGGCCGGGCTCATTGCGCAAGACGTAGCCGATGCGAATCATCAACCGGGTGAGAATGCCGACGCCCAGCGCGCCGCACAATGCGCTAAACACGCCACCCGGAATGGCCACGGTCGAAAACGGCAGCAGCGCCAGCCCCCTCATGATCCAGCTCCAGAGAAAGTTCTGGGTGTCCGGCGGCTGGAGGGGGTCGAGGCAGCGCAGCAGCAGGATGGTCGGCGGCCCGGGAAACGGCTCCCAACTCATGCTGGCCAGATACATCACGAACATGATGACCGAGAGCACAATGGCCAAGTGCACGTCGGTGGGTGTTTCGTTAATCACCGGATCCGTCTGCAACGGGACGCGCGGATCGCGGCCATCACCCGGCAGCAGGCGCTTGTCCGGCCGGAAAAAATAAAATTCAGATTCCGGCTTGTTTCTCATGGCTCCGGTTGCGGTTCCGTGACGCGCCCAACGCCGGGGGCTCCGCCCACCCCCGGCCGGCCCACCCCGCGCCAAGTGGTGCTCAACTTACGGCTTGGCGTCCAGCAAGCCATACAAGTGCTGTTGCTGTTCCAAGGACAACTCATTTTGCCGGTCTTTCAGCGAGTTGGCCAAATCCAGCGCCGCCGCCTGCTGGCGCTTGGCGCCGGCGGCATCGTCCGCCGCCGCCAGCTCGGCTGCGCGCGCGGCGTAGAGCTCGGCCGCCAGCAGCAGGGCCGCGGCTTGGTTGGGCATGGCGGTGAGCACCTGTTGCAGGTCATCCTCGGCCTCATCCAGCCGGCCTTCGCGCAGGTTCAGCTCGCTGCGGGTGGACAGGAAAACAATCTTGTTGGCTGGTTGCGCGGCAAGCGCTTCTTCGACCAGCGCCCGCGCCTCGCCCCACGCGGCCGGCTTGTTGATCAACAGCAAGTAGGCCAGATCGTTGAGCGCAGCGGGGTCGCGCCGCACGCGCAGCGCTGCGCGGTACGACGACTCCGCCAGCGAGAATTGGCCGCGGGCATATTGCAGCGAGCCCAGCAGGAGGTTGCCGGTATAATTTTGCGGGTTCAGCGTAAGCAGGCTGCGCACGTGGTCATCGGCCAAGTCGCGCTTGCGCTCGCGGAAGTCCACTTCCACCAGCAATTCCCATGCACGGACGTTGCGCGGGTTGGTGCGGGTCAACTGTTCCAGTTTGTCGCGGGCGGCAGCCCAGTTTTGCTGGTTGATGTCCAGCTCGGCCAGCAGCAAGCGCACATCGGTCGAAGTGCCCTGCAATTCCTTGAGCGCCTTGACTGCGCGCTGGTGCAACGTGGGGTCAGGTGCGTCGCTGGTCAGCATGGCCAACAGCGCCCACGCGCGGACGTTGTCTTTCTCCTTGTTGACCAGGTCCAGCAACTGCTGCATGGCGCGATCGGTATCGCCGCGCAGATACGTCAAGGCCGTCCGCTCGAAGCGCAGCCGGTCGGCAGGCACGCCGGCGGCTTCCACCTTTTGCAGCCATTCCTCTGCTTCGTCGTAGTGCTCCTCGCGCAGGGCGATTTCGGCCAGCATCAGCAGCGAGCGGGCGTCTTGCGGATTTTCCTGGATGGCCTCGCGGTAATACTCCGTGCTGCGTTGCAGGTCCTGGCCCTGCAAATAGGCCCGCCCGAGGAAGGCCTTCACGGCGGCATTCACGCCTTGGCGGCCGGCGGCGCGGCGCAATTCGGCCTCGGCCAGGCGTGGCTTGCCGGAAACCGCCCACATCATGCCGTGGCGCACGAGATAGCCAGCGTTGTAGACATAGCCGTAGAGCGCGGAGAGCGCCCACATCACACGGCTATCCATGTGCCGCGCCTTGAACTCATCCCAGAGCGCGGTGTATTCCGCTTCTTCGGGCAGCTTTTCCGTTTGGGCAATCGTCAGCAGATTGAGCAACGCGCTGATGTTGTCCGGGAAGAGCCGGCGGGCCTGCTGGAAGGTGGCCAGCGCGCCGGTTTTGTCGCCACGTTCCACCTGCATGCAGCCGATGTTGTTGGCCACCTTGGAGGTCAGCCGCAACAGATATTGCCGGAAGCCGGCCGCCGGATTGCGGTCAGCCAGGTTGAGCGCGGCCCACTCTTCCATTTCCGCCCAGAACGGTTTTTGGCGTTCCACCAGCGCGGGCAGATCAATATCCTGCTCCATGACCTCGGCGCGGTAGAGCATGCGGTCGGGCTCCAGATAGCCGTACTCGCGCAGCGGGTCGGTAAAGTCAATGGAGGCCAGCCGGCGCAGGTTTTCATCGGCGGCAATGAATTCCTGCATGAAGGCGGGAAAACTGATTTGCAGCAGCGATTGTTGGCGCTCGCTGTTGAAAGTCAGCGCGAGATATTGGCGGTAGAGCTGGGTGTCGGTGTTGCGCAGCGGCACCACATGCACCGGCAGCCCGCGTTCCCAAGCGCGCAGGCGCAGCATGTCGTCCATGATGCCGTCGGAAAGCAGCACATCGCGCCCGTCCAGCGCGTCCAGCGTTTCGTCGGCCAGCCTTTCCAGGCGGGAGCCAAAGCGGCCATCCGCCACCGGCTGGTTGAGCACCAAGGCGGCCACGGCGGCCACCGGCAGCAGCAGGCCCACGCCGGCCATCACCCGGCGCAGCGGCTGGCCGATGCCCGCATTGCGGTGCTCCCGGGTCTGCCCCATCACCCAAAACTCGCCGGCCACATAACCCGCGCAAGCGGCCAAAATCACGTACGGCGTGGCCATCAGGTACTGCATGCCGAAGAAGTGCCACGGCGAGACGGCGGCATCGTAAAGCGTGGCCACGGCCACCGCCAGCACGAGCACGCGCAAGAAAACCTGCCACGCGGAATGCCGCCATGCCGGCTTCTTCGAGCGCATCAGGAAAAGGATGCCCCACGGGATCACCGTCAGGCACATCACCAGCAAAAAGCCGGAGGTTTGCGGG
>MWEZ01000217.1 GCA_002071335.1 Verrucomicrobia bacterium ADurb.Bin018
AGTGAACACGCCCGGTTTTCGTTCCATCTCTGAGCTGCTGGCCTTCATTCCTGGCGTGCTCGGAATGAAGCTGCGTCGGTTCTGGTACAGGCACACGCTGTCGGTCTGCGGCTCGGATCTGTTCGTGGATTGGATGGCCGTCATCCGCTGCCAGCAGACGATGATAGGCGACCGCGTGTACATCGGTCCTGGTTCGTGGCTCGGCCACTGTTGGATTGGTGACAACTGCCAGCTCAGCGGTCCGACTTACGTGCTGTCAGGAATGCACACCCACGGCACGGAGCGCGGGCGGTTGATCCGCGAGCAGCCGGTGCAGCTCAGCTCGGTTCGCATCGGTCACGATTGCTGGACCGGCTGCAATTCTGTGATTGGCAGCCACCTGGCAAACGGCACGGTAGTCGCCGCCGGTGCGGTAGTCACCAGGCCCACCGAGCCGTACAGCATCGTCGGCGGTGTGCCAGCCAGGAAGATAGGAGAACGCCAATGACCAATTCAAGACTTCGGCCTTTCGCTTTCATTGGCCTGTTGCCGATTCTACTGCTCTTTAGTTGCGTTGACCCGACCCCGACGCCGCCCCTGCCAACTCCTACCTGGACCTCCGCCCCGACCGCGACTTGTGCGCCGACGCCGGATTGTGCGGCTACGCTTGCCCCGCTGTCAACGGCACTGGCGAACATCGAAGCGACGGTGCAGGTTTGGGAAACGGTGATGCCTGACGTGATGCAAACGGCTGAGGCGCTCTACTATCTGTCGCTAACGCCGTGCGCGACTTGTGCGCTGTCCTGTCCAACGCCTACGGCAACGCCTGCGCTCTGCCAGCGCTGCCGGGCTGACTATGACTGTCCGAGCGGCTACATCTGCAAGCTGTGCGCGACCTGCTATGAGCTGTGCGTGCGAATCACGTCACCGAATGGAGATTGCAACAACTGCCTGCAGCAAGGGGTGAAATGATGGCGTTCCCAGCCAAGATCACCGAAGAGCAGGTCATGGCGGCGCATGACGAGTACTTGAAGGGCGGGCGGCTGGCAGACATGGAGAGGGCGCTGGGCGTGCGCGTGGGCTACCTGTCGCTCCGCTTTCGCAGACTTGGCCTGTGGCAGCACACGGCGAGGGGCTATCACAAGAAGACGAGCGTCACTGAGAATGACCGCTACGGCCTGTACATCCACTACCTGCTGAGGCACTAGGTTAGGTCGGGCGCTATTATCGTTTCGAGCCGATTGTGATAATAACGCCCGGCCTTATTATCGACTTCGTTACTTGGCGGCGGGCTTGACCACGAACGAGTACCAAATTTGAGACGCCAGCCAGACCACAATCGGCCAGGCCGTCTCGACCCACGCTGGCAACTGCGACAGGTACGGCTTGGCTGCTACGGCAAGACCGGCAATCAGCCCGGCCAGGACCACGCTCACGATCTTGGCAACGTCATCCTTGACCGCAGGAAACAGCCGCTTGATCCCCTGCAAGAGCACACTCGAAACAGCGCCCAGGGCAGCACCGCCGCCCAGGTACAGAACGAACTCTACGAAACTCATTATTGCCTCCCTACTGTGATATTCTGACTTCCTGCTTGTCCGGTTCGATGGTCACGGTGAGGTAGCCCGGCGGTGATGGCCGGTAGCCCTTCGCCTCCGAGTACCGCGCCCCGTCCAGGAACGCCCCGCACGAGCCGCAGACCTGCCTCACTTTTTGGACGCTGCCATTCTTGAGCGGCTTGACCTGCGTCTGCGCGAAGGTCTTGAGCTTGTGGTCGTGTCCGGCCAGCACGACTTGCGCCTGCACCCAGCCGCCCAGCCGCTCCAGATTCAATGCCCCGTTGCCCTGCAACGCCCCACCCCACCAGCCGTGCGTCAGGAACAGGTCGAGCGTCCACGAATCGGGCAATCGGCAATTCGCCTTCATTCGCCGGAACATCAGCCGCACAAAGCCCCAGTATTCCAGCCCGAGCGGCTCGGTCTTGCCCTGCGCCATCGTCTCGACTATTGGCCCGTACACGTCTCGCTCGGTGTACCTGTAAATCGTTTCCTCGTGATTCCCTTTGACCAGGGCGACGCACTTGTCAGCGATGGGCCTCAGAGTCTCGATGACGCGCTCCCTTTGCGCTTTGGCTATGTCACCCACGCCGTAGAGCCACTTGGCGAGCGACTGTTCATCGAACCGCTTGTCCTTGCGATTGATGAACTCGGCGTAGTCACCGATGCCAGCCCAGAGTGCGAACGGATCGTCTTGAATCTGCTTGACCCAGGCCGCCAGCGCCTTTTCGTCACACGCGGCGTTGCCCAGGTGAATGTCCGGGGATGGGTAGAATCGAAACACGTCTGACCTGCTCGTGTACTCCACGACGTGCAGCAGCGTTCGCAATACGGCCTCACTTTCCAGCCATGATTAGGGCTATACCACCGCCAACCAATGCCAGCAGCACCGGTTTGACCGCGACATCCCAGACCTTTGCCCAGTTGCTCTTGTCGGTTGCGTCGCTCTGCTTGAGCAGGGCCAGCTCTGTGTCATGTGCCGCTATGTGCTTTTCGTGGTCTGCCACGCAGCCGTTGGTCTTTTTGACCTGTACCACCAGGTCGGCCAAGCGTTGATCAACCGCGTCGAATCGCGCTTCTATGCCTGTGAACTTGGCTTCCACTGTGCCCTCGATTTTCCCAAGTTGTCTCAGGATCTCGTCGTACTTGATCTGCATTGTCATAGTTGCGCTCCGTTGTGGTTTAGAACATCGCTCCGAAGCCAATCTGCACCGCCGTTATTGCCAGATACGGGTCGCTGGTTGTGCCAGCCGTGTCAGCCGTAGAAATCAGCACGTACTCCGCGCCTGTTGGCGCTGAATTGTCCACGTCTTTCTTGCTCACCATCGTGTACTTGGTGTCACCGGCTACGTTGATGCCCGCCGTGGCAACGCTCATCGAGTAGTACTTCCCAGATGACCAGCCGTCCGATGTGTTGCGGAAAGTCCCCTCCAGGGTCGCGCCCGCGCCGTAAGCCCCATCGTAGTTTGCTTCCTGGTTCGCCCCTCCTAGCGGCTCGGTCCAGGCAAAGCGGTAGACCTGCACAATGAAGTCTGTGTCACTGACATCCCTGTGCGCCTTGACGTTGAGCGTCGCTGCGGTGATCGTGTCCGAATCCTCGATGCCTGACGTGTCAAAGCTCAGGAACGCCCGCCGTACATAGTAGATATGATCATAAAAGTTCTGGCCGATGATGGCCTCTGTGCCTGCCGTGTCGCTGGAGTCCGAGCCTGACCGCGCCGAGGCGTAGTTTGCCGCCGAGTTGCCCTCGATGTAGCCGTCAACCGTCTCGCCGTAGGTATCGGCCATCGGCAGCATCAGCCCAAGCGCCTG
>MWEZ01000218.1 GCA_002071335.1 Verrucomicrobia bacterium ADurb.Bin018
GCCGGCAGTCCCAGCTTGGCCTTGGCTTGGGCAATGGCTTGTCGCAGCCGAGCCTGGTCGCGCGCGGGAATCGTCACTTGCCGTTCTTGCCGCCCATCGCCAAACGCCAGCTTCCATTCACGGTTGCTCAGCTCCATCGCCAGGTATAAAGTAGGATCGCTATGTGGGTTTTGTTTCATGTCTTGTGATTCCTTTCTTGTGGTTGATCCACATCACCATGATGCATGAACGAAACCCCATAGCATCTACAATTCAATCCCGTGCTATGGTGTGCGGGTGGAGAGTACGTGTTGGATGAAGGCTTCGCGATATTCAGGGTCCACGCGCCGCCGGGAGGGGGGATCAAGCTGATTCAGCGGAATGCCGATTTCGCCGGTGGGGGTGGCCAGTAGAATGACGCGATCCGGTCCGGTGCCGCCGTAGCCGCTGAAGGTGCCTCTAACCACCACGCCATTTTTCCGGCGGAGTTCGACGGCGTCGTTGAGTTGATAGGGCGGTTCACGGCTGGCCAACTGCAACCGCAAATTTTGTTCCGCTTGCGCCTTTTTCGCGCGAAAAGCGGCCTCTTCTTCGACAGCTTTCTGCGCGGCGAGTTCCTCGGCCGTGGGTTTGGGCGGCGGGGCGGGGGGCGCTTCAATCGCTGGCGCCGGTGTGGGCTCGGCGGGAGCTGTGACGGCCTCAGCCGATGCCGCCGGTTGGCTGGGGGCTGCGAGGGTGGTGACCTTGGCTGGTTCGAGCGTGAAGACCGGCGGCGGGGGCGTGTCAGCGGGCTGCAGCAGATAAATGATGCCGCCCACCATCAACACCAAAATTAGTCCGATGGCCAGCAGCAGGCCAAAGTTAGGCTTGGCGCCAGATGTCTTTTTGCGGGTCTGGAGATTGAACCCGCAATTCACGCAGAGAATAGCCTCCCGGTCCAAAGGGGCTTTGCAGGATGGACAAGGGCGCGTTCCCACCAAGTTGGGCGCGTTGTGCAAAACCGTCGGCTTGGGTGGCTCGGCGGCGGCGGGCAGCGCGTTGGCGTGGTTGCAGTGCGGACATTCGGCGAAGGTCTCGCCGGATGAGCTGTCATGGTCGAAGGCCTGGCCGCATGAAGTGCATTTGAGTTGAACAAACATGGGGGCCTCCTTGGGTTGGGGTGTCGTGAGCTAGCCGATGGCCTGTTCCATTTTTGCAATCAACGCGGGAATCGAAAGCCGTTCCTGCTGCATGGAGTCGCGGTCGCGCAGGGTGACGGTGCCATCTTCCAGAGTTTGGAAATCCACGGTGAGGCACCACGGCGTACCGGCTTCATCCATGCGACGATAGCGCCGGCCAATGGCGCCGGATTCATCCCAGAAGCAATTCCAGCGCCGTTGGAGCGAAGTGAAAATCTCGCGCGCTCTGGCATATAGCTCCGGCCTGTTCTTCACGAGGGGGAAGACGCCCAGCTTAATGGGGGCGATGGTCGGATGAAACCGCAGGACAGTGCGGGTGTCGGTTTTGCCTTTGTCGTCGGTGAGGGTTTCTTCGTCGTAGGCATTGCACAGCAGCGCCAAGGCAAGGCGGTCGGTGCCGGCGGAAGGCTCCACGACATGCGGGACATATTTGCCTTCAAACAGCTTGGCGACAAATGCGCGGGCGTCATCGGCGGTTTTGCCGCGCCCGGTCCAATCGGCCACCACCTTTTGGGTGAAAGCCTCCTTGGCGGCGGCATCCAGCTTGTCGGCAGCTTGCTTGAGGGCTTCATCAAACACATCCATTTGCTTGCCGGAGTGCAATTGATGTTGGGTAAGATCAAAATCGCCGCGGGCGGCAATGCCTTCGAGCTCTTGCACGCCGAAGGGGAAGGCGTATTCGATGTCCACGCAGGTGCGGGCATAGTGGGCGAGTTCATCGCCGGTCTGCCAATAAAGTTCGAGATCGGCGGCGGGCAGGCCGATGGCGCGATACCACGCAAGGCGCTGCTCCACCCAGTAGCGGTGCCACACTTCCCAGCCCCACGAATCCTGCGGTTCGCCGGTCAGATCGGGGTTATCGGCAAGACTCGTGACCTTGCCGCAAATCAGCTCAACAGCCTCATCGGGGCGGATAAAAAATTCCAATTCCATTTGCTCGAACTCGCGCGAGCGGAAGGTGTAGTTGCGCGGATTGATTTCGTTGCGGAAGCTCTTGCCCATCTGGGCCACGCCGAACGGTACTTTTTGGCGGGCGGTGGCGCAAATGTTGTTGAATTGCGCAAAGATGGCCTGCGCAGTTTCCGGGCGCAGCCAAGCGGCGTTGGAGTCATCCTCCACCGGGCCAACGAAGGTCTTGAACATCAGGTTGAAACTGCGCGGGGCGGTGAGATCGGCGGATCCGCACGCGGGGCATTTGGCGCCGGGGGGGAGGGCAAAGGTTTTATCCTGCTTGATGAGTTCGAGGCCTTGCTCCTCGCACAGTTGGTCGGCGCGGAAACGCTTCCGGCAGGCCTTGCAGTCCACCATGGGGTCGGCAAAACCGTCGGCGTGGCCGGAAGCCTTCCAGATGGCCGGGTGCATGATGATGGAGGCCTCCAAGCCGACGACATCTTCGCGGGTGCGGACGGTGGCCTGCCACCAGGCATCCTTGATGTTGCGCTTCAGCTCGCAACCGAGCGGGCCGTAGTCCCAGAAGCCGTTGATGCCGCCGTATAATTCAGAAGATTGAAAAATGAACCCGCGCCGCTTGCAAAGCGAAGCCAAGGTTTCCATGGTCAGGTTTTTGCTCATAATGGCGCGCATCGTGCGCTAAACCGCCGGGCGCGTCAAGGGCGGGGGGCCGCGGCGGGACCAGCGCTTGGCGGTTTGCGCGGCGGGGAATATACCTGCCGGGGCAGGAAGACCAGCAGTAGGATGCCGCACAACACGAGCAGCAGCGAAGTGACTTGCGCCACATCCAGCACGAACCACGCCACGCGCTCATCGCCGCGCAGATATTCCAAGGCAAAGCGTACGGGCGGGTAGAGCAACAGGTAGAGCGCGAAAACCGCGCCGTTGCGCCGGCGTCGTGCGTAGGCGTGCAGCAGGATCAACCAAATCACCAGCAGCGCGCCGGCCTCCATGATTTGCACGGGGAACAGCGGCATACCGGGAAACAAGCGGCCCGGCTCGCAAACCGCCGGATAGGCAATGCCCAGCCAGGAATCGCCGGCCGGGCGGCCATAGCAGCAGCCGTTGAAGAAGCAGCCCACGCGGCCCAGCGCATGGCCGACGGCCAGCCCCGGGATGGCGTAATCCGCCAAATGCCACACCGGCAGCCGGTGATGCCGCGCAAACAGCACCAGCGCCACGCACGCCAACAAAAACCCGCCATAGAAAATCAGGCCGCCTTGGTCAATGCGGACG
>MWEZ01000219.1 GCA_002071335.1 Verrucomicrobia bacterium ADurb.Bin018
AACGCAGGAGACTTAAAACAGAGCGTCACCATTGATCCAAACGAATAACACCCTCAAATCACCCAGTGTTCATCGGGTGATGACGCAACCCCTATGCCCAAATGCATTTTTCGGGATTATCTTACCGCATCGCCGAAGGCTGCGCGAGGGTGAGCGGAAAACAAAAGTCCGGGCCGAGCCTTGTCCGCTGCGCGAGCACATGGCTGCTCCCTGAACTCTGAACCCTGACCTCTGACCTCTCCGCCGAGCGCCCCGTGAGGCGGGGCGGCGCGCCAGCGCGGAAAAGACGCCGGTTGGTTTTGGCGCCGCCAAAATCCACAAGAAATCCTCCACCCCAAACGCCGGAAGATGGTTGCAGGTTCAAGGTTGCAGGTTACAGGAGAACAGCCTGAACAGCCCTGGGCTTAACGAGCCCGGCTACAGGAATAGCCACACAGCCTGAAGCCAACTGTGCGGAAGACATCTCGCTAAAAATCTGCCGCGCTGCCCGAGGCGAAGTGGAAATCAAAAAGGCCATGCCGGGCCTTGTCCGCTGTGCGCAGCACGTGCATGCGGAGGATTTCTTGCGGATTTTGGCGGGGTTCTCACGCCAAAATAAGCGGCGGATTTTCCGATGATGGCGCGTTGCGGACGACCCGAGCTGGACTCGTGTCCGCGAGGGGTCGGTCGCGGCGCGCCAGCGCGGAAAAGACGCCGGTTGGTTTTGGCGCCGCCAAAATCCTCAAGAAATCCTCCATTCAAAACGCCGGAACAGACAGAGCCCACTAGCCAAAGCCACGAACCAACAGCCCAACAGCCGCAACAGCCAGAACAGAGCCCCGGGCTCAGCGAGCCCGGCTACAGAAACAGCCAAACAGCCGGTCGCCAACGAAGCGGCGCTAGAGCGCGGAGGGATAGTCGCCGGTGGCGATGAGGTCGCGGATGGCCGCTTCAACGGCGGCTTTGTCTTCACGGTAGGTGACGCCAAACCACCGGGATGTGGTGGGGAGGACTTGAACCGTACCGCGACCGCCGCGAATAAGACCATCCACCACGGCGGGAATCGTAAATTCCTTTTGGGGGGATTGGCCGCCGACGCGGAGAAATTCGGTGAAGGCGTTTTCCAGTTCGGCGAAGATGGCCGGGCCGAAGCCCCAGCAATTCATGGAAACCGGTTCGGTGCCGGTGAGAGCAGCGGGGGGGGCGTCGGCGGGTTCATCCCAAAGGGTACCGTCGGGGTGGCGGGTGATTTTGGTATGCTCGCGGATGCCGGTCAGTTGGCCGGCGGTGTTGTGAAGGCATACGCCGCGGCTAACGCTGCCGTGGGCGGAGAGGGTTTGATCCAAACGGAAGGCGACCATGCAGTGGGCGGTGGCGGGGGCGTCGGCCATGAGGTGCCGGGCGAGGGCTTGGAAGGAGGTGGCGCCATAGAAGTCATCGGCGTTGATGGCGGCGAAGGGGCCTTGGATGGCGTGGCGGCCCGCACGGATGGCATGCGCAGTACCCCAGGGCTTGGCACGATCGGCGGGAACCGTCCAGCCGGGGGGGAGGTCGCTGAGTTCTTGAAAGGCGTAGTGGCAGGGGATGCGGGATTCCCACTTGGCGCTGACTTGCGCGCGGAAGGCGGCTTCCAGCTCGCGACGGATGACAAACACCACGCGGCCAAAGCCGGCGCGGAGGGCGTCGAAGATGGAGTAATCGAGGACAATTTCGCCGGCGGGGCCGACGGGGTCCATTTGCTTGAGGCCGCCGTAGCGGCTGCCCATGCCGGCAGCCAGAATCAACAGGGTGGGTTTGTTCATGGGGTTAGTGAAGCACAAATGGGCGGGCGGCTGAAACTTTTTCGTGCGCGTGGCGGGGACCGCATTCAGGATTGAAAAAGCGCGGCGCTTGGGGGATATGTAGGCCGCAAGAGCGGAGTGACTCCATGAAAATCGGGATTGTAGCCAATTTATCCAAGCCGGCGGCGGCGGCAACGCTGGCCGCGCTGGCAGCGGCGGCGCGCGAGCTGCGCGTGAGTTTTGTGGTGGGCGATCCGGAGGTGCGGCGTCATCTGCCGCAGGCCAAGTTGGTGGCGCCGGCGCGCTTCGGCAAAGCGGTGGATGTGCTGCTCTCGTTGGGGGGGGATGGCACGGTGCTACAGGCGGTGCGGGCGCTCAACGGCGCCAGCGCGCCGATCTTGGGCATCAATTTGGGGAACTTGGGATTTTTGACCAGCGTGCCGGACACGCAGGCCATTGCGGCGCTGCGGGCGATTGTGTCCGGCGCGCACGAGGTGGTGGGCTATCCGCTGCTGGAGGCGCGGTTGCTGCGGGGGCCGCGCCGCCGTCTGGTGACCAAGGCGCGGGCGCTGAATGATATTGTCATGGGCTGGGGAACATCGCCGCGGGTGACGATGATCGAGGTGGAAGTGGATCACCAGCCGGTGACGTCGTTCGTGTGCGACGGGCTGATTGTGGCCACGCCCATTGGCAGCACGGGCCACGCGCTCTCCGCCGGCGGGCCAATTCTGCACCGCGAAACGCCGGCGCTGGTGCTGGAACCGATTTGCCCGCACACGCTCAGCAACCGGCCCGTGGTGCTGCCCAACGACCGCCTGGTTTCGCTGCGCGTGGCGGACGTACGCAAAAAACTGCTGCTCTCGGTGGATGGACAGTCGTCCGGCTGGCTGGAATATGGCGACGTGCTGGAAATCCGCCAGTCACCGGACGTTGTGCGCTTTGTGCATTTGCCGGGCTACTCGTGGTTCAAGCTGCTCTCGCAAAAGCTCCACTGGCGCGGCTCCAGCGCGGACCCCAAGTAGGGGCCCTCCTGCCCCACGGGCGGCATTTTACCGTTTTTTATTCGCATTTTAGGCGTTGACCCGCCCGCGCCGAATGGGTAGCTTGGTTGACAGTGAATGGCGCGCTGATTGGGCGTTGTTCATTAGTTGCTCCGAGGAACGGCGGAATTTGGCAACGAAGAACGGAACCGAAAGGAGGCCGTTATGAGTCGAAAAGTGCCACGGCATATCGTTTGGATATGCTCGTTCCTCATCATATTTGCAGCGGGCGCCGCGGAATCCACCCCGGTGACCCCACCGGCGTTTCGCATGCCCTCGGCCAACACCCGGATGGCCAACATCACGTTTGTGATTTTTGACACGGAAACCACGGGCTTCAGCCCGGCCAAGGACCGCATTGTGGAAATTGGCGTGGTCAAGGTGCGCGACGGCAAGGTGCTGGGCGAAAAATCCTGGCTCATCAATCCGCAGCGCTACATTCCCTACTACGTGCAAAACGTGCACAACATCAGCAGCGACATGGTCAAGGATTGCCCCACGTTTGCCGAGGTTTATCCCGAG
>MWEZ01000220.1 GCA_002071335.1 Verrucomicrobia bacterium ADurb.Bin018
CGAGAGGAACGAGCGAGCGAACCCGGATATTCTTCTGATGCCGCCGATTCCGTCCGCCACGACCCAGCGCCGGCAACGTGGCCACCAGCATGGCGACTCCGGCGGTCTGCAAGAACTGTCTGCGGCTGATCGCTTTCATTGGCCACCATCGTGCATTTCGCCAATATCCGGCGCAAGTATTTTTGTGTTAAATTATCATTAACGACAATGGGGACGGGTCTTGTTGTAATTCCTGCACTTTGGGTTTGCTTTTGGAATCGTTCCCGTGCTGAATCGCAAGCCTCCCTTTTGGGCACCCTCCAGTCGATGCAAAAAATGAAGCAGATCCCCCCGCACCTGCCTCGAACCACAGTGCTAAATATTCTGGACGATACCTAGGAAAGCCCGGCCCACTTGGCAAGCTATACGATATATGGAAATGCTCGGGTCTTAATCCTGCCGCTTCTGAAAGTGGGCAGACATGCCGTGCACCATCTATAAACCCGGATTTTGCAGTTGGGTTGCCTTCTAAAGAGTAATTGCTTCACTGTGTGCTTGTTACACCAAATAAGAGGAGCACAAAAAAGTGAAGCACGAAAAAGAAGATACGCGAGCGAATCGGGTTGGGCAAGTTCAGATCTGTTTTCCGGATAAGCAACTGACGGCATGGGGTGGTGTGTGTAGTGTGCTGGCGAAGTTTCTCGCCCGGATTGAGTTTCGCGACTGGGTGTGCCAAACGATTCCAGTCGTGGAACATTCGCCCAACGCCAAGGGAATCTACGAAAAGATTTTGGCTCTTCTGCTGACGAGCCTGACCGGTGGTACCCGGTTCAGTCATGTGACATGGTGGAGTCATGGGATGGCCGCGCTGCAAGCCTGCTTCGCCGTGAGGTGGTTGCCCCGGGCCGCCAGCGTTCTGACCCGCTTTTTCGGTAAGTTCCGACAAATTCATAATGAGGTTTTGCGTAGTGCCGCCGGGAGGCTAACGCGGCAGTTGCTGGCGATGGAAAACATCACGGAGGACACGCTGCTTCTCGATAGTACGGTGTGTGAGCGCTACGGCATGCAAGAGGGTGCCCGCAAAGGGTACAATCCCAAGAAGCCGGGTCGGCCGAGTCATCACCCGTTGAAGGCGGGACTCGGGTGTGGATATGTGGTTAACTTGTGGAACCGACGTGGTGACTCGCACACAGCGCACCAGAGCATCGCTTTCTACGAGCAGACGCGTCAGGAACTGCTGTCCGCAGTGCGGATTCGCTGGGTATTGGCTGATAGCGGCTTTGCCGACGATAATTTTCTGGCGCATCTGGAGCAGCAAAACCAGCGTTATGTCGTCGCCTTGCGCTTGACCGCTTATGTCCAGCAAGCGATTCGTGATATCAGGGAGTGGAAGGAACTCCAACCCGGTTTGGAGGTCGCCCACATCACAGCGGCCCTGAGTACATGGCCAAAATCTCGCCGGCTCGTCGTGATCCGTCAGCACGTCCCCACTCGCCCCAAAGCCACGGGCAAGCAACCGCTGCTGTTTCAAGATTTGGAGGATCACTGCGACTATCGCTACACCGTGCTGGTGACCAATGAGCTGGCTCTGGCCCCCGAAGAAATCTGGCAAACGTATCGGCCACGCGCCAATGTGGAAAACTGCATCCGGGAGTTGAAAGAGGGATATGGTTGGCACGAGTTCAATGTGCGCAGCTTCTGGGGTACGGAAGCGGCCATGCTCTTGATCGGTATGGTTTGTTACAATCTGGTGCACCACCTCAACCGTTGTGTACTGAAGACCGCCGCCGAAGGTGTGGCCCGGCTGAAAACCCTACGCTTAAGGATTCTGGCCATCCCGGCGATCTATGGCGCTGGCGGGCGTCGCCCAACCCTGCGCCTGGGCATTCAGGATCGCAGTCTGCGCGGCAAATTTCGCTACTGGCTGCGACAAATTCACGGCATGAAATTACGCCTCCTTGACGGCATTGCAGTTGGTAGGCCGGCTACGATCCAACCGTAATTTGTGGGGGATTGACCGTGTGAAATGACCCCGCCCAGATTGATCCGGCTTACCGGAGGAGGCTCTAACCCCGCGATTCATCAAGGGGAAACGCACCCCTTCTACCCAAATGCAAAATATGGGATAAATTACACCATGTATAGCCATTATTGATAAAACACTTCGCCATTAGTCGACACAACAACGCGACGCGATAATGAGGGCCGCATTACTATTCCCGACGAATCGGACACTTCGTGTATGCATATCGGAACATATACGCCAAGCTCTCCCGTTGGCTTTAAGGTATGAATGCTCCAGCCATACCCTCTTCTTACAGCATCATATTTCGCCGTCAGAACAGCATCGGCACCCGCACCTTTTTGTAACCAGTCTTGCTCGACAAGTTTCATTGCGTCGGGCAAAGCCAACTGAAGTTCCGCCTTGTTCTTCGCCAGATCGCTATAATTCGCAGCCTTGACCTCTGCCCATTTTTCTAGAGTAAAAGGAACAATTCCATACTCGGCCACATTGCCAAGTGCATATGCGAGACCATCGTCTCCATTTACTGGTGTCAGGAGAAGAATCGCCCTATTTGGAAATTCTACGGGAGCGGTGCCTCCATCAAACATGATCACAACATTCGTTGACAATTGGCCATTATAGGACTCGGAAATGGAATAAGTAACATTGTTGATGGTACCGTTTATATGGTCAACATAGCTTCGCTGATAATTGCCGACCGCCACAACAACAGGATCAATCTTTTCAACAGGGGCCCTGATCAATTGTTGCAGCAAAGATTGGCTTGAGCTGCTATTTTCATAGCCTTCCCCTTCACCCTTTACGGGAAAAAAGAGTGAACATAAAGACAGCATATAATATAACATCAACTTTGTATTTGCTATTGAGCGCATGCTTCTATGCTCCATGTTAATGACAAAAAACCATATTGCTTAACACATCGTTGATAAATGCCAGTATTTCCGGATTGTTCTCCCAGCCACTTATGCTTTTTGCGCAAGCAATGTCCTCTTTATACATTGTACAGTGATCTTGGTCAGCTTTTGTCTGGTCTTGAGGTTCAGGCATCTTTGTATCACAATCCGTACACTTCCAATTGTCATCACGAACATGCTTGTCTTCATGCGCCAAAATACACATAGCTAATTCGGCATTCTGAACACCCTTGCATGCGCATATGCAACTATATTTTTCGCCATTGTAGCATATCGTTACTCCATACGGCAAACACGCCTTATGGTATGGGTGCACGAAATAAAAGTTGGTTAAGTGAAAATCTCTCTTTTTTTGGGGGAAAATATGTAGTATATATAACTAC
>MWEZ01000221.1 GCA_002071335.1 Verrucomicrobia bacterium ADurb.Bin018
GGCTCCAGCGACAGGACTCGAACCTGTAACCTATTGGTTAACAGCCAACCGCTCTACCATTGAGCTACGCTGGAACCGAAAATCGGGGGCAAACATAACCGGATGACGTGGAATGTCAAGCTCCGGCGCGGTGGTAAAAGGTTACAAGAAAAATGTTAGGATTGTATTTGCCAGCGGGTGGGGGGGTGCTACGATTCCGTCTTGCATGAAAAAGTTCGCGGTTATAGCCCTTTTTCTGGCGGTGGCGCTGTTTTGTGGCGTACCTGCGGGATGGGCGGTCCAAGTGCGCATTGCGTCCTACAATGTGTACTTCGGCATTGATACGGGGGGCGACCGCGGCAACCAGAATCCCGATGACGATTACGCGGCGGTGTTGGCCACCATGCAGCGCGTCAAACCGGACATTGTTTGTTTCCAGGAACTGACGACATCGGATCAGGCGGCTTGGGTGCAAATGGCCGGAACTCTGGGCTTCCCGTATTACGCGTTTGCATCGCCGGCCGGTGGCACGTTTGCCGGCACCTCGCGCCTCGGCATTTGGAGCAAATTTCCCATCCTGGCCTCGGACGAGGTGAAGGAGACCGTAGTGGATCCCACTGCGGCAGAAATGACCCGCTGGCCGTTGCACGCGGTAATTCAGGTGCCCGGCGCGCTCAATCCGCTGCACGTGTTTTCCGTCCACAACAAGTCCTCCACCACGGCCAAGCGCGAGCGGATGCGCCGCGCTTTCGAAATCCGCCGACTAGTCAATTATATTGACGCCATGATGGCGCAGTATCCGTTGGATACTGAATATGCCGTGATGGGAGACTTCAACGACACCATCGAAGGCAGCGTGGGTCTGGGTCAAACCACCAACTTTCCGCAATCCTATTATGAAGCGCAACTGGGCTCACTGCCAGCCACCTTCAAGGCCGGCAGTGACACGCCGTGGTATACCAACGCGAATTGGCTGCTGCCCTATCGCTACTATCCCACTGACCGCCTCGGGACGGTGGGCATGAGCGCGGTAATGGCCAAGCACACCGGCGGAACCAACACGTGGACCCACGCGCACACGGATGGTACCGGCTACCGGCTGGATTACTTGTTGTTCAGCGAGGAAATCATGCAAAGCGCCTACGGCGCGCCGCAAGCGGAGGTATATAATTCCGCCGGCGACGGCGCCAACGTGGGGCTGACCAAGTATGGTTCGCCGCTGCCGGCCAACACCAGCTCCAACGCCTCCGACCATCGCATGGTTTTTGCGGATTTCCATCTGATTGACGAAGTGGCCGGCATGACGCCGGTGGGGATCATCAGCGAGCTTGTGGACCATATCGCGAACACCAATGGCAACTATGTAGAAATCTGCAATACCGGCAACGGCAGCTTGGATTTGTCGGCTTACAAAGTGGCGATCTATTTGGATAAGGCCACGCGCGCCACGGCCACCTATTCGTTGAGTGGCACGCTGGCGGCGGGCGCGGTGTACACGCTGGCGGCCTCCACCAACAACTATCGCATCCTTTATGGCACAAACGCCAACCAGCAGGCTCCAGTTATCGGGCGGCTGGATGGCAACGATGCCGTGGCTCTACTGCGCTCGAATACGGTGGTGGATGTGTACGGCGTGATTGGCAGCTATCCTGGTGCGTGGGGCTATACCAACTCCACTGCGGTGCGTAAGTCCGGCGTCAGCGAGCCGTTGCCGACGTGGTCCGCCGCTGAATGGACCATCACCGCTGGCATCAATGCCGCCACGCCGGGTCGACACCAGGCCCTGGCCGATGCCGATGTCTCCATCTCCGGCCTGGCGCTCGACCCCGCCGTGCCGCGGGCCACCAACAGCTTCGCCATCGTGGCAAACGTGGCCGGCAACATATCGGCTTCCAATTTTGCGGTGTGGGCGCACTTCCGGATTTCCGGCGGCGCGTGGATCACCAATGCCATGACCAATGCCGGCGCCAACCTCTGGCGGACGCCACAGTTGAGTGTCGCCAAGTCGGGTGGCGATGTTCTGGAGTATTTTGTCCGCGCCCAGTTCGCCGGGCCAGGGAATAACAGCCCCAAGAATTCCAGCACCAACAACTATACATTCCCCGCCGAGGCCGGTAGCGGCACCCGCCTCATGCCATTGTTCAACGAGGTGCGCGCCAATGGCGCCGGCGCCACGGACACCAACGAGTTTATTGAACTGATTGCGCCCGCCGGCACCAACCTGCTGGGCTATAAAATCGTTCACTACAACGGCGCAACCAATGTCAACGGCCCGGTTTGGACCTACACATTCCCTTCGTTCACGGTGCCCAACGACGGCCTGACTGAACGTGGCGGCAAGGCGCTGGGGTTGGTGGTGTTGAGCCGCTATCCCGCCTATGTGCCCAATACCGATTTGACCCTGCCCGCCGGCAATACGCTGGGCAACGGCCCGCATGCCTTGATCCTGTATGATTCCGCCGCCAATATTGTGGATGCGGTGCTATGGCTGGCCAACGCCACCAACAAGTTTGATACCGATGTCAACGATCCGGGAACCGTGTCCCGGCTGGTGCCCAGCGTTAGTCCGAACTATCTGCATGTGATCGGCGTGGACCCGGACTCCAACGATTGCCCCCAAGCGCCGAACGTGGTGTTGAGCGCCACGAACTGGTACGTCGCTCCCGCCACGCCGGGCACACTCAATGCCCGCCAGACCAACGGCACAGTGATGGTTGTGCGGTTGGATACGGACAACGACGGCATTCCCGACGACTTGGATAATTGTCCCGATACGTTCAATCCCACCCAGATTGATACCGACGGCGACGGCCTCGGCGACGAATGCGATCCCGATATTGACGGCGACGGCATCGCGAATGAGCAAGACAACTGCCCCTACACCTACAATCCGGACCAGGCCGATCTGGATGGCGATGGGATTGGCGACGAATGTGACGATGATATTGACGGCGATGGGCTCCTCAACGACGAGGACCCCGATCCGTACACGCCGAACACCTTGCAGGTGACCTTTGAGGAAGGCAACAAGTCCGAGTATGCCGTAGCCACCGTCCAGTTGAGCGGGCGCTCCTGGGTGCTGACCAATGCGATGATTCCCACCGCCGGGAACCAGACAACCAACGATCGGTACAACGGCACGCGCGGTTGCCGGATCAAGGCCCCCGGCGCCATCGTGCTGGAAGGAATGTTGACCAATGGGATCGGCGAACTGTCGTTTGCTTACGCACAATATGCCAGCGAACCAGTGTCATTGATTGCCCAATATCGCAAAGGCGCGGAC
>MWEZ01000222.1 GCA_002071335.1 Verrucomicrobia bacterium ADurb.Bin018
TGTCTTGTGATTCCTTTCTTGTGGTTGATCCACATCACCATGATGCATGAACGAAACCCCATAGCATCTACAATCCAATCCGAAACAGGAAATATGACGGGACTTCTGAATTATTCGCATCATTAGCCTCTGTAATCAATTATGGCTTTGCTTCCGTGTTGGATAAACGAATCGGGTGGTAAGGCAATCGTTTAGAGTGTGTCTGATGCGGTTGCCTTCGCCGTCGAAGACAACCGACTGCCCCGCCTCATCGCGGGGAAGACAGCCCTGCATATTCCACTCTGGTTTCCTTGGCATGTTCCTTTTCACTATTTCCAATCGCTCCAAATCAATCCAATTTATAGGATCGACCCCTTTCCCGTATGCAGACGCCGTGTCACCGGCGTAGCGAGGGGGTCTTCTTGCGAAACGCCATGATCAGGAAGAAGGTCGCGTATCCAACTGCCGCAATGATGAAGCCGACAGACTTCTGTCCCGTGCTCAAGGCAATTTCAATCGAGATCGCCGCAAGAGCCAAGAATGCAAACAAGACAGTCAGTATCTTGAAAGGCTTCCTCATGGGGAAGCTCCGCCTTGTTGCCAAGTCTGGTAGACAGCTCTCGTCGCGGCATTAACACGCGCACCTATTGAATAGCCGGTAGCTGCTGCGCCTGCGACAGCCGTAACTCGGCTAACGGCTTGCATCCCGGTCCGCAAAGCAGCCGTGCGCCCTGCAACCTCTGCGCCCGCTGCGGCGTTCGCCATACGTTGCCACATGCTTCCACCACCGAGTGCTCCTGCAATCTGGGCATTTGCGATCTGCTCGGCCGCCAAGTACTCCACAAGGCTTTGATAGGCACTTAGACTTCCCTCAACGGCTAACGATCCAAGGCCCCATAAGCCAAGCGTGTCGGCCCATTCGAGGTCTGCCCCATAAAGGTCGTTCAATGTGTTATTGTAATTCTGCTTGTACCGATTCCACCAAGAGCTTTCTTCGCACAAGCCCCATGGGTCGCGGCGATTCACCGGGGTATTGGCGCAATACACATACCTATTCGCCCCGTCCACAAACCCCAGCGGGTCTTCGGAGGTGAAGCGGCCGGTGTTCGGATCGAGGACCCGGTTGCGGTAGTAGTAGAACCCGAAGCTGTCGCCGAGGGCTTCGCGGGCGGTGTAGGTGACGCGGTTCAGGTCGGAATCGGTCCGGGCGCGGATGCCGCCGAAGGCCGCATAGGCGTAGGTTTGGACGGGCTCGCCGCTCTCGTCCGTCAGCGCCGTGATTGAACCGAGGCCGTCGGCATGAAAAACCTGCCGCTGGCGGGCTTCCCCGTTGATGAACGCAATCCGCTCGACCGGTTGATCCAGCCCCGGCGCATTCACCCACGCCCAAATCACTTGGTTGCTCACGTTTCCTCCATAGGCGGATCTGCCTTCGGCTGACACCTCCAGCACCGCATTGGCACCATCATAGACGAACCGGGTGGTTAGGCAATCGTTTAGTGTTTTGAAAACATATGTTTCTGAAATAGCTCAAAGGCACTTTTGTGTTTGTCATAGATCCGCCTCAGGAGGAATCGGAACCTCTAATGGGTGCACCCTTTTAGTCAAATCGGCTAGTGACTAACATGCCATGATTCAGCGCATCGCTTTGCGCCTATGCTGCCCATCGTGACCGCAGTCCACAACCATTCGTCCCTTTGTGTCGCATCGTTCCGTGAGAAGCCAAAGAACAAGGCAAGCCTAAAGGCTGCCTTGGCATCGTGGGCTTGCTGTACGCTCTTCTTCAACTGCTCGACCTCGCTGTCGGAGAGTTCAAAAGCCCGAACGACGGCTTCAGGATGCGCGCCGGTCTGCTGTAGCGCTTCCATGGAGGAAGCCGCTTCCCTGGGCCCACCGAGATCAACCGCTATCGCGCACCACCGGAGATAGAGAGACCAATCCTGAAGGGCGAATCCATAGTGATTTGCGAGAAGAAATGCGGCCTGCGCATCCCCACCAAACGCTGCGGATTCAGCAGCGACAACATTTCCCATTGAAAGGCGAAACACCTCTGGTGTTGTGGGTTGCCGTGACCAATGTAGCCCAGCACTATTGCTCTGAACATCAGCCGCCCAGAAGACATGTTCAAGATCGATTGGAATATTCAACGACACCGGAATCGGCGGTTCCGTATATTCTGACCGCAAAGATAGGCAAGGAAGCATGAGTATAGGCGTTTCCTGTGCGACGGAATGACAACCCCACACAGCAAGAGAGATCAGAATAGAACCCACCACTAGAAAATGATTCCGAAACATAGGGAAATCTCCTCACTTGCTAGGGGTGACCAGTTTTCCGCCCTGATACGTAACCCATGCGCTTGTCTTGTCGTTCGGATCAGGAATCGTTGGAGTACTTCCTACAATTCGTCCTGATGGGTCCACTGCAATGCCATTCACAGTCTTTCCTGTCGCGGCTTTGATGGGGTTTGGAAGCAGTTTTGAGAGTTGCTCTGCTGTCGAGTTGTCGCCCTTGGCGCCTTCGCAGGTGCCGACTTGAACCGTCTTGTTAGGACCGTAGTTCGGAAGGGTCTTGATCTCAGCCGCCAATGCTGAAGGCGTAATCACTTGCGCCCGGCCTGTACGCAGGTCAATCACATCCCCACAGACACCGTGGCCACCCACAGTAATCTCATTGGCACCGGACTTCCGGAGGTCGGAGGCAGCACGGGCAATGGTCACAGGACCATAGAGGTTGATGTCCTCCAGCCCAAAGGGATCGATGAAGCTCACCGGATCATTTCTGCAATACACATACCGATTCGCCCCATCCACAAACCCCAATGGATCTTCGGAAGTGAAGCGGCCGGTGGTGGGGTCGAGAACGCGGTGGCGGTAGTAGAAGAAGCCGAGGGAATCGCCCATGGCTTCGCGGGCGGTGTAGGGGAAGGGGTCGGTCCTATAAATTAATAAAAGCGAGGCGTTAGCGCGGTTGTTAGTGGCGCTAATTGTTACGACAGATGCGCCAAGCGCCATATCTTCCAGTCTCCTTTTTAGGCTGCACCTAGTGTCCTTAACATTATCCCGCATCTGTCTCCCACCCCCGGAATATCTTCTGCAAAAGGTTTCCTCGGCTCTTCAAGCGGTAGACCGCCCCGCATATTCCACTCTGGGTTCCCTTGGCATGTTCCCTTTTCACTATTTCCATTCTTTCAACGTCAATCACTGTCATCCCATAGCGGATGAAAGAAAAAGCTGGAATGGGGCGATGAAATCCTCCACTCGGAGGGGATGAAAA
>MWEZ01000223.1 GCA_002071335.1 Verrucomicrobia bacterium ADurb.Bin018
CAAAGACCGCACGCTGATCACCGCCGGGCCGTATTCCATGAGCCGCAATCCGCTCTATTTTTTCAGCATGCTGGGTGCGTTGGGCGTGGGCTGCTGCACCGAGGCCTTCACGTTTCCGGTGCTGATCCTGCTCGCCATGGCGCTGTATTATCCGTTGGTCATCCGCAAGGAAGAGCGCCGCTTGCAGGAATATTTCGGCAGCGCGTTCAGCGACTACGTGCAACGGGTGCCGGTGTTTTTTCCCAAGTTGTCGCTGTTCCGCGAGCCCGACACCTACACCGTTAATCCGCGCGCCTACCGCCGGCACATGTTCAGCGCGTTATGGTTCGTGTGGCTGGTGGGCCTGATTGAGCTGGCCGAGGGCCTGAAAGAAATCGGCTGGCTGCGTTCCTTCTGGCATTGCTATTGAGCCGCCCGCGCGGGCTCAAACGCCAGCCAAACGTAATCGCGCCCACCCGAGGCAAACTCGCCGGTGCGCCATTCGGGCACCAGATGCTCCGGTGCCCATTGCGCGTAGCCCTTTTTCTCAAACACGGCCACCCCGCGCTGTTCGCGCTGCATGGCCGCGCGCAAATCCTCCGGCGTGTAAAGAACTTGGCCGCGGCGCTGCGTGTAATAGGCCATGATTTCGCCATTGAATCCATAGATCAGCAGACGGCCATCCGCGGGCACCCGCTCCGCCACCACCGGCAACAGGTCGCCCGGTGTCTTCAACGGATTCACCGCCGGATACACAAACGCGCCAATTGTGGCCTGCACCGCCAGCAGTGCGATGGCGGCCGTGAAATAAAAGCGTGGCTGGGTGGCGGGCTGGCGCGCGGTGCGCCAGAGGCACGCCGCGCCGGCCAGCGCCGCGAGACCTGTCGGCCACAACACGCGGCCCGGAATTGGCAGCGGGAGGAAACTGGCGATGAGCACCGCCGGCCCCGCCAACGTCAGCAGCCACAGGAATGCGCCACGAGCCAAGCGCGCCCACCGGTCCGTGGCCGTGGCCAATTCTGTCCAAGTGCCGCCCACCAAAATCGCCAGCGCCGGGAACAGCCCCAGAATGTAGATGGTGCGCTTGGACGTCATGAGCGAGAAAAAGACAAAAATAAAACCGATCCAGCCCAGCAGCCGTCGCAGCAGTTGGCGTTGCTCCGGTGTGCGGCGCAGCACGAGGATCGCCGCCGGCAGGCACAACGTCCACGGCAAAAAGTGCGCGGGGGCCACGCCGAAGAAATACGCGAACGATTGCCGGTGGCCGAGAATGCCCGCGGCTCGCTGGATGTTTTGCGAAAACAGCAATTCCGAAAAATAGCCCGGCGGTGCGCCATGCCGCCATGCCAGCGCCAGCCAGAGGCCGGGCAGCGCCAGCCCCAGGAACGGCCCCCAGAGCCAATGCGATTTTTTCAGCAGGCGGCCCTCGCCGGCCGCGAGGCGCGCGGCGATGTAGGCGCCGGCCGGCGTCAGCAGTCCCACGGGGCCCTTGGTCAAAACGCCCATGCCCATGCAGAGCCACGCCACGGCGGGGCGCCAGAGCGTGGGCTGGTCGTCATTCAAAAACAGCAGCGTCAGCGCTGCCATGGTCCAGCCGAGCAACGGGCCATCCATGCGGGCAAAGCCGATTTCGTGCCAGAACATGTAATTGGCGCAGAGCGTCAGCACCGCGGGCCACGCCGCGCGCGCGCCGGCCCAGCGCGTCGCCAGCCGCGCCGTGGTCCACAGCACGAACACGCCGGCCAGCAGCCCCGGCAGGCGCACGGGAATCCGGCCGATGGGCATACGGGTTGCGTGCGAAACCAGATTGATGGCCCAAAACAGATACGGCGGCTTGTGCGCGTAGTATTCGCCGCTGCGAAAGGGCACCAGCCAGTGTTGGTCCTGCGCCATCTCGCGGGCGATGTAGGCATAGCGCACTTCGTCGGGGTTCCACAGGTCGCGGCGCAGCGTTTCGCCGCCCCACAACAACAGCGCCAGCAAAAAAAGCTGCCACAGTCTGGGGGTATTCATGGGGTCAGCCGACCCGGCCCCGGTGCTGGTAAATCAGCATCAGATTGCGGATATACACGAATAGGCCCACGGCCTGCCCGATGGTGATGACCGGATCCTTGCGCCAAATGGCATACACCAGCAGCAGCAGTCCGCCGCCGATGGAGAGATACCAAAACGAGAGCGGCACCGTGGAACGGCCCTTTTTTTCCGAGGCGATCCACTGCACCAGAAAGCGCGAAAAAAACAACACTTGCCCTGCCATGCCCAATAGGCCCATCGGGCTGGCCAAGACATCGAGAAAATGTCGCAAGGTTTCCATGGTTGCGGGAAAAAATCGTGCCCATCCCTACCATGCCCCGCGCAAAAAAGCAATGCACCCCCCTCGGCGCGGGCGCGGGGCGCGGATCAATCGCTGGCCAGGGCGCGCGAACGGTAGCGCTTTTGCATCCAGCGCACCGCCCACAGGTCCCACAAGGTTTCTTTGAGCCGCCCCCAGTTGGTATATTTGCTTTGGCCGGCAGCGCGCGGGCGGTGGTTCACCGGGATTTCCGCGATGCGCGCACCGGCCATGGCCATCAAGGCGGGCAGAAAACGGTGCATCCCGCGGAACTGCATCGGCAACTCCGCCGTCCATTCCGCGCGGAACGCCTTCAACGTGCAGCCGGTGTCGCGGATGGTTTCGTGCAGCGCGTGGTTGCGCACCGCGTTGGCGAGGCGGCTGCCGAAGCGCTTGGACCACGTGTCCTGCCGCTTGGCGCGATAGCCGCAGCAGAGGTCGCACGTGGCCAACTGGGCCAGCAGCGCGGGAATATCGGCCGGATCGTTTTGGCCGTCGGCATCCAGCGTGATGAAAATTTCGCCGCGCGCCGCGCGGAAGGCCGCGCCCAGCGCCGCGCTTTGGCCGGAATTACGCCGGAGGCGCAGTACGCGCAGTTCGGGAATGCCGGCTTGCAACTCGCCGAGGCGCTCCGAGGTGGCATCGGTGGAGCCGTCATCCACCACCACTATTTCAAACGGCCGCCCCACGCCGCGCAGGACGTCCGCCACTTCGCGGACCACATCGGCGATGCAGGCCTCCTCGTTGTAGGCCGGCAGCAAAACGGACAATTGCGGTGCGGTGGTCATATCTCGGGTCATTGCTATTGATTTGCCGGCAATTTCCCATATTTTCCACACTGTGGAAAACTTTTTTCCACAACGTGGAAAAAGGGTTCAGGGTTCGGGGTTCAGCCGCGGGCAGATGTCAGAAGTCAGAATTCAGAGGTCAGGATTTT
>MWEZ01000224.1 GCA_002071335.1 Verrucomicrobia bacterium ADurb.Bin018
GTGAAGATCGGCGGGGTTCTTCGCGGCGTTCTGCCGCGCTCTTCCGCCCTGCGGGCTTCGGGTGGGGGCGCGCGCGTCTTAAATCCGAGTTCTAAATAATATTTGAGGACCGGCTTTACTCGCGTTTCTGCATCCGCCGCCGCCACGCCAATCCGCCTGCGCCGAGAACCAATAATCCTGCGGTCGTCGGCTCTGGAATTGCCGTTCCTGTACCCGCATAGATTCCTAATCCCGTACGCTCTGTCGCGCTTGACACCGCGCTTACCGTTTCCCCGTCAAAGAGCAACTCCACCCACCCGTACTCGGCATAATCCCATTGAGGATAACCGACGCAAAATCCAAGGTAATATGATTCATTATAATTCAACTGAATGCTGCCGAACTCAATTTGACTGATGTTGATAATGGCAAGAGGATCAGCTGCATCCAAAGAGTCAATGTCTATCAATTCACCAAGTTGTACGGGAAACCACCATTGTGAAATTCCAGCGGTCCCGTCGGTTGCCGTTAAAATTGTCCAAAGACCTGCGGCTTCCTGTTCCACTCCCCCCAAAATGCTGGCACCGTCGCCATCGCGGTTCTCTGTGTGCAGGCCAAAGTGACCCTGAACTGAATTAAACATGCCATATGTAAGGCTTACCGTGTTCCATTCAACTACGGGGAAGGCTTGTGCCGTGACGGCAAAGACCGAAACGACCATCATACCCGCAAACAAACTCTGCTGTATTTTCATATTGTGCTCTTTGCATGACCATTATTCGTCTAGCGCCCGGAATGTAGATAAGTTGATCTCAGTCAACTGATAGCCGCCACCTAATTCAGTCATCATCGCATTAATATCATGCTTTAATGCGGTTACCGAGGGACCGGAACCATCAATTCGAGCTAATACCGTTACTAACACGGTCTTGCCATCGAGAAATATGAAAAATGGACTGCCCGAATCGCCGCCAGACACGGCTGAATAGAAGCCATTCCGCGTTTCATTAATTGGCCCCTTACTCGTAGTGCGAATAGTGGCGTCGAAATATGTCCCCGAGATTTCTTTGAAATCAAATACCGACGCCTTATGGAACTGGTTTAGTCCTAGTAACGGCAATCTTGTCCCCCGGCTCAAATAATTTGTATAATTATCAGGCAATACTTGTGCAAACGAAATTTGATTCGTTGGGATATCCGAATCAAGAAGGCCAATTGCTAAATCTGGGTAGTCATAGTCGTTGGTTCCTGGATAGGAGGGATGCGGTATGACTCTCACAATTTGGCGAATAACCACATTGTTTTGACGATCTACAAAGCGGATCAGCTTGTTGGACTCTGCCGCATAGTGTGCCGCAAAAATAACATGGCGAGGACTTATGAGCGTCCCGGGTCTGTACCAGGGCGCATTGGTGTTGGTGTTGTTCCATGGACTATAGCAAGTCAGATCGTAGGAGTAGGCCCAGCAATTGGTGTTTCTCACATAGTTTGTCGCAGCATGGTCCTGGACGCTGAAGATGGGCAAGGCTACGCTAGGTGTGAGCCCGGCCAGCTTTTCATCCACGGCGGCAATGGCATTGCGAATGGCCGTATTGCTTGAATTGTTGACAGAATGGGGATCGGACTTCATCCAACATTCAAGCACATTGTAGAATCCATCCGAATCGGCATCCGCAACGCAATCCGCCGTATTGGTCCAGTTGAAACTTTTACGGGCCTCCCAGAAATCCGGCATGTCATCGTTGTCGTAGTCGCGGGCTTCAAGTGGCCAGTAGATTGTATGCCCTTTGCTCCGATTCGTTGCGTTCCACCCATACAGTTCAGTGGTGTCCCACATGCCGTTGGTGTTCACATCGTCATAATGCATGATGTAAAGGATTGACGAAGCGTTGGTCATAATAACATGCGAAAAATCAAATGTGCCGTCCGTAGCGACATTCGTAACGGCGACCATGCTTGCCGCATTGGTGGTAAGGGAGAGACCAACATAGAAATTCCCGGTGTCTAGATAGACATTGGTCACAATCCCGGAAACAGAAACGCAGTAGTTGCTGGCGGACAGGGGGTCGGTTCCGCAAAGCACTTCCTGCCAGTCGTCGATATAATCCCCATCGTAATCCTTGAGCAAAAAGCTGGTGCGCATCAGGGAGCCGGTTGCCGCAACCGTCTTCCAGTATACGGGCTCGACTGCATCGGGCAGGCAGTTCGTGTTGTAGTCGCAAAACGCGCCCACATTCAAGGTGTTGGTTTGGTTGGTGGCCATTACATCCAAAGTGAAATTCCCGTTGGTGGCAATGGCTGCCGTATTGGTGTCCCAAGCCCCCGCGCCCCAGCGTCGGCAAATCCAAACGGGCGAGGAATTGCCGGTCTGGTTCGTAGCCACGCCCAGCACTTCGAAGCGATAGCTTGCCGGATCGGTTAAATCGGTGCCATCCGCCGCTTCGGTGCCATCGGGAATATTGTCGCCATCGGAATCCGCGCGGTAAGGATCAGTGCCATAAGTATCCACTTCCGACGAATCCGAAAGACCGTCGCCGTCGGTGTCGCCTGCGCCCAACGCCGCATATTCATCCGCACCGATGTCGGGCGTGGCATCGCGTGGCTGCCCCTCGAAGTCGGCCAAGGTCAGTGTGGACCCTCCGGCATCGATTCCCGGCGAATTGGTTTGCAGATGCCCGCCCATAGCCACCAGCGCGTTGGTAATATAGAGATTGGTTTGAGCGTCGGGCAGGAACCAAGTGGGCATGGCGGGCATGATGGAATCGGCGATGTGAACGAGATAGGGCGCGGAATTGGTGAACTGGAGGTACTTAACGAATGGCGGGGTTGGATTGGATGCGGTGAAGCTCGAATCCCACAGGCAATTTGCGATTTCCACCAATCCTGTTTCCGCAAGATAGCGCGAGTGAAGTTGAACGCCGTAGGCATAGGGAGCGGAAGGAAAGTCCAGGAACGAACAGTTGATGATCTGCAAGGCTGAACTGTCCATCGCATAAATTCCGCGCATTGGAACTGATTTGCCGGGCTTGCCGCGAAAAACGCAATTGTTGAAAATGATGGGTTCAGGGGCCGGGCCGTAGCACATAAAAGCAATATTATTTCCGCTCTCGCCGGTTTCGACCGTCACGCCGTCAAAAATGGGCGCCGCACCAGCCTGACCGTAGTAAATTCCCGGTCCCAGCCAAAATCCATACTGGTAAGAACCGTTGCCGCTCATGCGCAGAGTAATGCCCCGCATAATCGTATGGTTGTCC
>MWEZ01000225.1 GCA_002071335.1 Verrucomicrobia bacterium ADurb.Bin018
AACTCGTTCCCGACGCGCGTGACAATGGGCTTCCTCGGGTTGCTGCAGGGTGGGCTGTTGCTCGCGCTCGAGCCGACATTCCAGCGATGGTTGCAGCGGCCGAAGCCGTGGCGCTTCACCATCTTGGTCAACGCACGGATCATGACCCTCTACCTGTGGCACCTCACCGCGATGGTCGCGGTCATCGGGATCTCCTTGGCGCTCAAAGGATTTGGCCTCCACTCCGAGCCCTTGTCCGGTGCATGGTGGGCGACGAGGCCGGTGTGGTGGGCGGTGCTTGCGGTGGTCACCGTGGGCTTCATCGCCATCTTCGGCCGCTTCGAGAACCCCGCCAAGGATCTCCGGCCGTCACCACCGACCTGGCTCTCGATCGTGGCCTGTGTCGCGATGTGCGCTGGGCTGGCCGTCATGGCGATGTTCGGGATCGTCGACAAGGGTGGCGTCAACTGGTGGTGGCCCTTGGTCCCGATCGCCGGCCTCACCCTGACCGGGATGATCCCCTGGGGTCGAACACGCACGGCGTCGTCGTCGTCACCTGATGCAGGCCGAGACGGGTGAGGATCGGGCGGCTGTCCGGGGCGGTGTCCACGCGAACGAAGGGGTGTCCGGCCGCCAGGGCGAGCTTTGCCCGGTATGCCGTGAGCGCCCGATAGAGGCCACGTCCCCTCCACTTGGGGTGGGTCGTCCCACCCCACAGCCCTGCGAAGTCCACGCCCGGCGTGAGTCGCAACGCGGCATACGAGACAACGCGTTTCGCGCCTTCCGTCTCTTCTACGAGGACCGGACGGAGCAAGGCGGGGTTGGAGTCCTGCTCCGCACGCATGGCGTCGTTGACCCAAGTCGCACCCGTGCCCCACACCTCGTCCATGAGGACCCGTACGCGCTCCCAGTCGTCTCCGCAGAACTCCCTGATCAGCAGACCCGCTGGTGGGTCCACGTCGTGGATGAGATCCGCGCTGTTGCCGAGCATCACCACCTCGACCTCACCGACGTCGAAACCGCGGCGCCGCAGCCGATCGACCAGATCGGCGGGAGGATCATCGGCGTATGTCTTCCACTCGAAGGACTGTCCACGCCCCCTGAAGAAGGCGACCTGGGTGTCGATGGCCCCTTCGATCTCCTGCTCGGTCGCTCCCAGACCCTCGGGGGACTCAACCGAGGCACCGTCCCGTTCAGGGTTGTCCGGGTAGGTGCGCAGGACACGACCGACGCGTTCGATGATGTCAGATGGTCCGGCATCCCTCTGTGGCAGTCGCACCTGATCACGGAACTCGGCCAACAGGCGACTCGCTGCGCTCATTCGAGGCCCGATCGGACATGGTTGCCCGTAGAGGCCGACATGGTGATGGACAGCCGATGCAGCAATTCACCGCGGGTTTCGGCGCCGCTGCGGCGCTTGATCCTGGCCATGTGATGCTCCACCGTCTTCGCCGAGAGGAACAGCCGCGACGCCACCTCACGATAGGTGAGTCCGGCCACGACCAACTCGGTCACCTCGCGCTCACGAGCGGTCAGTTCGATCGCGCCGACAGGAAGGTCATTGCCTGAAGACACGGTGCGGCTCGGGTCGGGTGCGTCTTGGGGGAATTTCAGGTCCCGAGCACACTCGAGGAGCACCGCCGTGTCGCGGCGGTCCGCGGCGCGGGCCGCGGCATGAGCAGCCAATCGCGCCCCTTCCCAGGCCTGACTGATCCCGGCAAGGCCCATGGCGGCCTCCACGACGGCATACCGGTCCACATCCCGTGCGAGCACCGCCACCCATGTTCGTCCCGCCTCCGCCAGCACGGACGCATGGTGGCTCCTTCGAGCGGCGCTGACAAGCGCCGCGGCATGTGGTCCCAACGCCTTGGGCCGCGATGCCAGGATCCCCGCTTGGATCCCTGCCCAGTGGAAGGGCGGTCCCCAAGCGACACCGCCGAGGCTTGCCACGATTGCGGTCCCCGCCTCCCACATCGGAGTGGCGAGTTCGCCCTCGTGAAGGCGTGCGGCGGTGACCCCGAGTTCGGCCATCGGAAGGATGTTCCACAGGTTGACCGGCGTGGCCATGAGGACCGATCGAGCCTGCCCCCACAGCGCACTGAGACCGGTCAGGTCGTCCCGACGTCGCGCCAGACCGAGTCGAAGGGCCCACCACCACACGTCGTCTCGCGGGCTCTCCAGGTCGGTGCGAGCCAGGCTCTCCTCGACGCGTTGGTAATGCCCTTCGGACAGGTCGATCCACGCTGTCAGGACGAGGGCACGTGCCTTGTCGAGCGGACCGAACCCACCCTTGACCATGGAATCGAGGGCGGTCCGAGCCAGGCCCACGTCACCCATCGAGATGGCAAGGAGCGCGGCCAGAGTCGCCGGATGGTCGGGCAGCAACCCTGGATCCTGGGCCGCCGCCAGTTCTCCTGATGCGCGAATCAACCGGGCCACTGCACGAGCGGGTTCGGGCTCCAAGGAGTCGAGCATCGCTCTGGCCATCTCACGCCTCGCCGCAGCCGATGGAGAGGCCAAGGAGGATGCCGGTTGCCGGATCACCGCGCGCGCAGCCCGACCGTCACCGACCGCGATGAGGGTCAAGCAGGCCAATGCCTCCTGTTCCGCGGACATGCCCGCGCCCTCCCCGATCCTCCAGAGCCACAGATCGGCAGCAGTCTGGGCGCGCCCTTGGAGGGCCGAGACCGTGGACACCACGTCGAGCATGTCGTGCTCGTCGCGGCCGCTGGCAGAAACGTCGTGCCAGGGAGCCAGCGCCTCCTGTGCGCCGTGGATGTCACCGCTTCGGACCAAGGCCTCCGCCATCCGAGCGTGCAGTCGGGCGGAGGGTCCTCCGACGGCGACGGCTGCGGCGAACTTGCGAGCGGCCGTCTGGGGGTCGCGCGCCATCGCCCCATCCCCCTGCCGCTCCAGACCGGCCGCCAAGCGGGCATCGGTCACCCCCGCCAGGGCCATGTCCTCGCCCAAGGCATCCTCGACGTCACTGCCAACGACCGCGGCCGCAGCCAAGCGCTCCGCGATCCTCGGGACCACACGATGCCGGGGACCGTGCTCGAAGATCACCTGACGGATGAGCCTGGGCAGCTTGCCGCTCGCGGTGGTGAGTCCGAGATCGCAGAGCGCGGTGAGAGCCTCCTCCAGCTCGCCCGAATCGGAAACCATCCCTGCAGCGCTGACACCCTCGGCGCTCAGCGGATGTCCACATGCCAAGGACACGAGGACATCGATCGCGCCCGGCG
>MWEZ01000226.1 GCA_002071335.1 Verrucomicrobia bacterium ADurb.Bin018
ACGGCAAAATTCAAAAATACACGTCCTGTGTCCCAAGGAGTTATGACTTTCCATTTCAGAGGTGTCGAACTCAGGTTCACCGTCGAGCCGCTTGTGGCGCGTAGTGGTAATATCCTTTGTCTCCGGTGAATGAAGGGGAGGCGGGGCGGGCGCTGGAGCCCGGCCCGCGCCGCACCCGCCGGTGCGGGCGTCGGCTTCATATTAGGATGCGGAGGGCAGGGCCGGACGCCGCCACGACGATCCCGACCGCCCAAGAGGTTGCGCTTCCCGTCTGTCCCGTGCGGACGATCCCGCAAGTCGCGGCCACCCCGCGGCGCGCCCCCGCTCTGCCCCAATCACTTTTTCAAAATGCACTTGCCTCGTAGAAGGCACTCTGGATCGCGTTGTTAGGCCTTCTTCTTCCCCTTTTTACGCTGTCTCTCGTAAAAGAAAGTGCCACCCTCGTAATCGCGAATGTTTCCAGTCTCGATGGTGTGTCTCTTTTTCCGTTCGTTAAACTCAAGCAATGGTGATGCTGCCCGAATAATGGCTGTTTCAACCTCTCGCTCGTGCTTTTTATCGGCAATAACGTAGAACGAAAAATATTGTAACTCATGTGGATGAGCCTTCTTGCGCGCTTTGAGCCTTGTGAATATTGCTCCGCGCCCAGCATATCGAGCATGCCCCATGGAATCATGAGCAAGATAGATCCCATTATTTTTAAGCTTCTGCGACTTTAGGTCTCTCTCCACATTGGCAAGGCATTCAAATGGAATCTTCTCTGCGACAACTCGAAACAAGCTGAACACTTTGTCTGGACGTCCTCTTGACGGGATCAATTTTCCTCGCCACACAGTCCATGTCCCGTGTTCGGCAATTTTTTGTTCGGAGTCTTTGCGTGATGGGCGCTTATTCTTTGCCATATTATTGTCTCCGGCTTAACGTCAGAGGTGTGCGGAACGGTGAGCCCACCGCGGGTCACCGGTACGCACCACCTCCTTGTTGGGACCCTTCATGCTGGCGTTCCTATGGCAGGACGTGAGTTGTTCCCAAAGCTGGCATACCGACACTCATGTGCGAGAAAGGCTCCGAGACAGTCCAACGATATGCTGTGTTTGGCGACATCTTGCGGTGCAATAGCGATTGTCAGTGAATCGGCAAATGTCCGTTCCGAACACGCGGCAATAAATGAGCGTATGATTTCGTGAACAATCTCCTCGCGCGTTTGGCTGAGGCGCGAAAACCCCGTGCCTAGAATTGGTATGATAAGGGGTTCCTTTGTTCCTCTGGTTCCAATAAACACCCAGAGGTGAGAAAGGGAGTCTTTCAGGGCCTCGATGTGAGATGACGCGATACCATGCTCGTTGATATCGGCGATGGCGACGAAGTATGCGGTGCGATCCTTTGGGCTCAGGCGAGCACAAGTTCCATATGTGTATCGACGGTTCTTGCCGATCCGAGGACCGCTCAATTCTGTAGACGGATGACCTGTGAGTGAGGCACTCAATTCCTGGTCCAGTTGGGATTCACTCGAATAGTATCGCCTAGTGAAGATGCCCTGTATGCTGCTCGCGGCAATGAGTTCATTGGCAATTCGCGTGTCAAATGTTGTATTGGACCCGACAATCAAAGCTCCCGGCATCGAAAATATGTCGCCGATCGTGATGTGGATGGTGACATCCCGTCCGTTGAGTTTGTGGGCCACAGTTCTTGGTGGTTTGCATTGGACCGCTGCAACGATAACGCCAATTCCACCAAACCACACCCAAGCAGCGCGAATGCGGTCAGGCCATATGGTCCCTTTTAGAAAGAAGGTGGCAATCTCCACAGTCAGCCAGAGCGCACCGAATGAACTCAGCAGGGCTGCAACAGCCTTGACGGAGACAAGACTTCGGAGCCAGCGGCGCATATAATGACATGTTGCGGATATTGTCACAGACCCAACCTCGTATAGACGTCGTCCTGATAGTAGTACGGCCCAAACTTTCCTTCACGTGAAAGCTTCTCGTGGCTTGTCGGCCAATTGTCCATCGCATGCTGCATGATGGCAGCATTGAATGATATGTGAACGGCTAACGCATTCTGTGCAGTCGTCGGACATCTAAGTGAGTCCATCGAACGACGGGCGTTTAGATTAACAACAATCATCGGCAAAGATCGCGAAATAGCCTGATCAATTTCCCATTGGACAAACTTTGTCAGGTATCTCGTTCGCTCACCGACCAAGAGCACGAACAGCTTTGAATTACGCATCCGCTCGGCAAGCTGCGCTTTGATGGATGTTTCTTGGCTTGAATCGCGTGCCGTATTGATATCGTGAGCATTGTAGAAGTTGAAGTCGAAGTCGTCATTCTGGTGCCATGCCTGCATCAGTCTGTAGTAATGCATGTCGTTGTCGCCGTCGAATGACACGAAGGTCTTGTTTCGGTATGTCATTATCTTGTTCCCTTCTTCCGTTCCTCTTGCTGCACCAACGTTTCGCTTTAACCACGCCGATGTAGCACCGCGGCACCGCCGGAGCGTTGCATGCGATTATTGGCCGAGTCATTCCTCATCCACATCATCCTCGTTAGGTTCCTCGTAGTTGAACTCCACCTTGCTCTGGCGAATAATCTCATCCATGATCGCACCAAGATGACCTTGCGCGACCCCAACACGAAACCGTTCTTGGAGAACCGGGATATTAACGACTTCCTCAATGCAGGTCATGTACTTGTCAACAATGGCCTTGATCGAATACTGGCGTTCCGCCCCTTCCCGCAAATTCTTTGCCAACTCTTCAATGGAGTCCGCCGATTTTATCACGAATGTGATCGGATATCTTTCGATCTTTTCGATGTCCAAGAAGTATTTCCGAACGTCAAGCGTCTCCGTGACTTGGAAAAATCGGCCAAGAGGCTTCATCACGAAATCAATTCCGCCGTCGTTGGCGTTCGTCCGTCCGGTCTTGTAGAGAATCAATGGTGATTTCTCTAGCTCATCAAGTTGGAACCCGAAGTACACCGCCTGGTCGTGGTAGAAGTATTTCAGGATGGAGTAGCTCACGATCTCGAAGATCCTTGCATCGACGTTGGGCGCGAGAAGACCCAACACGAAGTCTTCTACTCCTTCTCCTCTGTAGCGCGATGCTTCACGAAGTTTTAAACATGTCTGAATAAAACTCACTATCATCCCATAGAAGCAGGTTATGAAGCATTGACCTGCTAAATTCTTGGTAAATTCGCGGGGTCTGGCGCG
>MWEZ01000227.1 GCA_002071335.1 Verrucomicrobia bacterium ADurb.Bin018
CCAACTCAAAATCAGGAACATACAACTCTTGCCGCCCATAACCCCCAAACTGCGCCGTTACTTTGTCAATTGACCTGAAACGCTTGCCACGCCCTCGCGGGCAGCGCGTTATACAAGGCGATTGAAGATTCGCGCGCGCGGCCGGTGGGCCATCACGGCACTGGTGCTCATTTCAGGTTCAAGCATGTTGGAATCGGTCACCGTCACGCCGATGCGCCAGGCTTCGGTCAATTCGGCAATGGTGCGGCTCAAACCGGTGTCTGGGCAGGACGGATAACCCGGACCGAAGCGCGCCCCTTTGCGCCCGCCCAGCGGCTCAAGCATTTTCCGGTGCGCCCATTCCGCCACCGCATCGGCATATTCTGCCGCAAAGCCCATCCAGAAGAAATAATTCTGGTATTCCCCATCCTCTTTCATCCGCAACACTTCAGCGGTGGCCTCCGCACTGCCCACTGTCACGGTGAAGCAGCCCAGAATATCCCCCTCCTTGCGGTAGAAGTCGGATAAGCACAGCTTCTCGTTGATCTGCTGCCGGGGAAAATTCTGCACATACGTTTTGCCGGTCCCGTGCGCGGTCATGATCAACGAGTCGCCTTCTGGCCGGCAGGTGTGCCATGCCACGGCCGCACGCGGCACCAAAAGCCGGCGCTCAAGATTTTCCCGCTTCAACCGCTCAAAATGGCTTTGCGCTTCGCCTTCGAGGATTTGCCGGTATTCCGCTTCCGGGAGGTTGCCTTTTTTAAAACCCCAGCGCCCTACCAGTAGCGAGAGCCGTTCAATGTGGGGATAGACCTCTTCAATCGTTGGCTCCCACACCTGCGCGCCCCAAAAAGGCGGCACCAGCGGCTCATCCACCACCACCACCATTTTTTCCGGCGCCGGATTTTCGGAGTTTCCCTGTTGTGCGTTTTGACTATCCATGGCCATCCATCCTCTTCCGTACACGATCTACTTGCGGAAAAACCAAGCTACCCCTTTTGGCGGCAAAAGCAAATCGTCGTGTTTTTCCCGTGTGCCGACACGCGGGATTTGTTAGAATGCCTGCATGAAGTGGATGCTGCGGACAGTCCTATTATTATGTGGACTGGGCTTCGCCAGCGGTTGCGGTTGCGGCCATCAGACGACGCAGGACCCCAACGATCCCGGGCGCGCAGTCTTGGACGAAAGCCGCCGGCTCCATGACCGCGCCACCAAAGAACACTTGATTGGCTTTGATGATCGCGGCTTCCCCATTTATGGCGTAGATGCCGAAGGCAATCCGGTTTATAAGCGCGATAAATAAGCGCCACGCAATCCCCGCCATCGGCAAGCCACGCAGCCGGACCATCGCCAAGCATACGCGGACGCATGGACTTGTGGGCGGGCGAGTTGGCTGAACAACCCGCCCGCCACAATCAATTAGTGACCGATACGCGCAAAAGGCGTGGTGAAGATATCGCTATCGCCCCACTCGAACGACGAGTTGTAACTTTCGACGCCGGGGGTGTCCAACGTGGTTTCATCGTGCGGGATGGAGTCCATGCTGGAGGTGGAACCGCCGCCAATCATGATCCCCACGCCTGCACCGGAATCGAGCTGGGCCGCCGTGATGTTGAGATAGCTCAGCGGAATGCTCATCTCGTAGAAGCTGTCGCGGGCGGTGCTGTGCCCTTCCGCGAGGAAGTTACGGTTGGGGGCGTCGCCGTTCTTCCTGTGATCCGCGTCGCCCACGCCCCAGAGGCTGGTGCCGCCGAAGGTACTGCCCTTGGCCACAGTAATGCCCGCCGCGGCGATGGTGTTGTAGTTCACCCCGCCATCATCCACGGGGAACACGCCGCCCACCGCGCGTGAGATGTAGCCCTGCCACAGGCTGCCTGCCAGATAGATTTGGTAATCCGGCTTGTTGGGACCGGTCCAACTACTCTTCTTGGCCCACATGTCGGAGGTGGCGCCCTGGCTGGCTATGGTGTCCAGTACGATCCACTGCAGAATACCGTCGTTGTTGGAAATCTTGCCGCCGCCGGCGCTGCCTGCGTTGGCCGGATCAATGATGTCCGTCACGTCCACATATTGCCACGCAATGTAGAGGTTGTTGTCATCCCACGCCGCCCACATGTGGGTAAGGTCAATCGGCGCCTCATGCATTGTCCAGTTGTCGCCGAGCGAGCGCGGATCATCATTCGCCATGTCCAGCGCAATCAGATGTTCATCCGTCCAGCCGCTGGGCGAGCCGTCAATGGTCATCGTGCCGCGCTTGCCCTTGGTGGGGTTGGTGGAATACGGCTTGTCGCCGCCCCCACTACCGCCGCCGCCGGACTGGATCGTCACTGTATAGTCCGGGCCATTGTTGTTATCCCAGAACTCGGTGCCGAATCCATCCCTCATCATGACGGCAAACTGCAGGACCGTCCCGTTGGGCAGGATGCCCAGATCCTTGTGCCACCAGTCGCCGTTTTCCCAGTCCGGGATGCGCTCCATCGGAATCAGAGGCCAGGCACCCTCACAGGGCGGATTGATGCAGTACACTACATAGGCCTCCGTTGACGCCCCTTCCGGATATCCGGCGGAGTTGATAAACACCTGTCCTTCGTCGCTGACCCAGTGGTGCGTGCCGCCCACATGGGTCATCGCCACGCCGCTTGGCTCAACGTAGGTGTAGCGATACTGCTTGTCAGACGTGATCCCGGTCTTGGTACGGCCATAAAGGGTCAGCAGTGCGCTCTGGCCGTTCGTCCAGCCGGTGCCGATCGTGATTTGCTGGCCGTTGGTGAACCCCGCGGGCGCGCCGCCGGCCACCGCGTACGTCGAGGTGATGACATTCACTCCGCTGACATGCAGCGTGACGGTAATGCCCGCCGGATTTGTGAAGCTACCCGCACCCGGAGTCGCGCTCACGGTCACATGCTCGTTTTCTGCCACTGCATCATAGAAACGCACACGGAAGAAACCTTGGGCATTTGTGTTCACATCAATTTCATGGCCCACGTCCACCCCCTGCCCAATGTCGCGGAATGGGCTGAACAGGTTGGTGGTGAACTGCACCATGTACTGGCGGCCATCCGCCGGCGCGTTGAAGCTGAAGGGCTTGGTCAGACCGTGCACCATCAAGAAGGCCGGGGTATTGGCGTCATTCGGGTCCAGATTCATCATGTACGACTCGTAGTAGGTGTAGCCGTTAGGCGCCACACTGCCCCCGTCTGTACTGGTGGGGAGTCCGTGTCCCGCCAGCCAAGCAT
>MWEZ01000228.1 GCA_002071335.1 Verrucomicrobia bacterium ADurb.Bin018
TTCACCGGGCTTTATCCGGTGGATGCGGATGACTACGAAAAGCTGAAGTTTTCACTCGAAAAGCTGGCCTTGAACGACAGCTCTTTCCACTATCAAACCGAGTCCAGCGTGGCGCTGGGTTTTGGGTTCCGTTGCGGGTTTTTGGGGCTTTTGCACATGGAAATCGTGCAGGAGCGCCTGCGCCGGGAATACGACTGCGACATCATCGCCACCTATCCGGGCGTGGTGTACCGCGTGCGCATGAATGACGGCGCGGTGCGCGAAGTGGACAACCCGGTATTCCTGCCGGATCCCACCGAGTTTGAGGCCATTGAAGAACCCATCGTCAAATTGTATCTGATTTGCCTCGGGGAACAAATTGGCGACATGATGAAGCTGGTGATGGACAAGCGCGGACTGATTGAGCGCACGGAAAGCCTCGATACCAAGCGCGTGATGTTGACGTGCATCATTCCCCTCAACGAAATCCTGATTGATTTCCACGACCGGCTGAAGAGTATTTCGCGCGGCTATGCCTCGATGGATTATGAGCCGGCCGGTTACCGTGAAGACGATTTGGTGAAGCTGGATATTCTGGTGCACGGAGAGCCGGTGGAGGCGTTTTCCTGCATTGTGCACCGCGACAAAGCCGAAGCGCGCGGGCGGCAGATTTGCGAGGTGCTGGTGGATTTGATCCCGCCGCAACAGTTTGCCATTGCGATCCAAGCCGCGCTGGGCGCCAAGATCATCGCGCGCACGACAGTGCGGCCTTACCGCAAGGACGTGACCGCCAAGTGCTACGGCGGCGACATCACGCGCAAGCGCAAGCTGCTGGAAAAGCAAAAAGAAGGCAAAAAGCGCATGAAGCAATTTGGCAAGGTGGGCATTCCGCAAGAGGCCTTTATTGCGGTGCTCAAGAGCAAGCAATAGGGGCGCTCATGAATTTTCTGGCCCGGCGGCGATGGAAAAAAAACGTGCAGCAGGCGCAGCATGTGGTGCGCCATGCGCTGAACATGCGCGAGGACATCGCCCCCGCGGAGCACGTGGCGGCGGCCCGCGCGGCGGATGGCCGGTTGGAGCAATGCTGGGCGGCGCGGGATTGGGCCGCAATGGAAGCCGCATGCGAAGAGGCGCTGGCCGCCGCGGAACAACTGCTGCCGCCGCATCCGTTCCCGAAATGGCGCGAAAACGTGGAAGTTCTTGTGGTGGCCATTGCGTTGGCGATGGCCTGCCGCACGTATTTCATCCAGCCGTTCAAAATCCCCACGGGCTCCATGCAGCCCACGCTCAACGGGGTGACCGCCACGCCGCAGGATGGCCAGCGGTGGTACGACCGGCTGCCGTTCAATCTGGTGGGGTTGGCCCTGTTTGGCGAGCGCTATGTGGAGGTCCGCGCGCGCAATTCCGGGCGGCTGGAATATGCCGGAATAGTGAACGACCAATTCACCTACCGCATCGGGTTGGAGCTGTACCCGTTGCGATTGGCCATGCTGCCCGACAGCGCCCAAGTGGATCCGGCGCGCAGCATGAAACTCCACGCGCAGCCGGGCGAACGCGTGGCCAAAGGCCAGCTGATCGCGTCCGGCCGCGTACGGCAGGGCGACCATATTTTTGTCAACAAGGTCAAATACAACTACCAGCGTCCGCGGCGCGGGGACATTGTGGTTTTTGACACCAACTATATACCGGGCAAAGAGCGGCTGGGCATTGTGCCCAACAGTTTTTACATCAAGCGATTGGCGGGACTGCCCGGCGAAACCATTGCCATCCGCGGGCGGCACTTGGTGGCGGATGGCGTGGAGATTACCGCGCCGGAACCCTTCCAGCGGTTGGTGCAGGATCCGCAATATCACGGTTATGTCACGCGGCCCGGCGCGCTGCTCAACGCGGCGGAATCCGAGCTGCCGGTGGGCGAAAAGCAATTTTTGCCGTTTGGCGACAACACCTATTCCAGCTTGGACGGCCGGTATTTTGGCCCGGTGACAGAGCAGGCGTTAGTCGGGCCATCCTTCTTTGTGTATTGGCCACTGGGCGCGCATTGGGGCCCCACGCGCTGAAGCGTGTGTTTTTGGGCGTGCGGGGGGCTACTTTTTGAGCGCCAGAATCACCACGCCCAGCGCCACGCAGGCAATGCCTGACCATTCGCGCAGGCTGGGCCTCTCGCCCAAAAATACAAACGCAAACAAAGCCACCAGCACCACGCTGAACTTATCCACCGGCGCGACCTTGGAAGCCTCGCCGATTTGTAGCGCACGGAAATAGCACACCCACGACGCGCCGGTGGCCAGCGCGGAGAGCGTCAAAAAAAGCCATGTTTTGCCGGGCAGGTGCAGCGGGTTGCTCCATTTGCCCAACGCGGCCACGTAGGCCATCAGCACAAAGAAAATGATAAATGTCCGCACCAGGGTGGCCAGATCGGAATCCACTCCGCGGATGCCGATTTTGGCAAAGATGGCGGTGCCGGCGGCGAATACGGCCGAGAGCAGGGCCCAGAAAAACCAAGCGGGCATGGTCATGGCGGATTTACCTTTCATGTTGCGGGCGGGGGAACTTTGGCGTTGCGGCGCAGGCGTTGCCAAACGGTGGCGGGAGTGCCACGGCGGCCTTGCCAACGCAAGTCTTTTGGGCCGTTGGCGAGCGCGGTTTTGAGTTCGGCCACCAAGCGGGCGGCATCGGCCAGCGCGGGCATGGTAAACGTGCAATGGTAGGAGCCGGCGCGAATTTCTTCGCCGCCGAAGGGTAGCGGATCGGAGCCGGCCAACACGGCGCGGCCCGCCCGGCGCGCAGAACGGAAGGCTGCGGGCGCGGGCCAGCCAAATGGCCGCAGCGAGGAATCCACCAGCACCAGTTGCGTCGGCGAAAAAGTCTGCAGCAAGGCCTTCACGGTTTTGCCGCGCGCGAACAACCATTTGCCCGGTGCCCAGTTGAGTGCGGGGAGACCGCCGGCCGTCAAAATAGCGCGGGCGAGCTCCACGGCTGGCTGGCCGTCGGCATGGGGGGCATCGCTACCCAACGCGCACAGTTCGAGGCGCTCGGCCGTCACAAATTGACGGCCCGCAATAATCCAAAGCTCGCGGGCATCGGGGAGGTGGCGTACTTTGACGCCGCCATCCGGGTCCCACGCGATGATGCGCCAGCGGTCGCCGGGCAACTGGATTTCATCCTGAGCCAACGCTTGAAAAAAAGAGCATTCCGCCCGTTCGGCCAACGCGAGCACGCGCAGATCGGTGGGGG
>MWEZ01000229.1 GCA_002071335.1 Verrucomicrobia bacterium ADurb.Bin018
CGCCACGATTCTCAATGACGTGGCTGCCCTCACGCGGCCCGGAATGTTGGATTTTGCGCGGGCGGGGCACTTCCCTGTAATTTTGATGCACGGCATCGCCCACGAATTGCCGGAAGAAGAGGCGCATCCATCGGCAGCCATCGCCAACTGGCTGACGTCCCACATTGCGCAAATCGGGATTTCCCCTGAACGCATTGTGATTGACCCGGGAATCGGATTCGGAACAACCCGTCCACAGGATGCCGCCATCTTGGCGGATTTGGACCCGCTACTAGAATTGGGATTGCCCGTTTTGATCGGGCTGTCGCGCAAGCGGGTAGTGCGACACCTGTATCCCGACGCTGATCGTGACCAGGCCAGTGCAGTCTTGGCACACGCAGCATGGCGCAACGGAGCCGCCATCCTGCGCCTGCACGAATTGCAACCTTTGCAGCAGATTTTGGCGCAGAAAAACTGAAATGCCTCCATTTTATTAGCACCTATAACGCAAAGCGAATGTTTCACTTATTGCAATAAGTGAATTCACTTTTTGCAATATGTGAAGCGGCTTTTCCGTTTTCATTTGGGAGAAACTGAACTAGGCTTTTCCTGCCATGGGTCAATATCCGGTCAGCGTCGAAAAAGAAGCCGCGTTGCTGCGGCGGATGGCGGAGTTGGGCATTCACGAGGAAGAGGTGGAGGAGTGGTTCATTCGCGGCGGGGGGCCGGGCGGGCAGAAAACAAACAAGACCGCTTCCAGCGTTTGCTTACGGCACAAGCCCAGCGGCTGTGAAGTGCGTTGCGGGCGAGAGCGCTCGCAGGCGCTGAACCGGTTTTTGGCACGGCGGGAGCTTTGTGAAAAAGTTGCCGCGAAAATTCACGGGGAAAAAAACGCCCGGCAACAGGCACGCGAAAAGATTCGCCGCCAGAAGCGGCGGCGTTCGCGCCGGCAAACGGCCATCATGGTGGACAACAAGAAAAAGCATGGGGCCAAGAAGGCGCTGCGACGGCGGCCGGAGCCGGACGCGTAAATCAACCGGGGAGTATCTACTCGGCGCGGCGGATATCCGCGCCCAGCGCGCGCAACCGCGCTTCGATGCGTTCATAGCCGCGGTCCACCATCTCGGCTTGCTCGATGACAGTGGTGCCTTTGGCGCACAAGGCAGCGATGATCAGCGCCATGCCGGCGCGGATGTCCGGGCTGGTAATGTGCTGGGCGCGGAGTTTGGCAGGGCCGCTGACCACCACGCGGTGCGGATCGCATTGCACAAGCGTGGCGCCCATTTCCAGCAGTCGGTCCACAAAATACATCCGGCTTTCGAACAGTTTTTCAAAAAATAGAATCTCGCCCTTGGTCTGGGTGGCGAGAACGAGCGCCACGCTAAGCAGATCGGACGGGATGGCCGGCCAGATGCCATCTTCCATCTTGGGAATGGCGCCGCCCAAATCCTGTTGGACGCGCAGGCGTTGGCGGGCAGGAAGAATCAGCCGGCTGTCGGCCACGCGCCAAGTGACACCCAGCCGGCCAAACGCGCGCTGCATCACTTGCAAGGTGGTGGCATCGGGCAATTCGGTGACGGTGAGAGCGCCGCCGGTGGCGGCGGCGGCCGCCAGCACACTGCCGATCTCGATATAATCCGGTCCGACACGATGGCGCGCACCGCGGAGAGTTTTGACCCCTTCGACTTCGAGGCGGTTGGTGCCCAGTCCGGTAATTCGTGCGCCCATTTTGGTGAGCAGATTGCCGAGGTCCTGCACGTGCGGCTCACAGGCGGCATTGAAAATCGTGGTTCGGCCGGGGGCAAGCGTGGCGGCCATCAGGATATTTTCGGTGGCGGTGACGCTGGCTTCGTCGAGCAGCAATTCCGCGCCGCGCAGGCGGCGGCGGGTGAGATGGAAGGTGTTGTTGTGCCACTGCATGCGGATGCCGAGTTGGGCGAGACCCTCGAAGTGGGTATCGAGCCGGCGGCGGCCGATGACATCGCCGCCCGGTGCGGACAGGATGGCACGGCCATGGCGCGCGGCCAAGGGACCGGCCAGCAAAATGGAGCCGCGGACTTTGGCGCAAAGGGCGGGGTCCAGCGTGGTGGTGTGCAGCCCGCGCGCGCACAATGTGACGGAATGCCCGCGGCGGGAAATGACCACGCCGAGGCCGGCCAGCAGCTTGAGCATGTTCTCGACATCGAGAATCTGCGGCACGTTGTCGAGTGTCAGGGGTTCATCCGTGAGGACGCTGGCGGCCAACATGGGCAGCACGGCATTTTTGTTGCCCAACGGGCGGAAGGTTCCCGTGATGGCCTTTCCTCCGCGAATGATCAACCGCGCCATGCGTACTTCTCTCCCTTGGCGGGCGTTTCAGTCAATGGCCACGCCACGCCTTGCCACCCTATTCAACAGAAAAGGCCGGGACCGCGCAAGGTGTCCCGGCCTCATCCAGACCAAATCCGACCTTATGGACCGACGACTTGCAGGGTCGCCGCACTATCCTGAGCGGGGTTCATGTATTCGCCCGTCAATTGCTTGGTCTTGATGGAAAATGCCGAACCGCCCTTGAGTACGACCACCATGCCGGCATCCCGGAAAGGTTCGGTATCGGCCTTGAGCTGGATCGGGCTGTTGTTCATGGGCACGGCATCAGGGCCATTGCGAGTGTAGAGCCAAGTTGTGCCTTCCTTGGGGTCGGAAAGGTAATTGACCAAATTCCACGCATTGCCTGCCCCGTCAAACTGGCTGGGATCGGATGTTTTGCGCGCGGGAAGGCCGCGGGCGGAGAAGAAGTCGAAGGACACCGTCATGACGCCGGAGGTGACCAAGCTGATGAAATATTCGGTGGAAGTGACGGCATTGGAAGGCCAAGCGGAATAACCACCGCCGAGCACCACGTCATCCATTTGCCCCGCAAAGGCCGACTTATAGATATTCGCGCCATTGGAGGTGGTCTGCACCATGGCCGCACTGACCAGCGCCTTGTTGACGGCAGGGACGAGAATGGCGGCGAGCATGGCGATGATGGCGATTACCACCAGCAGTTCGATCAGGGTAAAACCAACGGACTTGCGCTTCATAATGACGGGTCTCCTTTATCGGTAGTCTTGAAGGGTATCTTACTTTATCTGCACGACCCGTCAACCATGAAGATTTACGCTGCCGTGTAGTTTTCAAACCCGCACTTTTTTGTAGTTAGCAAAGTCGCACTTTTCACTTTGGGCGATTGGTGAAT
>MWEZ01000230.1 GCA_002071335.1 Verrucomicrobia bacterium ADurb.Bin018
TTGAGCACGTCGGTTTTGACCGCGCCGCCGGCCTCGAAACGCTCGCGGGCCACGCGGAGGCTCTCCTCGATGCTCTGCACCGCCTGCTCCTGCACCGCGGCAAAAGCCTGCGCCTGCAAAACGCCATAAAAGCCGCGCGTGACATCGTGCACCAACTGGTTGCGGGCGGCGGCGAAGGCCTCGGCGCTGGCTTGGGAGCCCAGCCGCGCCATCGCGTTGCCGGCCGCGCGTTGCACGTCGAACAACCGCCATTGCGCCGTGATGGAGCCGCGCAGGTTGTCGGTGTCCTCCGGGTCATTCGGGTCGAAGTCGGGGGCCATCATGTTCATCTGCCGTTGGTTCAGCTCCATCATGAAGGTCTGAATGGGGTTGTCGCTCACGGAGTAGTTGGCCGCCAGTCCGACCGACGGATAATAATAGGATTTGGCCTGTCGCAGCATGGCTTGGGCCGCATCAATTTTGGCGGTCGCCGCCTGCAGGGTGGGGGAGTTGTCCAGCGCGGCTTGCACCGCCTGCTCCAACGTGACCGCCTGTGCCGCGGGCGCCAACGCCAGCGCCGCCGCCACCATCAATCCTCGGAATAACATCGTCTTCATCAAGCCACTCCTTTCTTCGCCCGCATGCAGTTCAAAATGGTGAGCGACCGCCGGTCGCCCACGGAATACCAAACTTCCTTGCCGCGCCGCTCGCGCGCCACCAGCCCTGCCTGCAGCATCTTGCGCAGGTGGTTGGAGACCAGCGCCTGCGGCTGGCGCAGTTGCTGGGTCAGGGTGTGCACCGGCACCGCTTTTTCGCGGTCCAAAATGTCCACAATCTTCAAGCGGTACGGGTGGGCCAACAGTTTGAGAACCTTGGCCATGCGCGCCATGTCCGCAATCGAAACCAACGGTGGGCAGGGAGTGGAATTCGTTTTCATGCCGCCCAACATATATCATTATGGAAATATGTCAATAGTAAAATATGTAAAAAAATAAATGCGTATAAATCCGCGTTTCTGGCGAAGAAAAAAGCCCCGGCTACGGCTGCGCCGTTAGCTTGTGGAACGTGTACAGCGGGGTGGTGTCGAAAAAGTCCGGCTCCGCCAACTGGTCCTGCACAAACGCGGCGATGGCTTCCGTGGGCGAGGCCAGCACCTCATCATTTCCCTGCGCGCCCCGCGGTACGACGGCCAATCCGGCCCGCAACGCGCGATCACGGAAGTTTTGCAGATTCAACCCGTATAAGCGCAGCACGTCATCCGCCACTTCCACCTGGAAAAGAAAATAACTGGGGAGCAATGTGAACGTGTCCAAGTCTTCCGGATTTTCGTGGCCCACGGCCAACAACAGGTGATCTGCCACCCGGTGCAGGCTGGCCGCAAAGCGGCTGGTGTCCTTCAAGTTGTTGACCATAAGCACCTGATAGTCGCCATTGGTCTCGGCCGGGCGAAAGAAAACGGTGCAGGGAATGTCCGCATCGTGCCAGGTGCCGGCCAGATCGGGAGCCGCGACTTTGGTTTCATCCGTCAACCATGGCGCCAGCGCCGGAAACATACAGCTCGCGGCCAGCAGGCAAAGCGTCAGCAGGGCAAGCAAACGGCAATTGGTTTTCATGGCATTCTCCGATTCATGGTTCATGGGGGTGTGGGTGTTGAGGTTGCAATCGGTGTGGCCCAGCCGGTGGCGCGCGATACGGCCTGATGCCAACCGGCCAGCAATTGTTCGCGGCGCGCAGCCGGCATGGCGGGCGTGAAGTTGCGCGCTGTTGGCCGGCGGGCAAGGTCGGCCGGGGTGTGCCAGCCAAGCGCGATGGCCGCCAACGCTGCCGCGCCTTGCGCCGTGGTTTCCATGCAGGCCGGGCGTTCGATACGGCACGATAAAACATCCGCCTGAAATTGCATCAGGAAGGGGTTGGCCGAAGCCCCGCCATCCACGCGCAGTACCGCCAGCGGCCGGCCGGCATCTTTCTCCATGGCAGTCACGACATCCGCGCACTGATAGGCGATGGCTTCCAACGCCGCGCGAATGATGTGCGGGCGGCCGGTGCCGCGTGTCAGCCCCACCAGCGTGCCACGCGCATACATGTCCCAATACGGCGCGCCCAACCCCGCGAAGGCCGGCACCAGATACACTCCGCCGGTGTCTGGCAACGCGGCCGCGATGGCCGCCGACTCTGCCGCGTTGGCCAAAATGCCGAGTTCATCGCGCAGCCATTGGAGAACCGCGCCGCCAATGAACACGCTGCCTTCCAACGCATAGGCCGGGGCGCCGGGCGCGGTTTGCGCGGAAAGGGTCGTCAGCAGGCCGTGCCGCGATTCCACCGCCTGTTCGCCGGTGTTCATCAGGAGGAAGCAGCCCGTGCCGTAGGTGTTTTTGGCTTGGCCCGGTTCAAAGCACCCCTGACCGAATAGTGCGGCCTGCTGATCGCCGGCAATGCCGGCAATTGGAATGTTGTGCGCGGCCCAACCCGGCAGCGCGCAAGTGGCGGCGATTCCGGAGGAGGGCAGCACCTCGGGCAGCATCGCGGCGGGGATATCGAAAAGCTCCAACAGTTCGGGGTCCCACTGCAGCGTATGGATATTGAACAACAACGTGCGCGCCGCGTTGGTGAAGTCGGTCACGTGGCGGTGGCCGCCCGAAAGTTTCCAGATGAGCCAAGTGTCAATCGTGCCGCAGAGCAGCTCGCCGCGTTGCGCCGCGGCGCGCGCCCCCGCCACATGGTCGAGAATCCATTGAATCTTGGTGGCCGAAAAATACGCATCCAGCACCAGGCCGGTTTTGGCGCGAATGGTCTCGGCCAGTCCTTGTTCTTGCAGTGCGGCACAAGCGGCGGCTGTGCGCCGGCATTGCCAGACGATCGCGTTGTGGATGGGCTTCCCGGTGCGCCGGTCCCACACCACCACGGTTTCGCGCTGGTTGGCCACGGCCAGCGCGGCCACATCTGCTGGCGAACAACCCGCTTGCGCCAGCGCCGCTTCCATCACGGCATACTGCGATTGCCAGATGACGTCCGGATCGTGCTCCACCCAGCCCGGTTGCGGATAGAGCTGCGGGAACTCCTGCTGGGCCGTGGCGCAAGGCTGCAAATCGCGGTCAAACAAAAGCGCGCGCGAACTGGTCGTACCTTGGTCAAGAGCCAGAATGAATGTCCTCATGCCCATTCTCCGGTGGTGGCGC
>MWEZ01000231.1 GCA_002071335.1 Verrucomicrobia bacterium ADurb.Bin018
TGTGTTTGTTCCTTTGCCCTCGCCATGGAGCCGGCGATCGGACTCGAACCGATGACCTGCTGATTACAAATCAGCTGCTCTGCCAACTGAGCTAAGCCGGCGCTAGGCTTGTTGGAGGCGGACTATGCCCCAACCGGACGGCAATTTCAACCCTAGCGGCGTGGGCGGGGCGGTGAATTAGAGCGCGGGCGGCTGGAGGGCGGCATCCTGCGCGCGGCGGAATTCGGCAGCCTTGATCATCATTTCCGCGAGGGAATGGCAGCCGAGCTTGCGCTTGATGTTGCCGCGGTGGACTTCCACCGTGCGGCCACTGAGGCCGAATTTTTCGGCGATATCGCGCGTGGTGAGGCCGCTGCCCATGGCGGCGAGGATTTCGCTTTCGCGGATCAGCCGGCCTTCGTCGTCGTACTCGTAGGAGTAGATGTAGGTGTGGACATTCATCATAGCGTCAATTTGTACAAGACATATGCTGGCCTCGGAATGGGCGGAAGTCAACCTCAAAGCCTCTGTTGGATGAACGCATTTTCGGCTGGAAGGGACTTTTTGTGTTTGACCGGAACCTCTAATGGATAACCCCTTTATTAATTTATAGGACCGACCCCTTTCCTGAATATAGATTGATCCCTCCACGCTCTCGAATCCTATCCCTATTGATCCATCGTCCCATTTGAGGGCCGTAGTAACGATAGCCGTAATAGTTCAGCTTGGATAAAGCATCATATTCCTTGGTGCTGAATTGATAGCGGGGGGTAAACGCACCCTCCTTCAGCATAACCTCGCCAAAGGGGCTGTAGGTGTACTTCGCCAGTTGGGTTTGATTGTTTGAACTGACCTGAACAATGTTGCCGTTGAAGTCGTAGTGGTAATACACCGCGCCCCCCGCCTGCGTCGAGGCCAAGATGCCGCCAATGCCGCCCGCCCCGCCGCCGACCCTTCCGGACAGATCGGCACCGTTGGTGTAGGTTTCGAGCACGTTCCCCTCGCCATCCGTCACTGTCAGCACTAGCCAGCCCTGATAAAAGTAGCGGTTGGTTGAACCGGGGTCATCGCCCCCGGCTATAGCAGACTGTATGCGTTCCCGGCGGCGGCCGAGGCCGTCATAATGGTTTTCCTGGAGCAAAGCGCCGGTCTTGGCATCGCGGACGGCGACGAGCCGATTCTCGTCGTTCCAGAAGTAGGCGTGACGTCCATCATTTGTCAGATTCCCGTTGGCGTCGTATCCATAGGCATTCTGGGACACCACTACGGAAGTCTGCCGATTGGTGGAGCGTCCGAAGGGATCGGTAAAAACGGTGTCCAGCGCATTGGTTCCGAGCGAAAATGGGAGCCCAATTGCGGCGAAGATCAAATCGGGCGTGAGTTGCGCCTGCACAGAATTGACCGTCACGGTGCCGCCCGCGTAGTTGACCCGCCCCAACACAGCCAGCGAGCCTCCGGGAACGGTGGCGACGTTCTGATTGAGGTGGTTGAAGGAGTTGCTGAACACCAGTCCGTTTTTGTCCTGCTTTACAGGATTGCCAGTGGCATCGTCACGCATTTTGTCCGCCCACATTTTTATGATAAATAATCTATTGATCTAGAGCCTTCATTGGAACTTATGTGTTTGTGGTACATGCGCCTCAGGAGGAACCAAAACCTCTAATGGATAACCCCTTTATTAATTTATAGGACCGACCCCTTTCCGTGCCAACGCGGCTTCGCGTTGGCGCGGTCCTTGGGTGCGCCTATAGCCCCGCGAAGCCCGCCCACGCGGGCGAGCGGCATCTAAGGAACTTGCGATGACAGTTCAACCCAAGTGTCAATAATACCCGAATAGACTCTCCGAACAGACCCCCAATATGAACCCTCCTTAAACCATGCATAAATTAAAACGACCGGTGATATCAATACAAGCACGACCGGCAATACACATAAAAACAATAGACCTCTAAATATGACAATCAATAGGCTTAAAAAGATATCCATGAATCACTCCTTTATAGCCACTCCATACCACCATCGTATATTGACGGACAATCTGGGCAGTCTTTAGCTGTGCCAGCATCATAAGACCTGCTCCTAGTTGCCGTCGGATGTTGTCTCCCTGCGCGATATTTGAACCATTCATCGCCACATATTCCGGTATGCTCCAAAACGCAGTCATAGATGCACGTCACTTTGCACTCACATCCCTGAATCCATATCTCCTGTTTGTGGTGCAGCGTATCACAAAGGACATTGTACAAGCATACGCCTGGATCAGGTTGCGGGGGATCGGGGATACATGTCCAGACTGCAGCGCGTCCCTTTATCCATCGCCAAAAACAGAAAAGACCATGTATATCTAATTCGTTAATAGGAGTGTTGGCAACAAACGCATATAAATTCATCCCACCCCATTCGTCTGCAGGATCTCGGTTAAGCCACCTACCCAATCCCGGGCTGTAGAATCTGTAGCCGTAGTAGTTCAGTCCAGTTAGAGGGTCGTATTCCTTGGTGCTGAATTGATAGCGGGGGGTAAACGCACCCTCCTTCAGCAACACCTCGCCGAAGGGGGAGTAAGTGTACTTCGCCAGTTGGGTTTGGTTGCTGCCGCTCACTTGGACGACATTTCCGTTGAAGTCGTAGTGACAGAACGCTGGGGTGCCAGATTCGGTAGTGGCCAGTATCCCGCCGATGCCGCCCGCGTCACCACCGACTTGCCCGGACAGATCGGCACCGTGGGTGTAGGTCTCCAGCACGTTCCCAGTCCCATCCGTCACCGCCAGCACCAGCCAATTCTGGTATAGATAACGATTGGTGGACCCGGGGTCATCGCCCCCGGCTACAGAAATCTGTATGCGTTCCCGGCGACGGCCAAGGCCGTCATACCGGTTTTCCTGAATCAGTGCTCCTGTTTTCGCGCTGCGCACGGCGACAAGCCGGTTTTCGTCGTTCCAGAAGTAGGCGAGACGGCTATCGTTGGTGAGATTGCCGTTGGCGTCGTACTGGTAGGCCTTCCGGGTCACAACGACCGACGTTTCTCGGTTGGTGGAGCGTCCGAAGGGATCGGTAAAGACCGTATTGAGCGCGTTCGTTCCTAACGTGAACGGAATCCCCGTCGCCGCGAAGATCAAAACAGGCGAAAGCTGCGCCTGCACGGAATTGACCGCCACGGTGCCGCCCGCATAG
>MWEZ01000232.1 GCA_002071335.1 Verrucomicrobia bacterium ADurb.Bin018
AGCCACGAGGGGCGGATTTCAAAAATCTGATATTCCTCATTCGGCGGCGTGAGCTGGGCGGGTTCGATCATGGCGTCTCCTGGCGAGCCGCGCAGCGCGCGGCGATTTCGGCGGCAAAAACCGGCAGGCGCGGATCGCGCGCGCCCATGAGCAGGATCGTGTCGCCCGGCCGGGCGGCAGCGAGCAGCTCCGCGCCCAGCGCGTCATAGGTTTCGGGTAGCGCCGCGTTGACCCCACGCACGCGCAGCGCTTCCGCAAGGTCGCGGGATTGGATGGAGCGGTTGGCCGTGCCGCCGGCATCGAACACCGGCAACAGCCAGAGTTGATCGGTCGGGCGGCACGCCGTTGCGAAGGCATCCGTCAGCGCGGCCAGCATGGAGCGCAAGGGGCCGTAGCCGTGCGGCCGCCACACGCCAAGAACGCGTCGGCCGGGTTCGGCCACCGCCTGCCATGCCGCGACAATTTTGGCGGGATTGTGAGCGTAGTCGTCCACCACGCGCACGGGGCCGTTGGCATCGGCGCGCTCGAGGCGGCGTTGCACGCCGGCGAACCGCGTGAGGGCCTCGGCGATGGCTTCCGGTGCGTGGCCCAATTGCGTGGCTTGCTCCGCGGCGAGCAGCGCATTGAGCGCGTTATGCGCACCCGGCTGTGGCACGCGCAGTTGTTGCCCGCGCCACGTCACGAACCAGCCGGCGGAGTCGTGCTCCGGCGGCGTGGCCACTTCCACGAGGCGCGCGGCCGGTGCGCCCAGCGCCGCCGCCACCCCCGCGCCACACACGATGCCCGTTTGCACTTGCGCTGCGTAGGCGCGGAACAGCTCGGTCACTTCCGCCAGCGTAAAATGATCCTGCGAAATGTTGGTGAGGATGCTCCACTGCGGGTGAAAGTTCAGCAGCGAGCGGTCGCTCTCGTCCACCTCGATGACCCACGGCGCATCCGGCGTACCGCGCCGTACGCTGCCCACGCCGCCGGCGCGCGCCCACGCCACCAGCGCGCCGCCATTGATGACGGTGGGGTCCGCGCCAAGTTGCTCCAGCAACCAGCCCAGCATTCCGGTGGTGGTGGTTTTGCCGGCGGTGCCCCGCCGTGCCGGCGCGCGGCCACGACATCAGGGTTATCGTCTTCGATGGCCGTACTGTAGGCCACCGCCGTGGTGTGGGCGTCAATGGCCGCGCCATCCTGTTTGACCAATTCCACGCCGCCGGCGCGTAGCGCGGCAAAAATGGGCAGGTCGGAGCCGGCATCAAAAAAACGGTCGGAGCCGGTGACGCGCGCGTGAGTCCACGTCAGCGCCTGGGCCAGAGCGCTCATGCCCACCCCCGCCACGCCGGCCACATGAATGTGCCCGCCCCGCATGGGTCAGGTTCCTGCCTCCAGCGGATTGCCCTGCGGCCAAATGAAGACCCGCGCGGACAAGCCGCCGCCTTCCTCCACCTGCAAGTGTGCGCCGCGCACCGTGCCGCGCAGGTGCCCGCCGGCGCGGATGGACACCAAGCCGGTGGATTCCACATCGGCATCCAGCGTGCCGAGCAGCTCCACGTGATGCACTTGCAGCTTGTATTTGAACTTCATCGTGCAGCCCGCGGCGATGCGCAGATTGCGCATGGTCAGTTGCCGCGGGTCCGGCGACGTGGCGCCCGCCAGTTCCAGCCATTGGTTGCACTCAATGGTGGAGCGGTCATCCATGGTTCCTTCGAGGATTACATTGCCGGCGCGGATGCGTACATCTTCCAGCCGCCCAGTCGGCCGGATAATGACGCTGCCTCCGGTGTTGATTTCCTCGTGCCAGGGCCCTTCGATGACGTAATCGCCCAGATCAATTTTCTCGCGGCATTTGGCGCAGTAGATTGCGGGCGTGGTGCCGGCCAGCTTGAATTCGTAGCCGCATTGGAAGCAGCGGATCGTGCGCTTGGTCGGCTCGACCGTCTTGACGATGTGCGGGCTGTCCTTGGGCTGCATCAATGGCGGCGGCCGCGCCGACGTATCCTCCGCCGGTCGTCGCGAACCCGGCGGCGGCACCAGCCCTTGCTGCTGGGCGCGCGCCAAGCCACGCACGACGGAAAATCCGTCCACTACTTTGGTTTTCTTGCCCGCCACGTCGGCACTCCAGCCCGCCCGTTCCGGTCAGCGCATCACGCGCCCACCGGCCGGCCGGACGAAGTTGCGCAGAATTAGCGTTGGGGCGCGCCGGGTTGCGGGGCGCTGGGCGCAGGCATCGGCTGCGCGTTCGGATTCACTTCCGAGCGGCCGACGAACGTCACGCCATCTTCCACCGACAGCCGCCGCGCCTTGATGTCGCCGTTGACCGTCGCGGTGGCCTTCATTTCGATTTTATCCTTGGCCAAAATGTTGCCGCTGATCTTGCCTTCGATGGACACCGACGTGGCCGTGACGTTGCCCTTCACCTGCGCGTTCTTGCCCAAAATGGCGTTGCCGCCGCATTGCAGCTCGCCTTCCAGCTTGCCGTCCAAGCGGATGTTGCCGTTGCTCTTGATGGTACCGATGATTTCAACATCAGCGCCAATGACCGATTCCTGTGTTCCGTTGCTCATGGGATTTGTCTCCTGGGGTTGTTATTTTTTTATCGTGCGCAGTATGCCGATTCCCCGCGGCCGGGACAAGGCCGGACGCGAGAAAAGCCGTTTCATTTTGCGCGGATCATGCCATCCTGCTGCCGATGAACACGCGCGCGCTATGGACCGGGCTGGCCGGGCTGGGTTTGCTGGTGGTGGCGGGGCTGATGGTGCCATGGCCGCGGCCCAACCCGCGGCCGGCGCTACCGGAGCTGCCGCCGTTCGCCGCCGGCGAGCGGGTGGCGCTGCTGTGGGACGCACCGGAGCTGCCACCGGATGTCCTTGCGCTGGTGCAGCGGGCGCACGCTGCCGGTGCCATCGTGCGCGTGGCGGGGCCGCAGGAATCCCTGGCCGATTTCGCGCCCACCCGCTGCTATCGTCCCGCCCCGTGGCCGGAGCAGCCCACAGGTTTCCACCCCGATCAGTGGCCGCACATTCCCCGCGGGGCCGACACCAACGGATTGCAGATGCTCGTGTTGACGCCTGCTGAATTGGCCGCGAAAAACACCGCCGTGCTGGCGGCCGCCCGCCGCTTCCACGCCACCGGCACGGACGATGCCGCCGGCACCCGCGA
>MWEZ01000233.1 GCA_002071335.1 Verrucomicrobia bacterium ADurb.Bin018
GACGATCAACCAGCATACCGATAAGATGATCGCCAACTGGAACACCTTCAACATCGGCCAGAACGCCTCCGTGGCTTTCCGGCAACCCGGTGCGGGAAGCGTCGCCCTGAACCGCATTTTGGATCAGAATCCATCGCAGATATTCGGCAGCCTGACGGCTAACGGTCAGATATTCCTGATTAATCCAGCCGGTATCTATTTTGGGCCCACGGCGCAGGTGGATGTGGGCGGGATCGTTGCATCGTCGCTGAATCTTTCCAATGAGAATTTCCTTGCCGGGAAATACATCTTTGATAATGTGGGAATTGCCGGAACCGTTAGCAACCAGGGGACCATTCGCACCGCATCGGGCGGCTATGTGGCTTTTCTCTCCCCCAAAATCACCAATGAAGGCACGATCGGCACTCCCGGCGGCATGACGGCGCTGGCCGCCGGCGACAAGGTCAGCCTTGATTTCACAGGGGACAAACTGGTCACGTTCACGATTGATCAGGGAGCCATTGAAGCCCAGGTCGCCAACAAGGGGCTGATTCAGGCCGACGGCGGCCTGGTCATGATGAGCGCCAAAGCGGCCGATGAACTGACCCGGGCCGTAGTCAACAACGAGGGCGTGGTAGAGGCAAAGGGAATCAATAATCAAAACGGCAGGATCATACTGGATGCCGAAGGCGGACAGACCACCATCTCCGGCATCCTGGACACCTCATCTGACACCGCCCAGGGCGGCCGCGTGGTGGCCACCGGCGACCGGGTGCTGGTGAAATCCGGCGCGCTGCTGACCGCATCCGGAGCAACCGGCGGCGGTGAAGTGCTGGTAGGCGGCGGCTGGCAGGGCAAGGACCCTGAAATCCGCCAGGCTGTCGAAACGATCATTGAAGCCGGCGCAACACTGCAGGCCAACGCTACCGATAACGGCAACGGTGGCACGGTTGTCGCATGGTCCGACGTCACCAATCCACAATCCGTTACCCGTGCCTATGGCACGTTTGAGGCCAAAGGCGGCCCCGCAGGCGGCGACGGCGGCCGGATTGAAACCTCGGGATACACACTGGACACCATCGGAAGTTTTGTTACTGCAGAAGCGCCCCGGGGCAAAGGCGGACTCTGGCTGCTGGACCCGGCGGACAGCACCGTCAGTCAGGCCGTTGCCGATGGTTATGCGGCAACACTCAATACGGGAACAAGCGTATCCAATGAAGTGACCGGGAGTATCACCATATCCAACAATGTCAGTTTGTCCAAAACCGGCGGTGGCGATGCGACATTGACATTCAAAGCCACGGACAATATCACTCTGGGAACCGGCGCCACCATTAGTTCTACCTCTGGTAAATTGAACACCATCTTCTGGTCGGACACCGATGCCAACGGCGGCTATATCGCCCTGAACAGCGGCAGCCAGATCACTACCAACGGCGGTCATCTCTGGATGGGCGGCGGCAGTGGCACGGCGGACTGGAATGGCCTGACGGTCGGCGATGGCTACGCCACCGGAAATGCAACCCAACTTGAAGGCATCTATATCGACAAAGCGACGATCACAACCAGTGGCGGCAATGTGGCCCTGTATGGAAAAAGTCATTCGGCTGGATCGCCGTTCGGCGTCAATTATTTCACAGGGGTCGCTATCGGCGGGAAAGACTCTGCCGGCTCGGCATTGATCAGTTCCGACGCAGGAAGCATTCTCATCGATGGCTACTCGCAAATCACGACTGGTACGGGCTCTACCGGCATCCAACTGGGCTATAACGGTGCGGAAACGACCGTAAAAAGCACCAGCGGCAACATTACGCTTATCGGAGTATCCGAGCTGGAGCGGGGGATCACCCTTCAATTCTCTGCCACCGTTGCGGCTACCGCGGGTGGAAACGTAACCCTGGATGGAACCGCCAAATCCGGCAACAACTTCGGTATTTCCATAAATAACAACGGTGGCGATTATGCCAAGGTGTTGGCCAATAGCGGGCTGATCAAGATAACCGCTACTAGAAGTGGATCAGGAAATGACTTGCGTCAGTGGGGGGCAATAGGATCCGTTGCCGGTAATCCCCTCGTTTCCGCTTCGAGCAGCAATATTGAAATCAACGCCAATTCCTTGCAGGCATTTAATGACACCACCACACGTTTCCGCAGCACAGGCACATTAACCATGCAACCCCGCACCGCCGGGACCACCATCGGGATCGCGGGCGGAGCGGGAACGCTCAGCCTGCCGGCCAGCTATTTCTCCACCAACTTCACCGACGGCTTCTCCGGCATCACGATCGGCAGCGCCACAGCAGGCGCGATCACCGTGGGCGGGGCCACAACCTTTAACGACAGCACAACGCTCCTGACGAACTCCACCATCGCCGTTAATGGCGCGGTCACGGCCAACGAAAACCTGACCCTGACCGGTAACGGTACCATTACCCAGTCGGCGGCCCTCACTGTCACCGGGACGACCGGCATCACGGCGGGGGCGGGCAACAATATTACACTGGACAATTCGTCCAACGACTTTACCGGCGCGGTCTCCGTTGTTTCCGGCAATGACTTGACCTTAAAAGACGCGAATGCGCTGCCCCTCGGCACGGCGGCGGTGAGCGGGAATCTGGCCGCCGAAGCGCTGGGCGGCAACCTGACACTGTCCGGTAACATTTCCAAGGCCAGCGGCGCCGACGCCACGGCCACGTTCAAGGCAACAGGCAACATCATCCTGACCAGCACGAAAAAGATCGAATCGGCCAGCAACAAGCTCAACACCATTTTGTGGTCGGACACCGACGCCAACGGCGGTGGAATTCTACTGAACAACAACAGCACGATCACCACCAACGGCGGACACCTCTGGATGGGCGGCGGCAGTGGCACGGCGGACTGGAATGGCCTGACCGTCGGCGATGGCTATGCGCTCGGCAAAGATTTCGGCATTGGAGGCAGTGACAACTATACGGGCGTTTTACTGGGCACAGCCGGCGCGAGTGGAATTTCCCTTCAAACAAGCGGCGGCGACATCGCTTTGTATGGCCAAGCCTCGACCGAACTGGTGGCGGGTCATAAGATGGGAATCCATAGTCTTGCCGGGGCAACTATCAATAGCGGCACAGGGAAGATCAGTCTGGACGGAAAGAACACCAACACCTATAATGCGGGTT
>MWEZ01000234.1 GCA_002071335.1 Verrucomicrobia bacterium ADurb.Bin018
GGAGACGGGCCAGAGGTGCAAAAGTGGCAAAAATAAGGCAAAAACCCCAATAAAAGCGCAAAAAAAGAGTGGAGCGGGAGACGGGGATCGAACCCGCGACGTTCAGCTTGGGAAGCTGACATTCTACCGCTGAATTACTCCCGCATCCAGTAGACGCATATCTACCCTAGCCCCGGTTGCTTGTCCACCGTGTTTTTGATCGTCAGTAGTCGAATCAGAAGTGCTTTCAACCCGTGGCCCCGCCACTGGAAGGACAAGTGTGCAGCCCTGTCCCGCTTCAGCGGGATTGGGAAGCTGACATTCTACCGCTGAACTACTCCTGCCGCGCGGGTGGTTGTCCATGTGTTTTTATTGCGGCGGAGGGCAATTGCGATATAGTCCGAGCATGATTAGCTCCGGATGGAGAGTCGTAGCGTGGTGGCTGGTGGCCGGTGGGCTGGCCGGGCTGCCGCCGGCCGATGCGGCCACGACCAATCTGGTGCATGCGGGGGGGCAAATCACCGTAACGGTAACAACCAAACAAACCGAGATTCCACCGTTGGTCGTGACTTGTTGGCCTTTGGCGGCCAAGGCAGTGGAGTCGTTGGTGGGGTTGCCGGAGGAACCCGCCAGCCTGACCATCCGGCTGCGGGAACCGCCTTCGTTTGGTCGGCGGTTGGGCACATTTTGGCAGGAAGAGGTATTTGCTATTCAGCATGGGGATGTGATCGAGATTTACGCGGAGAAGGATCCGCTGAAGTTATCATTCCGGTTGGCCCACGAGCTGTGCCATTGGGTAGTGGCCCAGCGCTACCCCGCACAATTACCGCTCTGGCTGGACGAAGGGCTGGCCCAAATGGCTGGCGATGCCGCGGCCCAAACCGCAGCCCGCGTGCATAAGCAATCGTTGCTGCGCCCGGAACCGCTCAAACTGTCCGGTAACCTGCTGACGTTACGGGAGTTGACCGCGCTGACAACCTATCCCGCCGGTCGGCACCGGGTGGCCGCGTTTTATTGGCAGGCGGAGGCACTGACCCGCCACCTGCATCAACGGCTCGGGGCAAAGGAGTTCGCTGAGTACTTGACCCTGCTGGGCACCCCCACCCCGCCCACATGGCAGGCGCCGCTGCGCGAACGTTGGTATTTTTCCGACGATGATTTCGCGTGGCTGGATGAGCGTCTTCATCCGCAGCCCGCCGGCGGGACACCATAATCGGGCAACGGGCATGACACGCCTACACACGACCCAACGCGATGATGTCGAACGGGCTTGGCTGGTGGCCACCACGCTGGGCAATCAGCCGCGCGCTGTTGTTGAGGAGTCGTTGCGCGAACTGCGCGCGCTGGCCGATACCGCGCAAGCACAAGTGGCGGGCGAGACCTTGTGCCGGTTGCGCACGATCCAGCCGGCGATGTATATCGGCCGTGGCAAGGCGGAAGAAATCGCCGCAGAAGCCAAAGAGGCCTGCGCCAACCTGATTATTTTTGATGACGATTTGTCGCCGGCCCAAGGGCGCGCACTAGAAGACGTGTTCGGGGTGCGCGTGGTGGACCGCACCCAACTGATTCTGGATATTTTTGCACAACGCGCCCTAACGTTGGAGGGGCGCCTGCAAATTGAGCTGGCGCAACTGCATTATGCCCTGCCTCGATTGCGCGGCCTATGGACGCACCTGGAGCGGCAGCAGGGAGGCATTGGCCTCACTGGGCCGGGCGAAAAGCAACTGGAGCTGGACCGACGGCGCATTGAGCAGCGCATTACGCGGTTGCGCGACCAGTTGCAGGCGGTACGCAATCGGCGCGCGGAGTTGCGACGGGGGCGGCGACGCCATGGCTGGGCGTTGGTGACGTTGGTGGGCTATACCAATGCCGGGAAGTCCACCCTGATGAACCGACTGACTGATGCCAACGTATTGGCCGATGACCAGCTCTTTGCCACACTTGATCCCACCACCCGCCAGTTGCAACTGCCCAACAACCAGCTCTGCCTGCTAACCGATACGGTCGGTTTTATCCGCAAGCTGCCGCACCACTTGGTGGAATCATTCATGGCCACACTGGAAGAAGTGAACGAGGCCGACTTGCTATTGCATGTGATTGATGCCGCGCAGCCGCGCGTAGATGAGCAAATTGCCGCGGTAGAAACCGTTTTGCGTGAACTGGGTGCGCATCAGAAACCCCTCTTGGCAGTCTTCAACAAAACTGATCTGGAGCGCGCCCACAATCAAGCGCTGCGGCTGGCGGAACATTTCCAGCATTCCGTGGCGGTTTCCGCCGTGACCGGCGAGGGCTTGGCCACGTTGGGCCAAATGATCGCCGATTTGCTGCGTGACCGGGTGACACATCTGCACTTGCGGATTCCGGCTGCGGAAGGCCGGTTACTGGCCGCCCTGCACGCGAACGGCAAGGTGTTGTCGCAAAAAATCAGCGGCAAACACCTGCGAATCGAAGCTCTGGTTTCAGCGGCATTTGCCGGCACGCTCGATCCCAAGTGGATTGAGTCATAACTTGAGTTCCGCATTGGGCCACCCAACAATTTCGTTCGTTTTGTTGGGCGGGAATGGTTGAGATGCGAAACCTTCCTGCCGGGAACGTCTGGACCTGAGTTCGACACTTCCAATCTAAGAAGCCATAACACATTGGGATGCAATGTATAATTTTTTGAATTTTGCTGTTTGGGGTGTCCCGATCATAAAAATAGAGGGTTTTCCCCGAATATTCAGAGGGAGAAAACAAAAGCAGAAAAGCCGAAAATCGAGAGAAGTCGTTGTATTTTGAGCCTGGATCACTCCCAAATCTTCTTTTTGAGGGTCTGGAGGGGAAGATATTGTTTGATTGCTATGAGCCGAGCTGGGGCGCGGCGTTCCCAGCAGGGTGCGCCGAGCCCCAGCTCGGCTTATTCATCGTCATTTGCAGACTGAAAACCGGTCGCGGACGCAGATTTTTTGGAGAATGTAGCATCCAGTGACTTTTTGGCGTGAATACCTTACCTTTCTTCTGGGTGTCCCATTGTTGAACTCAGGTCCTGCCGGGAACGTCTGGAAGGTCTGCGACCGTTCCGGCCCCACAATTCAAGCGGAATCGGTTTGCGCGGAACTCAAGA
>MWEZ01000235.1 GCA_002071335.1 Verrucomicrobia bacterium ADurb.Bin018
GCCCCGAGCAGCAACAGCTATACGACTTGATCTGCCCCCATAAATAGCTTCGGGTGTCCCATTGTTGAACTCAGGTGTTCCAGCCCGCAGGGTTGCCGGAAGGCCGAAAAGTGTGGCGACAGCCGGAACCGCTTTTTTTGAGCGGAGGCAGACGCGGGGGTGCGCCGGAAAGGGCAACGTGTGAGGGAGTCCTCGACCGAACGGACGCATAACGCACGCCGTTATGCGACGTTGCCTGGTGGCGGGCCGGGCGTAGTTCGACCCGACATTCCGGCGCGGCCCCGCGCGGCTTGACGATGCGCCCGTCGCACGATCAATGATGCCGAATTCATGAACAGGGCATAAAATACATTGAGGCACGCGGGGCGAAGCACAGGACTGCGTCATTGGCCGCCCGCGTGCGCAAGCAGGCGGGATGACAACGGCGTAGCGTCAGGCATGAGCGCAGATCATTGAGCATGTATATCGGGCGCGGCCATACGTTCCGCTCGTGTGTCCTGATCCATGAACTGACCGGTCTTCACTTCGCTGTAGGCCTGCCATGCTTGCGCATCCAAGTTGTGGTCTTTGGGGTCTTTGTCTTTCCGTTGATCCCATGCATACAAGAAGGCAGCTTTCCCAGAAACATGATCGTTGTTGCTAATGTTGGCCTCGACTCCGAGCTTTTCATGTAAGGCCCGCATTTCTTCCCGCGCCCGTAGCTGATCTTCAGTGTAGGATATCTTTTCAGGAAACTGTCCGATAACAGATCGGAACTTCAGAAGCGCCAGAGCCTTGTTCGCGTTCTGCAACTCCAACCCATTGACGATCCGCTCGTACCGTTTTGCATCCCATGAACGGACAAGCGTCAAGGGTTCCGCGCTTGGTTCGTCACGTTCAAAGAAGTCGAGATTGGCCTTGAGCGCTGGGGTTTCGATAAAACCCCGGCCCGGTTCCTGCCCTGGAGCACGGGATATACCGGATCGTTTCTCTCGCATCAGGAAGCCACCGGAACCCCAGGTCTTTTCCATCTCCGCTTGCGTGCCGTCGACCGCGAAAAGATTTGTTCCCGCATCGTCGTTCAACGTCCTCGCTCTTGCTTCAACACTCATCCACGCTGGAGACATGCGCGCGGCCAGATTCTCACACTCGGCAAGCGGAAAGTCCAGGGACGCGGTAAGCCGCCCCAGCCCGACGACGGCGAGGTCGAGGCATCGCTGGGCAAGAAAGAGGTTGCCATACCCGAGAGTCGATGCGCACCAATCGGACAAGTCGCAAAGCATGTGCGCTTTCCGGTTCAGTTCATCACTCGGCGGCAAGTCTTGAAGCACGGGAGCGATGGCATCCAGTTGAACCGCCAGCTTTCGCCCGAACTGGCGGCCGGCAAGATCAACCTTCCTCTGTTCGTCCGAATATGAACGATGTTCGACGCTCCACTTGGACGGCATACGCGGGGCTTGCCATCGATGTTGCCGGGCAACGCTCAGCAGCTCGGAAAGCCCGCCCTTTTGCAGGGCGGCGTCCAGACCGTGAATACGGTCCATTTCTGGTGGTTCTTTTGCGTGGGCGAAAAAACAGAGGCAGACAAGAAGAGTAAGACTGGCAATAAACTTATTCATGGCAACTCCGTGTAAAGTTTGTTGAACTCGATACGGTCTCGGAATACCTTGCCGCGATTGCGGGGAGTTCCATACGAGCCGTTACCGTAGCCGATCTGCAAGATCGCGGCATTCTGGGCCGCGCCGCCGACATCGTGATTGAAGTCGTACAGGTCGCTGACTTCTCCCCATGACCGAACTTCCGTAACAACCAGCTTGGAGCCGAATAACGTTTCTCGTTTCTCGACTTTGTACCGAACCTTGTGAAACAGAAGCCTGCCCCGCCCGATGGTTCCATTCACGTCATCAATGAGATTGGGCCGCCATGTATCGAAAGTCTTCGTGTATGGCGGAACCCAGGAAGGGCTCTCGCTTGTGTGTGTGACACTGTAGCCATCTTCAGGATTTGGTGACGGGAACGTTGCTACTGTGCCTACCGGGAGACCCGCAAAATAATTCGTCACAATGGAATAGACAGTCGCATTGTAGAAAGCCGATATGGGATCCTCGATTTGCGGAGATGTCGCAACAAGATCGGCAAGGGAAGTGAATTCATCCCAATAGTACTCGGTCAGCGTAGCATTTCCGCTATCGTCGAACGAAGCTCCTGAGTTGTGCGTAAGCCATTCGGCAAAGTAGCCGGTAAACGCATTGAAGCTCACGTTCGAAGAACTGGTTGGCTGCTTGTCGGTCGGCACTCCCGACGCGTTCCCGTCCCGGAAGATTTGAAGTAGCCGCTTGGCATGCGGAAGGACCAGGCTGGTCGCCCAACCGGGTGATGTCCAATCGCCATCAACGATATCGTCCACGCTTTCCTTGGCCGACGTATATCTGGACCCGCTACTTCCCCTGACCATCGGGGCGCCGATCACTTCATCGGTCGTCGTGTTCTTCACGACACAGGGCATGAACAGGTCCCCGCTATCTAGTTCACCATTATCGTTTTGATCGAATCCCACCTTGATGGTGAAGTCTTCTACGCTCGGCGATGATCCAGGATGCAAGAAGTTCAGGTTGCACTCGCCATTGGCATCAAACGGGATTTTTCCGCTTCCTGAAACGATCTGGTTACCCAAATATCCGGCAGCATAGAACCGCGTTCGCAAATCCGCCGGTTGAATGTCTGCCTTTATCGTTACGTTGTATGTGCCATCGGCCGGGTTGGGAACCATGTAGATGTAATTACGTGGCACTCCATACATGTCGCCGTTGGGATCTGGGTTGGGATTGCTATACGTAGGATCGTCTTTACGGGTCGGATTGAAAATCTGATTGGCCTTGTTCTCCGTTTCCGACAGCTTCACGAAGTCTACAGAGAGGATGTTCACCTCGCATTCGTCCAAGCAGTCCTCGAGGTCGGCCGATTGGCATTGGACGACGTATTTTCCGGGGGGGAGGTTGCTCGGGACGAAAGTGATGGTCTTGTCGGGGCCGCGGCCGGATATCCCGTCCGGGGTGCTGCTCCAGACATAGCCCCCGGGGGAATAGCTGTCG
>MWEZ01000236.1 GCA_002071335.1 Verrucomicrobia bacterium ADurb.Bin018
TCTGTTTGTGACGGAACAGATTCCCAATGGGCGCATTCTGGAGCTATACCCCGACGAACACGGATTGTTCACCACTGCTGTCGGCGTGCCGGTGCCGTGGTTGGATCAGGAGTTCCAATGGCGCAATATTTTTGTGGATCCCATCGGTCGCGTGTTCATTGCAGGGGCGGACGAGATCGGCTCCGATTTCATGAAGTTCGGTTCCGTGCTCATGCGCGAAGCCAACGGCAACTGGTGGGTGATTGACTTCGGTCCCTTCGCTAATTTCACCGCCCTCGCGCTGTCTGAGCGGCTGGATGTGCTGCTGGTGGGCGACCGCACCAAGGGCAACCTGTCGTGGTGGGAAGTGGATCGGCACATGATGCTGGGCGGCGCGCCGGATGTGCTCGGTCGCGCGGACATGGCGGCCTTGGCGGTGTATCCCGACGGCACATTCATCATTGCCGCGCAGGAGGGGACGGGGAAGGCCACGCTGCGGCGTTTTGAACCCTTTACCGGTCAGCAGCAGACGCTGGCCAGCGACTTGACCTCGGTCGGCGCCATTGCCATGGACCGGCCCCGCGCGCGCTATATCGTCACGGACCCCGCCGCGGGCAAGGTTGTGGAATATACGCCGCCGGCCGGCCTCAAGTTCAATGAATCCGTCATGCGGCAGATTGTTCGTTCCGTGGAGGGCATGGTCGGCATGCCGTCGGAGGCACCGGCATTCCTGAATAACTTTTTTGAACGGTTGCAGGATGCGGCCAAGGAGATTTTGCCGGACGATTCCACCCACGCGGTGGACTTCAACTTGAGCGACATTGCCGGTAAAATGCCGGTGGTGGCCGGGCGAGTGCGGGCCACCGTGGAAGTCGAGGGTGCAGAAGACGACCCTCTCCAAAGTGTGGAGTTTTTCCTGCTCTTTCCGAGCAAAGTGGTGCTGACTGAATCCGCCGTCAGTCCCAGCCTTAGTTTCTTCTCCGCCCGCCGCAAGAGCGGTAAACTGGAGCAAACCCGCCCGGTTTTCCAGGGGAATGTGGGCGTGTACCGGATGTCCGGGACCAACTATTCCCAGGTTGCCTCTGCGCAAGGGGGCCTCCACATTCCCATCGTGGTGTGCGGCATGGATCAGGCCGATGGCGGGGTTTATGTGAACCTGTCGTTCCTCGGCGCGGGGATTTACGGTGATTATTATCTGACGCTCTTCCAAGGGCCGCGCGAACAAAAGGCCAAATTGGTCGTCAAATCCGTGGAGGCGGCCAGCGGCAACGTGACCTATGAAGCGTCATTCATGGAAGATGCCGTCATTGAAGGGATGCAAGGCAGCACCATTAGCAAGGAGCAATACAGCAACCTGCTCATTTCCGGTTTTGGTGGCGGCGCGGGGGCCAACCGCTCCGTGGGCTGGCTCAAGTTGGGACAGTTCCCCGCCCAAATGACGATTGCCTTCGGCGATAGCGCCATGGATACTGAGGTGACCAGCGCGCAAAGCGGCCTGAAAGAAATCGTGGAAAAGAAGCGTGTTGAGTTGAGTTTGGAAACCACCGAGGATATTGGCACGGCTGAGGAACAACACCCCGCCGCGCCGGACAATAAGGAGTCCGCGCCATGGCCATGAAGATGGCCGAGTTTGATCAGTCCGGCTTCCAAAACATCGTTTTGATGTTGATCGGCCTGATGACGCTGGTGATGGTGAGCAACGTGCTGACCATCATCAGCAATCCGGATAACATCAAGATCGGGGCGGTGGTCACCGGGTCTGTCTATGGCGAGGAAGAAGATGCCGAAACCTTCATCCCGCCCAAATTCCAGAACATGAAGCAGGATCCGATTTATCTGGATGTGGAGCCGACCCGCCTGACAATTTACCCCGAACTCAAGGTGATCGAGGAACGCGATCTGGTGTTTGAAGGCAACGACTTTGAACAGTTTTTGGACGATGTGGAAAAAGTGAGGTCGCGTCGCTACATCGTGCTGCTGCTGCGTCCGGGCAGCGCCCAATTCCAGCGCAAACTGCGCAAAGTGATTCGGGACCGCGGTATTGATGTGGGTTTTGAGCCGTGGGAAGCCGGGCGCGAAATCCAAGTGGTTCGCGCTTGGGAAGAATTGGTGCCGGAAGGCGAGGGCGGCGAGGGCGAAGCTGTCGAAGGAACCGAAGCCGGAGCGACCGAAACCACTCCTGCCGGGGAGCCTGCTGCAGGCGAGGAGTCCATGACTGAAGCGCCGGCCGCCACCGAAACGATGCCTGAACCAACCGGGGAAGGAATGTAAGCCATGTCCGAAGGCCCCAGCATTGACCTGAGTTCCCTGACCGACATCATGACGTGCATTCTTGGCTGCTTGGTGTTCATTATCATGCTCACTGGTATTGACGCCTCGCAGATCACCGTGCTCGTCGCCACGCCGAAGGAAATGACGGCCGACGATAAAAGCCCGGTTTTCTTTGAATGCCGCAAAGACCAGTTGTTTGAAATCTCGCTGGATCAGTTAAAGAAAGCCTGCGACGAAAAAACCGAAGAAATCCGCGACTGGGTCAAGGGCAACGAGCAGGAATTCCTCAAGCAAGCGGCGCAAACCATGCTGGAAGTGAACGGTCAGCGCTTGGACTACACCTATGCCCTGATGGGCAAATACGTGCTGATGCCCATCATGGATGCCACCGGCTACGCACTCGGCACCGCTACGGAGGAAACTCCGGATAAATGGTATGCCTCGCGTTTGGCGCAGATTGATCCGGAGACCCAATTCATTTGTTTCCTTGTGCGGCCGGACAGCTACCGGGTGTTCCAGCGCGCGCGCAACCTGGCGTGGATCAACAACATCAACGTGGCCTGCGAATTGCAGGACGAAAAGAATCCGATCAGCATCGGCCCCGGCGGCGAACGCATGTACATGCAATAGCCGCGGCGCCGGTTTTTACTCGTGCCTGAATCTTTTTTCCAGTGCCAGCATTGCGGCGCCTGTTGCCGCTGGCCCGGCTCCGTCCTGTTGACCGCCGCGGATGTGGCTAAACTCGCGCGGCACTTGAACATGACCGAGGGTGAATTCATCCAACAGCACACCACCTTGGCCCGCAACCGCGCGCAATTG
>MWEZ01000237.1 GCA_002071335.1 Verrucomicrobia bacterium ADurb.Bin018
TGGTCCGCCGTCAGTTGCGCGAACTTCTTGCGCCCGCGCGCATCGAACGAAATCTGCACCACGCGCTGGCCAAATTGCTGGTAGTCCACGTTGGCGCTCTTGAGCGAGTCGCCCGTCAGCTCCGCCTTGCGGCTGACATAATGCGGCACAAAGTAGTCCTTGCCCTGTTCGGTCACTTTTTCCAACAGCAGGTCATAGCCCGCCTTTTCCTCAAAGCGGCGCAGCGCGGCGCGCTCGGCTTCGGTCGGCGGCGGCCCCTTGCGCACCCAGGCATCGCCCTGCGTGCGGCCGGGGATCACGGCCATTTCGTAGCCTTCCGGCACCTTGCGGTCCGCGAACAGGTTGCGGATCAGGTCGTCGTTCTTCGGGTGCACCATGCGGAATTCCAGATACGCCGCTTTGCGGATGTTGGCGGAGGCGCGCTCGCGGTCCTCGGCCTTCATGCCCGGAATCTGCACAATGATACGCCGGTCGCCGTCGGGATAAATGGTCGGCTCGGCCACGCCCATGGAGTCCACGCGGTTGCGCACCACTTCCACCGCGCGGTCGCGCGCGTCGCTCACGCCGCCCACGATGCCTTCGGTGTCGTCAATTTCCAGCGTGTAGCTGGTGCCGCCCTGCAGGTCGAGCCCCAGCTTGACTTTCTCCTTGGGCGGCGCGATCAGCGCCACGCTCCATGCGGTTGCCACCACCAAAATCAGCCATTTCCAGATTGATGCCTTCATACGTCCTCGCGTTTTCTCCACTGCGCCGGCGGCAGCCGCCGGCCAAATCCGTGGCGCTCCCCGCGCCTATTTCTGCTCCGCGCCGTCCGGCGTTTCGCCCTTGTCCAGCACTTGCGACACCGCGCCGCGCACGATTTCCACTTTGACGCCATCGGCAATCTTCACCACCAGCGTCTTGTCCTTCACGTTCGCCACCACGCCCAGGAAGCCCCCGGCAAACAGCACGCGGTCGCCCGTCTTCACCGCGCTCAACAGCGCCTGCCGCTCTTTCTCGCGGCGCTTCTGCGGGCGGATCAGCATGAAATAAAACAGGGCAATCATCAGTCCCAGCCAAATAAACATGAACGCGCCCGATTGCGGCTGCGCCCCCTCGCCGCCCGCCGGGGCGCCCATCATGGCCAACATCATCCAACCATTCATTTTTCAGTTCTCCTCTTTGCCATCAGGCTCCCGCCGCGGCGCCCGGTCCCGGCGCGTCCGGCCCATAAACGCGGGCCGTTTCCGCGCGGAACGCCGCGAACGTTCCCGCCCGGATGCTCTGCCGCAGCCGGGCAATAAAATCAAAATAGCAGTGCATGTTGTGCAGCGCCGTCAGCCGCACGCCCAGGATTTCGCCCACGTTGAGCAGGTGCCGCACATACCCGCGGCTGAACCGCTGGCACGCCACGCACGTGCAGCCTTCCTCCAGCGGGCGCTCATCGAGGCGGTTCACCGCCGCCCGGACCGAGTAGCGGCCCTGGCGGGTGAACACCGTCCCGTGCCGCGCCAGCCGTGTCGGCATCACGCAGTCGAACATGTCCACGCCCAGCGCCACCGACTCGGCCATTTGCCAGAACTGGCCAACGCCCATCAGGTAGCGCGGGCGCGCCCGGGGCAGCAAGCCCGCGGTCATCCGCACGCCCGGCATGATCAGCTCCTCCGGTTCGCCCACGCTCACGCCGCCGATGGCGTAGCCATCGAACGCGCCCAGCGCCAGCAAGCCCTCGGCACAGCGCTCCCGCAACCGCGGGTCCACGCCGCCCTGAACAATGCCGAAAACCAACTGCCCCGGAGCCCGGGGCTGTTGGGCACAACTGGCCGCCCACGATAGGGTGCGCTCCACCGCTTGGCAAGCGTATTCCGGCGGACAAGGGCACGGCGGACACTCGTCAAACGCCATGGCGATGTCCGACCCCAGAATGCGCTGAATCGCCATGCTTTCCTTCGGCCCCATGAACATCTTGGTGCCGTCCACGTGCGATTGAAACCAAACCCCCTCCGGCGTCATTCGTCGCAAATGCGTCAAGCTGAACACCTGATAACCCCCGCTATCCGTCAAAATTGCCCGTTTCCAATCCTGAAACCGGTGCAGCCCGCCAAGTTTTTCAATGACCTCCATCCCCGGCCGCACATTCAGGTGATACGTGTTCCCCAGCAAAATCTCGCACCCGTGCGCCTCCAGCTCCCACGGTGCCATGGATTTTACCGTGGCCTGCGTGCCCACCGGCATGAATACCGGCGTCTCCACCGGCCCGTGCGCGGTCCACAGCCGCCCCAGCCGGGCCTGCGACCCCGCATCCTCGTGCAAAATTTCAAATGTGCCGATTTCGGCCATAAAGGCGGGTACTCTACCCCCCGCCCCCGCCCCTGTCGAGGGCAGAGACAGCCAAAACAAAAGGTCGTCAAGCCGCCCTGCCCTGCTATCATGCGGGACAATCAACATGATGCGCGTTCTTCTAGCCGGCTTGAGTTTCGACAAGGTTGAGCTGCACGTGGCCGCCGCCCTGCGGCGCGCCGGCGTGCAACTATTCGCCATCAACACCCCCGGCACCCGCGCCATCTCGGGGTGTCAGGAGCACGACATCCCGTTCGTCACCCACGAATTCCGCAACCGCTTCGATCGCGCCGCCATCCACCTCTACCGCGCCCTGCACGCGGAGCATTCATTTGATATCATCCACGCACTCAGCAACCGCGCCCTCTCCACCGCCCTGTGGGCCACCCGCCGCCTCCCCGCTCCGCCCAAAATCGTCGGCTACCGTGGCACCATGGGCCATCTGCACCCTTTGGACCCCGCTTCGCGCCTTTCCTATTTGTCCCCGCGCGTGGACCGCATCATTTGCGTTTCCCACGCGGTGCAAACCTATCTGCAAGGACTCCGTATCCCCGCCGAACGCCTCGCCGTGATTTGGAAAGGCCACGACCCGGCGTGGTACACCCCCGCCCCCCGCGCCGCGCTGGCGGAATGCGGCATTCCGCCGGAGGCCACGGTTGCGGCCTTTGTCGGCAATATCCGCCCCGTCAAAGGGGTGAATGTTCTGTTGGAGGCTTTCCGCGCCATCCCCCCCACCGA
>MWEZ01000238.1 GCA_002071335.1 Verrucomicrobia bacterium ADurb.Bin018
ACCGAGGCCACGATGGAAGAAACGGCGGCGCGGATGCTGGCAACGACCTTCCCGCCCATGTCCTATTCCTATTTGCGCGACTTGGAAATCAAGCCGGAGCTAAATCACATCGCCGGGAAAGGATGGTTGCGGCGCGGCGCGTGGACGCTTTTCACGGGCGGGACAGGCATAGGGAAATCCGTTGCCGTTCAGCAAATGGCCGCTTGCATCGCTTGCGGAAAATCCGTTTTTGGGCTGACCGTGATGCGCCCGTTCAAGGTTCTACTGCTGACGGCGGAGCAGGACGAAGAAACCTTGCAACGGGACTTTGTGGCGATTGCGGAGCATGAAAGGCTAAACACCATCACGCTCGACGCAAACCTACAGATTCACCACGCCTATGCGCTGGACGGAAAGCCGCTTTTCCTCTCGCTGGATTCGGAGTTGAAGCGGGCCGGATTCGACTTGGTTGTACTGGACAACTACCAAGCCTATTCCGGTGCCTCCGACTTGAACGATTCGGCGGCATGGAAGGAGTTTATCACCCCTCTTTCCGTGATGCTCAAAACCTACAACGCTTCGATGCTCCTGGTTGACCACACCGGGAAGCCGAGGGAGCGCAAGGGCTGGGGCCAAAATGATTCGGTTTATGTCGGGGCCGGGACATCCCGCAAGGCGAACGGGGCGCGGACATCCGCCGAACTCTACAGCCCCTCCGAGGGCGACGAACGCTATAGGCTCCACTTTGGGAAGAACTGGGAGCGGACGGGCCGGACGGCGCGGGACTTGTACCTTGACCGCTCCCCGGATGCTTCCTCTCCCTACTGGACACCGAGCCTTGACCAGACCGAGCGCACCCCGATGGTAGAGGGCGAGCGGGAAATCGTTTCCTACGCAACCGCCCATCCGTTCCAGTCCATCCGCGCCGTCGCTGATGCCACAGGATACGGCAAGAGCAAGGTGCAACGGATACTCAAAAAACATCCGCTCCTGTCCCAAAGACTGGAAGATGAAAAATGATCCGCCTCCCAGTCTTAATCGCCCACAAGCCCCCCTGTCCCACTGTCCCACCCCTATAGGGTGGGTGGGACAGCAAGGGGGGGTGTCCCGTGGGACACCCGTGGGACAGCGTGGGACAGCGGGACAGCACCCCGGCCACGCCCATCCCCGCCAGCATCCGAAGCACCAGCCAACCATCATTCAGAGAAAGAACCAGCCCATGAACCAGACCGCCAGCCGCACCGCCGCCGACGCCACCGCCCGCCCCGAATTATTCCATGATGTTTATTGGGCGACCAACGACCGCAATCCCCCGCCCGACATCATCCGGGCGCGGAATCGGTTTGCGATAGATTGGAAGTTGAAAAGCCGCTACCGCGTTTATGCCCCCGTCCCGCCGAAGGGCTGGCCTTACGGTTGCGACCACCCGGAAACCTACACCGATGCGGAGGGCTGGATTGTGTTGCTTGTGTCCAATGACTACGGCCAGCCGCCGCCAATCTTGGGCTTGCGGTTTGTGGGCTATCTCTACGAGGGCAAGGTGCGATCCTACGCGGGCCGCTTCGCCAGCTTGCGGGAGCTTCGCGCCCGTCTGGAAGCCGTGGAGGGTGCGCCGAAGTTTGGAGCCGTGCGCCACCTATTCAGCGAGCCGCCCACGCCCCGCAGGAGCGCACGGGAGAGGCGGGGCCGAGTCACGACATAGGCCGCGCAGCCGACGCGCCAGAGAGCCGCCTACGCGCCGGGGAGGGATTCCGCATCCTCCCCGCCTCCGCGCATGATTAACACCGTGTTGTAGCAGTTTTGAGCATATGCCCATATCTATTGAAAGGGAACGGATTGCGCCGTGCCACACGCTACAACACGCGCCCCGCGCCGGGGCGGGGCCGCCCTACGCTTTTTCGCACCCCTCCGCGCCGGGGCTTGGCAATATAAACGGCGCGGGATTATAGGCGCGAACTCTCCACGCAATCCCCTAGACATGCGCCGCGCCGGGGGGCATAATGCGCCCAACAAGGGAGGCTAATCCATGAGCAAGATTCAGACATGGACAATCGTTTTTCTGTTCGGCGTCTTGACCTTCGCCGCCTGTTGGCACTTCTACAGGATGGATCAGTACCGCCAAGAGCAGTTGAGCATTGAGCGGGTTGGGCTGGGAAGGGCTTTGAATAAAGATATTTTTACTCTGTACCGCATTCCGAGTGTCCACTCCTTTATAAAGCACGACATGAAAATATTCTCCGAACGCAACAATCCACCGCCGCCACCTAAGCCGCCCCCCCAGAAGTTAGAAGATGATGGAGCACATTTTATCAAGCCTATTGGTTTAGAAATTGACCCAAAGGCACAACCGCCCCGAATAGTTGGGATGCGCCTTTCTGACGAAGAAAGAACTCCATCCGTCACCCCCGCGCCGCCAGCCGGAAACGCGGGGCGATAATCGCGCCAGAAGCAGGAGGCCAGCCATGCAGGACGAGAGCAAGCCGACGAAAGAACCGAAGGACGAACCGCAGAGCAAGCCCCCGCCGCCCTACGAGCATCCCGCCGCCGCCTTTTACCGCGAACACGCGGCGGAAATGGCGCGACGAAGGCCATTCTTGCCAAAGATGATTTCCGTCCCCGACCCGCATCCCCGCGATCCGACAATGGACCCGCCGCAGACCATCACTTACATAGACCCGAACCAATAGGCGGCTGGGGAAGATTATGCGCCGCGCCGCCCTTGCGCCGTGCTACAACAATTCCGGGCCTTGAATTTTCCGGGAGCATATACATATACGCCACCCGCCCCCCGACTTCGCCCCCCTCCCCCCGCCCCCCGGTGGGGGTGCGCCGTGTCCCCATGCCGCGCCCCGGCATCCCCGCACCCTCCGCGCCAGCCCCGCCGCCCCGCCGCCGCCGATCTTCACCGCTCCCCCGCGCCGTGGTGGGCTGGTTGGCTGGCAAGGATGGCCGGGATGGTTGCCGGATTGGTTTGTCAATCGAGTGTCAACGGGCAA
>MWEZ01000239.1 GCA_002071335.1 Verrucomicrobia bacterium ADurb.Bin018
CATCGGATTGATTCCCGGCGACGGGACCGGCCCCGAAGTCACCCGCGAGGCCGTGAAGGTGCTCGGTGCGGCCGCAACCAAGTTCGGCTTCGGCCTTGATTACACGACCTATGATTTTGGGGGCGACCGCTATCTCAAGACCGGCGAAACGCTGCCGGATTCCGCGCTGGATGAATTCCGCCGACAAAGCGCACTGTACTTGGGGGCCATCGGCCATCCCGACGTCAAACCCGGCATCCTCGAGGTGGGCATCCTGCTCAAAACCCGTTTCGCGCTGGATCAGTACATCAACCTGCGCCCGGTCAAACTCTACCGCGCCGAAGACTGCCCGCTGAAGGACAAGGAACCCAAGGATGTGGATTTTGTCGTGGTGCGCGAAAACACCGGCGGCATTTATACCGGCGTGGGCGGCGCGGTGCAGCAAGGCACCCCGTTGGAAGTCGCCACGCAGGTCATGATCTATAGCCGCCCCGTGGTGGACCGCTGCCTGCGCTATGCCTATGAATACGCCCGGCGGCGCAATCGTAAGAAAATGCTGACCCTCGTCCACAAGTGCAACGTCCTGACCCATTGCGGCGACCTTTGGGTACGCGCCCACAAGGAAATGGGCGATAAGGAATTCCCTGACATCAAGCAGGACTATAATCACGTGGATGCCTGCACGATGTGGTTTGTGAAGCAGCCCGAATGGTACGATGTGGTCGTCACCGAAAACCTGTTCGGCGACATCATCACCGACCTCGCCGCCATTGTGCAGGGTGGGCTCGGCGTGGCCGCCGGCGGCAACATCAACCCGGAAGGCGTTTCCATGTTCGAGTGCATGGGCGGCAGCGCGCCCAAGTACACCGGCAAAAACGTCATCAACCCCGTCGCGGCTATTGCGGCCGGCGGCATGATGCTCGACACCCTCGGTGAAACTGCGGCGGCGGTGGCGGTGGATAAAGCCATTACGGCGGCGCTCAACGGTGGCAAGATCAAGTCGCTCGCGGCCGGCCGCATGGGCTTGGGGACCTCCGAGGTGGGCGATCTGATCGCCTCGCTCGTCTAGCCCCCCCACCCCAGCGAACGGCAAAGCAACACCGCCGGAGCGGAAATCCATTTTACAAAGCGCTCGTCATGGCGTATCTCAAGGCTAATGATGACCGCCGGCGGTAACGGTAAAAACCAATTCGTACGGCAAGCAATCAGGAGAGAAAAATGAAAAAATACAATGTGTGCATGGTCGGTATTGGCGCGGTGGGCACGGAAATCGTGCGGCTGTTGCGCAAGCGTAATTTTCCCCTCGGCAAACTGACAGTGTTCGCCACCCGCGAACGCACCGAAATGATTGACGATATCCCCGTCGAGGTCAAAGTCGCCACGGGCCCGGAATCATTCAAGGGCTTCGATTTTGCCTTTTTCGCGGGCACCGAAGGCGCCAAGGGCGCTTCCAAGACTCTCGGCTGGGGTGCGGCGGAAACCGGCTGCACCGTCATTGACAATGGCGATGACTACCGCATGGACCCTCGCGTGCCTCTGTGCATCCCGGAAATCAACGCCGCCACGCTGAAGAACCACCAGAACTTCATCGCCAACCCGAATTGCTCCACCTCCACGGCGCTGATGGCCATTTATGCCCTGCATAACGAGGCCAAGATCAAGCGCATCGTGTGCTGCACCTATCAGGCGGTCTCCGGCACCGGCTCCGCGGCCATCCGCGAGTTGGATGCCCAAGTCCGCGCCTGGGCCGCCGGCGAGCCCCTCCCCCGCGAGGTCTATCCCGTGCAAATCGCCTTCAACGTCATCGCCCAGATCGGCTCGGAATCCAAGGACATGCCCGGCTACACCTCGGAAGAAGTGAAACTCGGCCGCGAAACCCGCAAAATCCTCGGCGACGATTCCATCCAGGTGGTCTCCACCTGCGTGCGCGTCCCCGTGTTCAATGGCCACAGCGAGGCGCTCCACGTAGAATTCCACAACCCCATCAGTCCGGAACGCGCGCGTGAGATTCTCGCCAAGACCCCCGGCGTGGCCCTTCGCGACGACCTCGCCCACTCGGTCTTCCCCACACCGCTGGAAGCCACCGGCAGCTACGACACCCTCGTGGGTCGCATCCGCAAGGACCCCACTGTCCCGCACGGCTTATCGCTGTTCGTCTCCGGCGATAACATCTGGAAGGGCGCCGCCCAAAACGCCATCCAGATCGCTGAAAAGATGATCGAAATGGGCCTCAAGTAACCCCCACCCACCCACAGGGCTCTGGCTCGTCGCCAGAGCCCTTTTTTTATCCCCCCCCTTCCCCACCGAACGCATAAGCAACGAGCGCGTGCAAGGCGAGAAATCCGCCCGCTTGCTGTTTGCCTACTCAACAGGTTGGCAATGGCCCTTTGGCCGTCTCAAGGCGGTGGAACGCTGTCGTTGGCCTTTGGAGCATGCGTGAGCCGCCATTTCAGGATTTCCCAAGCGATGCCGGCCAGCCACAGCCCCACGGCCAGGCCCATGGTCAGCAAAAAAGATCTGGCAGAACTCGCTCGCGCAAAGGGGTTATACTCCGCACAAAGCAACGTGATGGTCGCCAGAAGAATGGCCACATTGGCGCCGACCACTAGCCGATTCCATTCCCGCCAAATCACGCCCCAGAACAGAAAACCCAGCGCCGGCAATAGCAAAAGCCCCCACCCCTTCGCAACGGTATAGGGAATCAGGACGAGCCATAGGGTACTGCATTCTGTCAACAATTCCCACGACCACGGCATTTCCGCCATGACGATTAGTCCACCGCCAAACAGTCCCGCATAAAAAGCCAGCACTCCCCCGAACGTCGTCCGTGAGGCCGCGATAAATCCGGAAAGTGGAAAGTCCCTGATCATTCAAGCTCGGCTGGGGCAGCAGAAATACTGCGGGGAACGGTGTCATGGGGCTCTCCATCAAAAGACGGGGCAAAGCCCCCCCCCGACTTGGGTTAGAAGTTGAGTAACGAAAAACAACCATA
>MWEZ01000240.1 GCA_002071335.1 Verrucomicrobia bacterium ADurb.Bin018
ATGAGAGTTTTGGTTCATGGTTTCAGGGTTTCCGCGCTGGCGGGCGCAGGGAGGGGCGTAGCCCCGACCGAAGCGCGCCAGCGCGCCGCGAATACCGCCGGCGCCAGATACCCCAGCGCCGAGTGCGGCCTCGCTTCGTTGTAGTCCCGCCGCCACCCGGCGGCCAGGACTTGCGCCTCCAACAGGGAGGCAAATTCTTCGCGGTCCAAATGCTCGTCCCGCAACCGGCTGTTAAAGGATTCCACATACGCGTTCTCCCACGGACTCCCCGGCGCAATATACAGCGCCCCGATGGCGTTACCCTTCAGCCACGCCTGCACGGCCAAGGCCACAAATTCAGGCCCGTTGTCACTACGCAGATGCGCCGGCACTCCCCGCTGCGCTATCAGCTCCGCCAGCACCACCATCACGTCCTTGGCCCGGAAACTCCGCCGCACGACCAGCGCCAGACATTCCCGCGTAAACTCGTCCACCACGCATAAAAACTTCAACCGCCGCCCATCGCTGGTCTGGTCGCTCACAAAGTCATAGCTCCAAACCTCGTTGGGCCGCGTGGCCCCCCGCCGTTGGCTGCCGTTCTCGCTGGTGCCCTGCCGCCGCTTCTTGCACTGTTTTCGCGGCACTTTCAGCCCTTCCTCCCGCCACAGCCGTTGCACCCGCTTGACGTTCACCCGCAGCCCTTCCTGGCGCAACTGGCCACAGGCGGTCCGATACCCGGCTCGCGGCCGTTGCCGGCTGAACTCATGGAGCCGTTCGCGCAACCGCCGTTCCGCCGCGTCGGGCTGGGGCCGGTGCCGCTGGGTGGCCCGCGGCTGTCCCACCACGTTGCAGGCCCGACGCTGGCTCATCTCCAGGGCCGCCTGAAGATGTCCCACCGCCTCGCGTTTCCGCGCCGGGCCTACCATTTTCCCTCCAGCAGTTCCTTGAGCGCCACCTTGTCCAGGGACAGGTCGGCCACCAGCCGCTTGAGCCGGGCGTTTTCCTCTTTCAAGGCTTTGAGTGCCTTCACGGTGTTCACATCCGCCCCGCCGTATTGCGCCTGCCAGCGGTGATACGTCGCCGGGCTGATCGCCAGGCTCTTGCAGACTTCCTCAATCTTCTTGCCCCCGGCCAGTTCCGTGGCCGCTTGATGGAGCTTCGTCACGATTTGTTCAGGACTGTGTCGTGTTCGTTTCATGTTGTCAGAGTTCCGGGCGGCGCTTCGCGCCGCCCAAGTCTCTCATAACACCTGGCTCAATTTAAGGGGAGCTTTCCAAAAGAACGTTGCGTATTAGTGGCAGCTACATATGATTAAGATCATGCTTACCATAGTTCAGATGTCGGAAAAAGCAATCTGAATCCACGTCAAACTGGCCAAGTAGGTTGCTTTAAAAACAGGGCAGGAAGTGAGGGTTAAACTAAATAAACGCTTGATGCCTTTTTGTCACCAAACCACAGGTTTTGGGGTGCGTCTTGAGCAGCTTCGCCGACGTTGTTCAGGTTGGGAGCGGCGATAAAAGGACTGGCGATAGCGCCGCCTGCAGGCTAGTTTGAGGGCTAATATGAACTTCGGGGGCCGCAAATGGATTGCCGAATGGCTGGTCGGCTTGGGGCGGATCACACTTCTGGCGCGGGAAGCAGTGGGTTCGCTTTTCCGCTTCAAGGTGGCGTGGCGTGACTTCCTTTATCAAGTCCACTTTGTTGGCGTCAAATCCCAGTCAGTGGTTCTGATCACCGGCGCCTTCACCGGCATGGTCTTGGGAGCGCAGACCTATTTCCAGTTCCATAAAGTCAAAATGGATACCGCCATGCTTGCGGTGGTCAGCGTTTCCATGTGCAGTGAATTGGGGCCGGTTCTGACCGGGCTCATGGTTGCCGGTCGCGTTGGCGCGGCCATCGCAGCCGAACTGGGCACCATGCGCGTTACTGAGCAGATTGACGCGCTTCGCACCCTGGCGACGCACCCAGTGGATTACCTCGTCGTGCCACGCCTGCTGGCTTTGCACCTGGCGCTGCCGTTGTTGACGGTCGAAGCCATCGCCATCGGCATCGGGGCCGGCTATTTGGTGGGGGTGTTTCTGCTGGGGGTAGATCCAGTTTACTCGTGGTACAATATGCTGCGCTACACAAGCACTGGCGATGTCATCGTCGGACTGATCAAAGCGGTGTTTTTCGGCGGCATGATTGCGTTGGTGGGGTGCTACAAAGGGCTTTACTGCGGCGAGGGAGCCGAGGGCGTGGGGCGCGCCACGACCGAAGCGGTAGTATATTCCTCGATTGCCATTCTGATTTCCAACTTTTTCCTCACTCTCACCCTCGGGCGCCTGCTCAACACGTTATGATCGAGGTTCGCAATCTGACCAAGCACTTCGGCTCGAACCCTGTCTTGAAGGATGTGAGCTTCCGCATCGAGAAAGGTGAATCGGTGGTCATCATCGGCCGGAGCGGTTGCGGCAAAAGCGTGCTGCTCAAACATCTGATCGGACTGCTTCAACCGGACGCTGGCCGGGTATTGATCGAAAGCGAGGATATTGTCGGCATGGGCGAACGTGAATTGCTGCGCGTCCGTCGCAAATTTGGCATGTTGTTTCAGAGCGCCGCCCTTTTCGATTCCATGACTGTCGCGGAGAATGTTGGCTTTGCTTTTCGCCGTGAGCGTGCCCTGCCCAGCCGCGAGATTCGCCAAAGAGTCGCCGAGGTGCTCGAAATGGTGGACTTGCCAGGCATCGAAAACAAGAAACCTTCCGAACTGTCCGGAGGCATGCGAAAACGGGTTGGTCTGGCTCGCGCCATCATCTATCGCCCGGCTATTGTTCTCTACGACGAGCCTACTACCGGCCTGGACCCAATTGTATCAGACAGCATTGACCAACTCATCCTGCGGGTGCGTGACCGATTGTCGGTGACCACTGTCGTGGTCACGCACGACATGCGCAGCAC
>MWEZ01000241.1 GCA_002071335.1 Verrucomicrobia bacterium ADurb.Bin018
CCCGCGCCCCGGAGCCCTCTCCGGGGCGCTTTTTTTACCCCCCAAAAAGTATCCACAGTTTATAAACTCTGGATGGAATGGCTTCATCCAGAAAATCGGCTCGCCAATCAAATATATTACATCTTCTTATGCCGCAATATATTCCTGAGTTCAACAATGGGACACCCAGAAGAAAGGTAAGGTATTCACGCCAAAAAGTCACTGGATGCTACATTCTCCAAAAAATCTGCGTCCGCGACCGGTTTTCAGTCTGCAAATGACGATGAATAAGCCGAGCTGGGGCTCGGCGCACCCTGCTGGGAACGCCGCGCCCCAGCTCGGCTCATAGCAATCAAACAATATCTTCCCCTCCAGACCCTCAAAAAGAAGATTTGGGAGTGATCCAGGCTCAAAATACAACGACTTCTCTCGATTTTCGGCTTTTCTGCTTTTGTTTTCTCCCTCTGAATATTCGGGGAAAACCCTCTATTTTTATGATCGGGACACCCCAAACAGCAAAATTCAAAAAATTATACATTGCATCCCAATGTGTTATGGCTTCTTAGATTGGAAGTGTCGAACTCAGGTGGATGGAATGGCTTCATCCAGAAAATCGGCTCGCCAATCAAATATATTACATCTTCTTATGCCGCAATATATTGCGTATATATTTTAAGACTATAATTTTATCCACAGTTTATAAACTCTGGATGGCATGTCAAAAACCGGTTTTCAGAAGTCGCTGCTTTTGAGCCTATTTGGACTTCAGGATTTCGATGGCTACGCTGCGGGTGTGACGCAGGGCACGGGGCTTGTCCACCGTGACCCGGACAGCCCGCACAGCGGGGTAGAGCAGGCAGGCATCGGCCAACCGCGTGGCGAGGGTTTCAATCAGGAAAAAGCGTCCTTGGCGGGCAATCCGACGGACATCGTTTTCGATCTGCTCGTAATTTAAGGCGTGCGCGATTTTGTCGCTTTTTGCGGCGGCGGTAATGTCGGTGGCCAGCGCGATATTGACCAGCACCTTGCGCGGGGTGCGGCGCTCGGTGGGATAAATCCCCAGTATGCAGCGGATCTCAATATCCCGCAGGTGAATCCAAGTGGTGGCCGGCGGCAATTTTTTAGGCCGGGATTTCACGCTGGGTTGGCAGATGTCCGAATAAATGTGCCGTTTTCAATTTCAGCAAAAGCCTGCTGCAATTCTTCGGGCGTATTCATCACGATGGGCCCGCCCCATGCCACGGGTTCGCGCAACGGGCGTCCGGCAAACAACACCAAACGCATCCCGTCTTGCCCGGCGCGCGCTTGAAACACATCGCCGCTGCCCAGCAATACCGCACGATGGCTGGCCAGATTTTCATCACCCTCCCCCACAACTCCAGAGCCGGCCAGAATGTAGATGAATACGGTTTCCGCGGGATCCGTCGGGAGGCGGAATGTGCTGCCGGCGGCCATTTCCACATCCAGCATGGTGGCGCGCACATAATCGCCCTGCGTCGGCCCGGCCGTAGCGCCATAATGGCCGCAAATCACGCCGACGCGCACGCCGTCTTCCTGCACGCGGGGAATTTTATCGCCGGACAAGTCGCGATATTGCGGCGCGGTGAACTTGTCCTTGCGCGGCAAGTTGAGCCATAGTTGCAGCCCCAGCATCCGCGGGCTGGCTTGCGGCATTTCCTGATGGATGATGCCACTGCCGGCCGTCATCCATTGGCAGCCGCCGTCCCGGATGGTGCCACGGTTGCCGAGACTGTCGCCGTGATCAATCTCACCGCTGACGAGGTAAGTCACGGTTTCGATGCCCCGATGCGGATGCCACGGGAAGCCGCGGATGTAATCGGCGGGATCGCGCGAATCAAAGGCATCCAGCATGAGAAATGGATCAAAGTCTTCCACATCGCGGCGGCTAATCACGCGCACGAGCCGGACTCCCGCGCCATCGGTCTGGGGTGTGCCGGTGACAATCCGTTGAATGGGTCGAATGGTGCTCATGGGTCCATCCTACCGCCTCCGGGAGCGAATGCAAGCGGTGGCGCGGGATTCTCGCCTTGCCGCAGCAAAACGGGCGGCCTATGCTGTCGCGCCATGAGAGTTGTCCTGCGCCAGTTGCTCATGCTTGTCGCGTCGGTTGCGGCGTGGGCAGCCGCGGCGATGGCCCAAGCCGCACCGGCGTTGCTCACCGTGGGCCCCGGCTGGGCATGGGTGCGGGAGTCTTTCCCGCCTTCCGGCGAAAAAGCGCTCACGCGTCTAGTCTGGACAAACCCGCCGGCGCAATGTGATCTCGACACCCTGCAAGTGTGGAATGTCCGCCGCCCATGGCCCATGCAGGACTGGCACTGGCAGGGCGCGGCGCCCGTCGCGCCGGCGCCGGATGAACCCATCCGCTGGCAGCCCCCGCACCGCACCCCGCCCCCCCCCTCCCGCCCGCATGTCGAAATCCGGCTGGCGGAGCCGATGTCCGATCTGCTGGGGCATTCGTTGACCTATCGCTTGCCGGGCTTCAACTGGCAGGCGTTCTATCGGGTGATTGTCCGCGGCATCGGCCCGGAATCCATTGAGTCCGTGCAGGTGGATTTGGACGCTTTTCTGCATATTCAAAACAATACCGCCGCCACATTTCCCGACGCGCGCGTGGCAATCGTCGGCCCGGATGAATCGCTCCTGCCGGCCACCAAACCTTTTGGCCTGCTCGCGCTGGATTACGATAATCCGTTGACCGACCTATGGCGTAATCCGCCGGCGCCGGAACCGCTGGTCCCCGCGGCCTATCCGTTGGATGTCACCGCCAGTATACCGGCGCATGGCCGGGCAGAAGTCCGTTTTGCGCGCATCACGCGCAAACCAGCGCAAATCACGCATGTTTGCCATTCTTCGGTCATCCATGCCCCCACGCCGCAGGGCGGCCGACCGCTCCAACGCGTG
>MWEZ01000242.1 GCA_002071335.1 Verrucomicrobia bacterium ADurb.Bin018
TCATCGTCGGCATCCAGCGGCTTTAGCGCGCCGAATTCCACCACGACGGCGGTATCCAGCGCAGTAATTTCCACTGGCTCAGAATCCGCGTAGAACGTGGCCTCCTGCGCGGTCGGCGCATTGAATACGCGGGCGAAAACCACCGTGCCGGGAGCCGGGCGCTTGTGAAACGCAAGGCAGAACAAGCCTGTGTTGTCGTTGGCGCAATTCTGGCCGATGCCCCCCGCCCCCTCGGCGCCGTTGAGCAACGGATGGTAAGGATGGGCGCTGCCATCCTTGTACGGCGGACGCACGATGCGGTTGGTTGCCACGCGCACTTCCACCAGCGCACGACCTTCACGATGGTTCGGCGAGCCGCGCATCACACGGCCAAAAGTATCCCGCACCGGCTGGGTGTTGCCGATGTACAGCGGCGGGGTGAGCTTGGTTTCGGTATTTTGGGCCCCCGCGCCCAACGGCAGCAAGGCGCAAAGCAACGCGCCCAGAATCCCCGATTTTTTAGCTATTTGCCGGCGGCTCACGGATACTCCAGTTTTCTTTAAGGTCAACGCCAAGAACGCACCGCGTTCTTAATCGCCTTCCCATTTCTCACACAGTTCTCCACATCCGCTAACGTAAACCTTACATACAAATAGGCCGATTTCAAGTCGCCAGTCGTAAAATAGGCATTTTCTGCCGCTTTTGTCAAACAATCATCAATACGTCCAAAAGCCTTTTATTCGTGAAAAACCACTGCCTCAAAGACCGTAAACGTGGCCTTGGGGTCCTGCCAAGCGTTGCCGGGCAACCCGGCCTTATAGGCCAGATGAGTCAGGGTGGTGGCGAGGTCCCACCCCTGCTCCGGGGCCACTTGGGGCAAAAACACGGCGGAACGCCCGCGCAGTTCCAGCACCATCCCGTGGCGGCCAATCACGATGTCGCGGTATGACGCCACCGGTTCGGGCGGGGTCAAGGCGCTAATCTCGATTTTGACCTGCGCAAACTCTTTTTTAGTCAGCGGCGGAAAGCGCGGGTCGTGGAAAGCGGCATCTTGGGCGTGGTCCACCACCACATCGGCCAGCGCGCGCCGGGGAAAGATTTCCCCGATGCACCCGCGCAATTCGCCGCCGATGGTCAACGTGACGAAACCGCCCATCTTCTTCTTCATGGCCGGCGACAGCTCCGCGCCCAGCGCCTTGGCATCCGCCGGCGGCTGGCCGTCGAATGTCCGGGCTATCGCCTGTCGGGCCATGGCCAGCAACGCCTGCTTGTCGGCAGCGGACAAAGGATCCGCCGCGGCAGATTCGGCTACCGCCGGCGCGGGTCGGTGGATGGTCGGGCCTTCGCCATAGAACCCGATGGCCTCATAGCTGACGGAATTCATAAAGTCGCCGGTGCGCCGCCCGGAGGTGTCGTAAAACAACTCGCGCGCAGTGAAATTATCCGGCAGCATCCGCAGCAGCACGCCGATGCTGTCCTGCCCGCAAATGGTCGCGCCGGTTTCCTGACAGTAAGCGGCAAAGCCGGCGGCATCGCCCGCCATGATTTTTTCCACGGCGCCGCTATCCAGCTTGCGCAGGTTGCCGGCGATATTGGTGCGGAACGGCACATAGCCATAGTTCGGGCCGTAGTGCGTAAAGTCAGAACTGAACACAAACCCCGTTTGCCCATCCAGCAGCGGCGCGAGCGCGTCGGCCACCTCGGCCAAGCCGCGCTCATCAAGCTGGCCGAGAGTGATCGGCAGCAGTTGCCACTCGCGGCCGGTCAGCGCCACCTGCAACAGCGGGAGCATCATTTCCACGCTATTTTCGCCTTCACGGGTGGCAGCCTTGTCCACGAACACGGTCTTTTTCAGCAAGCCCGCGATGGTGGCGGTGTCCAACGGCGTGTCGCCCAATGGCGAGCGGTAGCACGTTTCTTGCGAGGGCAGGCTGGCGCGGCCCGCCAGTCTGACGCGGTGAGCAAACCCCACCACCACCACACGCGACAAGTTGGTTCGCGCGGCCAACGCCTTGATGGCCACCGCCGCGCAAGGCCCTGAATACGCATAGCCTGCGTGCGGCGCAATCACTGCAAAAATAGTCGGGTCGGGCGTCACTTCCGCCGCATCCACATAGCCCTGCAACTCGGCGCGCAAGCGCTCCGGATTGGCCTCATACCACGCCCCTGCCAAAGAAGAACCCATGCACGTTTTGCTCATCTCCAGCTCTCCTTCCCGCGCGCATGCGCTGGTTGCCAGCAACACCAACAGCAGCAGCCATTCTCTTTTATTCATTGCGCAATGCCTCCGCCGGCGGCAGGCGGGCGGCTTGCCACGCCGGCCCCAACGAGCAGAGTATCACGATCCCGCCGGCCAACACGAGCGGAATCAGCCATGCGCCCACGCCGAAATGAAACGGCAACGGGAAGCGCGCCCCCTGCCCCAGCAGCACCGCACCCGCTCCCAGCAGACCGAGCAACGCCGCGCCCAGGCCCAGTACCGCCGCCTCCGCAACAAACAACAGGGCGATTTCATGCGGACGTGCGCCGAGCGCGCGACGCAGCCCGATTTCAGCCACACGCTCGCGCACGCCGGTCAGCAGCATTCCGGCCAGCGACACCGCGCCCAGCAGCAGCCCCAACGCCGCGCTGGAACCCGCCACCCACCCCACGGCCCGCTGCCAGCGACGCACCCCGCGCAGCAAGGTGTCTGGCGTGATCCATTCCACGGCGTCATCGTCCAACCCGAAGCCACACAACAAGCCCCGTGCGCGACGTTGCAATTCCTCCGGTGCGGTTGTGCCGGCCGCAGTCAACAGTAACGCGGATATATCGCCGCGTTCATCGCGCGGGCCGGCGCCCAACGCGGCAACCGTCGCCGGAATAAATACGGTGTCCGGGGCGAACCCCGGAACTGGCTCGCCGCCGGCTTCGTAGCACCC
>MWEZ01000243.1 GCA_002071335.1 Verrucomicrobia bacterium ADurb.Bin018
CAAATCCAACGCGGCCACGCCATCGAGCAAGGGCTGGTAAAGGCCCAAATAAATTAAAATAAAAGCCACGCTGGCGCCGGGAATCACGCTGCCCAAACCAATGCCCGCCCCAGCCAACAGCCAGATGCTCCAGCGTGCGGCAATGGTGTCGGGGCGAGGGGCAACATGGTTATCCAGCAAAGCGCCGCCGACGCACAACAGAAACATGAGTCCACCAAGCCACCACCCGCGTCGGCCCCCGCCCGCGCGGTGGGCGTGTTGCCACAGGTGCGGCAGCGCGCCGAACATGAGGCCCATAAAGAGGTACAACGCGGCGGTTTCATGGCGCGCAAAAAAAGCGGCCAAAAGCCGGCTGCCAAGCAGCAATCCGAGACCCGCTGCCAGGAGAAACGGGGCCAACGGCAGCAGCAAGCGGCGGAAATCCCGCAGCGGGTGGGCAAGAGCGCCGGTCAACGGCCGGTAGAGTCCGCCCAGCACGAGTAGTGTGCTGCCGCTGACTCCGGGCAGCAGGCCGGCCACACCCACGAGCAGGCCATATGGGATTTGCAGAAACCAAGGCACGGGATCAAACCGCGCCCCCGCCGGGCAGATCGTGGATAATGGTGTCGTGGCACATGCTGTTGGCCAGATACGGGTAGTCCAGCGTGTAGTGCAGGCCACGGCTTTCGCGGCGCATCATGGCCGAGCGGATAATCAGTTCCGCTACCGCGGCAATGTTGCGCAGTTCCAGCAGGTCGGAGGTCACGAGATAATCGCGGTAATACGCGCGGATTTCTCGGCGCAGGGTGCCAATACGCCGCAGGGCGCGGGCCAGGCGGCGGTTGGTGCGCACAATGCCCACATAGTCCCACATGACGGTGCGCACTTCATTCCAGTTGTGCGAAACCACGACGGCTTCATCGGAGGGCACGGCCCCGCCGGTTTTCCACGCGGGAATCCGGATTTTGCGCGCCGTGGTGCGCGGGGCTTCGAGGATGTCGCGGGCCGCGGCATGGCCGCACACCAGCGCTTCCAAAAGTGAGTTGCTAGCCAAGCGGTTGGCGCCATGCAGCCCAGTGCACGCGGTTTCGCCGGCCACATGCAGCCCAGCCATGGCGGTGCGCCCGCGCGTGTCGGCAGTGACGCCGCCGCAGAAGTAGTGTTCGGCCGGGACCACGGGAACCGGCTCCTTGGCCATGTCGAAACCGAATTGTTTGCACGTGGCATAGATGTTCGGGAACCGCCGCCGCAGGAACGTGCCGCCTTTGTGCGTAATGTCGAGATACGCGCAGGAGTCGCCACGGATTTTCATTTCGTGGTCAATGGCGCGAGCGACAATGTCGCGTGGAGCCAACTCGGCGCGGGGGTCATAGCGCTTCATGAACGGCTTGCCGGCGCCATTGAGCAGGCGCGCGCCTTCGCCGCGCACGGCTTCGCTGATAAGGAACGACTTGGCGGCGGGATGATAGAGGCAGGTGGGGTGGAACTGCACGAATTCCATGTTGCGGATTTCCAGCCCGGCGCGCCACGCCATCGCGATGCCGTCGCCGGTGGCGATGTCCGGATTGCTGGTGTAGAGATACACCTTCCCGGCGCCGCCCGTCGCCAAGATTGTGTGCGGCGCACGCACGGCAAGGATTTCATTGTTTTTACGGTCGAGGAAATACGCGCCGATGCAGGCATCATCGCCCGGCACCTTCAGCCAGCCGGTAGTGATGAGGTCAATGGCCATGTGATGTTCCAGTATCTGCACGGAACGCTGCTGGCGCACCTGTTCCACCAGAACGCGGATAATTTCCGCGCCGGTCATGTCGCCGCTGTGGAGAATCCGGCGCACGGAGTGGCCGCCCTCGCGCCCCAGATCATAATCGGCATCCGTTTCGCGGGCGTGACGAGTTTTGCGTTCGAAGCGCACGCCCCAGCGTTCCAACGCGGCAATGCGGGCGGGACCGGCGGCAATGATCTCGCGGGCCACCTCGGCGTTGGTCAGCCCCGCGCCGGCCACCAGGGTGTCCTGCAAGTGGGCTTCGATGGTGTCTCCTTCGGCCACCGGCACCGCAATGCCGCCTTGTGCGCGCGATGAATTGCTCTCCTGCAGCGTCAGCTTGGAGCACAAAATAACGTGCCCATACGGAGCCAACTCCATGGCCGCCGACAATCCGGCCAGCCCCGCACCAATGACGAGATAATCGCAATCAAGCGTTTTCATCTTTTTCATCCTAATTGTCCGCGATGAGACTGAAGCGGCTTACCGCCGATAACTTCAAACGCCTTGTTCAACTTCTTCATTTTGCGTGGTGCGAGCGGTTGAGTCCAGAAAATTGGCGTTTTGGCGTCAAAATGGCGTGTTTTTCGGGTTTTGGGGTCATTTTGAGGCGTTTTTGGCGATTTTGGGGCGCAAAACCGGCACTTTTACTCAATTTTTGGCGTAACGGCACCCTTCCGCGAGGGTGTTAAGGTTTTGGGGCCCACTCCTGTATTTATTGATCGTCACGGGTCGGTGGACTGTTAGTCCGCTGCTGGCGGTGCGTAGGCATAAAAAACATGGTTGGGTCTATTTCAGTTCTTCCATAGGTAGGATCTGCTTCGTATGCCGAACCGTCAGGATCGAAACCTGGCGGGTATCTATGCGGTAAATGATGCGGTAATTTCCCCAGACTAGTTCCCGGATGTCTTTACGCGGCGTTTCCGGAATGGGTCTGCCGCTTTGGGGAAATTGCTTCAATTGTCCGACACGCACGAAAGCGTCGCGAATCCATTTCTCGGCGGCGACCGGATTATCTTCCGAAATATAAGCTGCGATTTCCGCAACCCGATCAAGGGCCAGTGGCGCCCAATTTACTTTCATCCGCGCACCGTGGCCAACACTTGTTTGAGCGCGGCTTCATGCGCAATGCCACCGCCGTTTGCGA
>MWEZ01000244.1 GCA_002071335.1 Verrucomicrobia bacterium ADurb.Bin018
GCGTGGGCCGGAATAAGGTTTACGCGGCCCACCGGGACCGCGTTCGTATGGCTTACGAAAACCACCGCCGGGGCGTGGGCCGTGCGACGGTCCGTAAGGTTTGCGATAACCGCCCTCACCTTCACCGCGCGGCGGACCATAAGGTTTACGAAAACTACCGCCGGGGCGCGGGCCGCGCGACGGTCCATAAGGTTTGCGATAACCGCCTTCCCCTTCGCCGCGCGGTGGGCCATAAGGTTTACGAAAACCGCCGCCGGGGCGCGAGCCGCGTGGTGGGCCATAGGGCTTTTTATAGCCGCCGGGGCGCGGAGAGTAGGGTTTGCGAAAACCGCGCTCTTGGCCCTCGCCCGCTGCGGGCCGGCCATAGGGTCTGCCGTAGCCGCCGCGCGGCCCGGAGGAGCCGCCCGGTCCGTCTGAACGCGGCCCGCCATACGGCTTGCGAAAGTGCCCGCCACCCGGGCGCCGCGGACGGTAACCCGCCGACGACTCCTGATCGCCCGACTCTGCGGCGCGGGGCCGATAGGGTTTGCGATAGCCCCCCGGCCCACGCGGACGATCATCCTCGCGGCGCAGACGGCGAAAATCCTGCCCCGCGCCATCGCGCGGCGGTTGGCCATCATCATGGCGCGGGCGGTACGGCTTGCGGAAGCCGCCCGGCGCATGTGCTCCACGCTCGTCGCGGCGCGGATAGGGCCGTGGCGGGCGGTCTTGGTCTCGATACGGCGGCCGATACGGCCGGCGGAAATCTTGGCCTTCGCCTTCTGCGGCGGGCGGCGCGTCATCACGGCCAGCACGATAAGGCTTGCGGAAGGGGCGCGGGCCACGCGGAGCATCATCAGCCGCGCGGGCGGGACGTTTTTTTCGATAGCCGAACTCGTTGAAGGAATCAGAGGGGGGCGGGTTGGTTTCCATAGGCGCGCCACCCTGCGTGAACGGCGGCGGGAAAGCAAGCGGAAAGCAGCGGTCTAGATATCCAAGATGGTTTCGCCGGGAAAGAATTGGGCAAACAGCCGCGCCTTGAGCTCCGGCACCCCCTCGCCCAACTCAGCGGACATGGGCAACGGCTTTTCCTTGGTTTTGCGCTTGAAGGCGGCCAGATTTTTTTGCGCGGCCGGCTCATCCATTTTATTGGCCAACACCAAATAGGGCCGGGCCGCCAGCTCCGGATTATACAGTTTGAGTTCCTCGCGCAGACTGCGGAAGTCCGCCGTCGGATCGCGGCCATCTACGCCGGCCATGTCAATCACGAACAACAGAAATGCGGTACGCTCAATGTGCCGCAAAAAATCATGACCGAGCCCCACGCCCTGATGCGCGCCTTTGATCAGGCCGGGCACATCCGCCACGCGGATGGCGTGGGTGGCATCGAACTTCAAAATGCCCACCTGCGGATGCAGCGTGGTGAACGGATAGGCCGCCACCTTGGGCCGCGCCGCGCTCAACTGGGTCAGCAGCGTGGATTTGCCCGCGTTGGGATAGCCCACCAGGCCGACCTCCGCCACGGTCTTCATCACCAGCCGCAGCGTACGGATTTCGCCGGGCGTGCCTTCGGTGAATTCCGTTGGCGCCTGATGCGTGCTGGTTTTGAAATGGATGTTGCCCCACCCGCCCTTGCCGCCTTGGGCCACTTTCAGCAGGTCGCCATCTTGCAGCACTTCGCCGACCAGTTCCTCGGTTTCGGCATCGAACACCGCGGTGCCCAGGGGCACGGGCACGATTTTATCCTGTCCGTTGCGCCCATATTGCTGCTTGCCGCGCCCATGCTCGCCATGCTCCGCGCGCACCAGCGGCGCAAAGTGCAAATCCAACAGCGAGGCCTCATCCTTCGAGGCCCGCAAAAATACGCTGCCGCCGTTGCCGCCATCCCCGCCATCCGGCCCGCCGTGCGGAATGAATTTTTCGCGGCGGAACAACGCCACCCCGTTCCCGCCGTTGCCGGCGAAAACTTGAATGCGCACGCGATCCACAAACGTCAGAGTTTTCATAATGCCCCAAAGCAAAAGGGCGGCGCCTTGCGGGCCGCCCCTTGCGTCAATCCGGCGCGCAACGCGTCTTAGGCTTGGGCCAGTTTTTGCACGTTGACCCGCTTGCCGCCGCGGTCGAATGACACCACGCCATCCACCAGCGCAAACAGGGTGTAGTCCTTGCCCATGCCCACGTTCAGTCCGGGGGCCTTCTTGGTGCCGCACTGCCGCACCAGCACGCTGCCGGCGGTGACGGTCTGGCCGCCAAAGCGCTTGATTCCGCGCCGCTGGCCGTGGCTGTCACGCCCGTTGCGGCTGCTGCCTTGTCCCTTTTTATGTGCCATTTCCGGCCTCCTTCCCTATGCGATGGATGCAATCTTGACTTTGTTCAGGCTCTGGCGGTGCCCCACCTTGCGGTGATAGCCCTTGCGGCGCTTCTTCTTGAACGCCACGACCTTTGCCGCGCGATATTCTTCCACCACTTCCGCGGCCACCTTCACGCCGGCCACTTCCGGGGCGCCAATCTTGAGTCCGCTGCCATCGTTGAACGCCAGCACGCGGCCCAGCTCGATCTGCTGGCCAACCTTGGCATCCGCCAGCAGTTCCACGGACAACACATCGTCTTTCTGGACCCGGTACTGCTTGCCACCGGTCTCAATCACTGCATACGCTTCCATCTGAATCCTCGTTTCTGGAGGGGGCCTATCCCCCCCTGTTCCACAAAACAGGCCGACACCGTACGCAAAGCCTCCGGCAATGTCAACACCTCGCCGCAAAAGTTTTTTGCCCGGGTGGGTTGACTCCACCCCCGGCGCGTGGTACAAGCCTGTCATCGTCTGAGGATTTGGGGGGTTAGCTCAGTTGGTAGAGCGCCTGAATGGCATTCAGGAGGTCGGGAGTTCGAACCT
>MWEZ01000245.1 GCA_002071335.1 Verrucomicrobia bacterium ADurb.Bin018
GTCCCGCCGACAAGACTGGTCAATATCAGGGCCAGAACTTTCGGATAGATGCCTTTGGCGTTAGGCGAATGCTCTTCAACCAGAACATTCTGCTCGACCCATTCCCGAAACGAAAGCTGTTCCAGAAATTTGGCAACGGTCGAACAGGCCCCACCCCAAGCCGTCAGTTGTTTGTTCGTAAAGGTAATCTGGACTTGCCCAACCTGATTCCAACGTTTAAGGTTCATTTCGTGCTTCACTTTTTTGTGCTTCTTTCTTATTGGCGTAACAAGAGCACAGTGAAGCACTTATTGCGTCATAATCCCATCCAAACGCATTTTCCGGGTTAATTTTGTCCAGAGTTTATAAACTGTGGACATTGACGTCAAAATAGCTAATCATAAATGCCCTAATAAATAGACGTAACAAATTGTATGTGATTGAGAAATGAATATTACAATATATGTCCACACTTTATAAACTCTGGACAGTACGGTTCAAATGGGAAAAAGGAAGTGATCTGAAAACGGCTGCTTCCACATCCCAAACGAGACGATCCTGTCACTGAGAAAAGCGAAAAAAAAGGGTGCATCCAAGAGGATCTTTTCATCAATCCCGATCCTTCCCGGAGCGGGTAGGGTTTTGGCGCTTTTTTTTGCGGTGGGTTTCGCGGTAGATTACCCGCATGAAAGTTCTGGGCATAGATGCTTCGCTCCGGGGCACGGGGTTGGCGGTGATTGAGCAGCAAGGCTCACGCACGCGTGCGCTCCATTGGGAAGTGGTGAAGATTCCCGCCCATGTGCCGCATTCCGGCTGCCTGCGGCAAATCAGCGAGCGTCTCGCCGCCGTGCTGGCTGCGCACCAGCCCGCCGCGGCCGCCATCGAAGGTGGTTTTTATTTCAAGAATGCCAAAGTGGCCCTGGTGCTGGGCGAGGTGCGCGGCGTCGCCATTGCCGCCTGCGCCATGGCGGCGGTGCCCGTCTATGAATACTCGCCGCGCCGCGCCAAGCAAAACATCACCGGCTGGGGCGCCGCGCCCAAGGAGCAGGTGGCCAAGATGGTGCAATCGGTGCTGGGTCTGCCCACGCTGCCGCCGGCCGATGCCACCGACGCCTTCGCGCTGGCGCTCTGCCATGCGCAAAGCGGACGCGGCCTGTTGACGGGCGAGCCCATCTGATGGCCGCTGCAGGTCAGGAACGGCTACGGCTGGCAGGGGTGTCCAAATCTTTCCCCGCCGCCGGCGGGCCGGTGCCCGTGCTTCACGAAGTATCGCTCACGCTGCACGCCGGTGAGTTCGGCGTCATTACCGGTCCATCTGGCTCCGGCAAAACCACACTGCTGATGCTGGCCGGCCTGCTGCTGGCGCCGGATAGCGGCGGGGTCTGGCTGGATGGCGTGGCCACGGCGGCCCTGCCAGATGCCGCGCGGGCCGAGATTCGCAAGCACGATATCGGCATGGTGTTCCAAAAGTTTTGCCTCATGCCGCACCGCAGCGCGCTCGACAACGTACTCTTCCGCTTTCGCTATGTCGGTGGCGACACCCATGCCGCCCGCGATCAGGCCCGCGACGCGCTGGCCCGCGTGGGGCTGGCCGCCAAAGCCGGGCAGGCCGCGCGGTTGCTCTCCGCCGGCGAAATGCAGCGCGTGGCCATCGCGCGCGCGTTGGCCCGCCCCGCGAAGATTTTGCTGGCCGACGAACCCACCGGGAATCTGGACCCCGATTCCGCCGCACAGGTCATGGAACTCTTCCGCGCGGTGAACCGCGCCGGCATGGCCATCCTGCTGGTGACGCACAACCACGACTGGATCGCGCACGGCACCGCGCATTGGACCATGCACAACGGCCGCTTGCAGCGGCAATAGGCCCTATTCCTTTGGCCGCAGTGCGGCCAACGCATCGCGCGCCGCGCCAATGCTCGGCCCGAAAGCCAGCATCCCATCCGGGTGACCACCCAACCGCAGCACCGCCACCGGCGGCAGGGTGGGGGCCAACGCGGCGATGGCCCGCGCCAATTCCGGCGTGCCGAACTCGGCATCGTCCGGCGTGGCCGGCGCGCCCGTGGCGCGCAGCCGCGCATAGAGCGCGCGGTCGTGAACGTGAATGACCGCGTGCGTATCGGGCCGCGTGGCATAGACCGCGCCGTGGCTCATGGATTCCGACGATGCCGGCAGCGGCCCGCGGCACAACACAAAGTTGCGCGCGATGTCCACCGTCAGCACCGCGCAAAAATGCTCCGGCAGCGCGTTTTTATGGCGGCCCGTGCCGCTGGCGCTGATCACAAACGTATTGCCGCCCGGCCGGCGCGCGCTGATGTTGCCGTAGCCGATGCCGTCGGGCAGCACACCCAGCCAGCCCCAGCGGCGCAACTCGTCGCGCACGCGCAACAGTCCGGCCAGCGCGGGGTGGGCGGGGGGCGGCGCTGGTTCGTGCGTGAAGGAAAACTTGATGTAGCCTTCGGCGCTATGGCTTGAGGTCGGCATACAGTTGGCGCAATCCTTCGCGGGTGGCGGGCGCCAGCCCGCGTTCGGTGATGATGCCCGTGAGCAGCCGCGCGGGCGTGACATCAAACCCGTAGTTGGCGGCGGGGGTTTCGGCGGGGCAAATCCGCACGGTGGTCAGCCGCCCGGCGGCGTCATCCCAGCCGGTCATGGTGCGGACTTCATCGGCATGACGTTCTTCAATCACAATTTCGCGCACGCCGTCGTGGATTTGCCAATCAATGGTGGACACGGGCAGAACGGCATAGAACGGCACTTGGTTGTCGTGCGCGGCCAGCGCCTTGAGATAGGTGCCGATTTTGTTCGCCACATCGCCCGCGGCCGTCACGCGGTCCGCGCCCACAAACACCACATCCACGAGGCCGTGCTGCATG
>MWEZ01000246.1 GCA_002071335.1 Verrucomicrobia bacterium ADurb.Bin018
ACCCTTGCTGAAATGGATGCCATCTGGAACCGCGTACGCGCGGCCGACAAGCGCGCGTAAAACCGGCTGGCTGGCGTTGGGGCTGGCCGGACTGCTGGCCATGGCCGCACCCGCCGCGGAACCGCCGCTGGCGCGGCTGGCGATCTGGTGCGAATTCATGCCCTATGCCGAAGTCGCGCGCGAGCTGCCGACTTTGGCCGAATATGAATGCGATCTGATTCTCCATGTGGAGCGGGAGAGCTTTGCCGACCCAGATTTTGCGCCGTTGCTGCGCGCGGCCACGCAAGCCGGGGTGGGGGTGGATGCCTGGCTGCTGCTGCCCTATGACGAGCACCTGTATGTGGGGCAGGCGAGTTTGGCCGCCACGCGCGATCTGGCCCGTCAAGCCGTGGAGTATTTTGCTCAAGAAAAACTCGCGGTGCGCGCTTTTGTGTTTGATTGCGAGCCGTCACCCCTACTGGGGCGCGAATTGTTCGCCGCGGTGCGGGCAAAGAGTCCGCGCCAGTTGGCAGGCGTGCTGCGCGCCCAGTTGAATCCCGCAGAATTTTTGCGCGACGTGGCTGAGCTCAACGAGTTGATTGCCGAGTTGCACGCCAGCGGTTACGCCGTGGATGGCGCGGCCAACCGCGCGTTTCTCGATACGCAGGCGCGCGGTAACGTGGCGTTGGAGGATGCGCTCAACGCGCCGGTGAGCGGCGTGGCATGGGACGCGCTGAGCTTCATTACCTACCGCTACCGGGTTAGCCAGGAAAGTTATGTGGCGATGCTGAACCGCTACGTCACGCTGGCCCGGCGGCTGTATGGCGTGCGAGCGGCGGTGGATGTGGGATTGATCGGCGACTACACCGCCATTACGCAAAACGCGGAGCGGGCGGCATTGTTCGGCGGCGGCGCAGATTTTTATGCGTATTTGCGCGGCATGCGCGATACGCGCGATCTCGAACAGGCGGTGGGCGTGGTGCTGGGGTGCGGCGTGCGGCGTGTGAATCTCTACGCGCTCGACGGCGCGGCGACCTCCGTGGCCGGCACGGAATCCTGGCTGCGCGCGGCGCGGCAGGCGCGGCCCCGTGGCGCGTGGGCGCGCTGGACCCCACTGGGTTCCCTGCAATATGGCGCGCTCGGCGCGCTGACTGAAAAAATGTTCCGGTGGACCACCGGCGGCACAGGAAAAGCGTATGAAAAAAAAGAAAAAACAGAATCGTAAATTGATCTTGGCCAGCGCCAGCCCGCGGCGGCGTGAATATTTCCGGCAACTGGGCTATCCCTTCCGGGTGGCGACGCCGCTCACGCAGGAGCGGCCACGGCGCGGCGAAGATGCGGCGGAATATGTCCTGCGCAACGCGCAGGAAAAGGCCATGGATGTGGCGCAGCGGGTCTCGCCCGAGGCCGTGATTGTGGCGGCAGATACCGTGGTGGTGTTACGCGGGAAAATTATGGAAAAACCGCAGTCGGCGCGCGGCGCGCAGGCGATGTTGCGGGCGCTCAGCGGCCAGGTGCATCAGGTCATCACCGGTTTTTGCGTGTATGAGCCGGGGCGCAAGGGGCCACTGAAATCGTGGGCGCAGGCCGTTGTGACCGATGTGGAGTTCAAAAAGCTCAGCGCCGCCGAAATCAAGGCCTATATCGAAAGCGGGGAGCCGATGGACAAGGCGGGGGCCTATGCCATTCAGGGCCGCGCGGCCTACATGATCCGGCAAATCCAAGGCTCCTACACGAACGTGGTGGGCCTGCCTATGACCGAGCTGGTGGAGGTGCTCACCGGCGAGTTTGGGCTGCACCCGACCTTTGCCGGTCCGGCTCGCGCGTAGCGGCGCGGGTCAGTCGTCCGCCGCGAGGATGCGGATGGGAACGGGCAGGACGAATATCCGACCGGGTTTCTTATTGCTCATCCCATAGATGCGCTGGCCTTTTTCCGTACGCAGCAAAACGGAAAGCACGTAGTCGCCGGGCGCAAAGTGTTCAGGAAGTTGGATGGTTTGCTCCAGCGTGTAGATGCCGGGATGGATTTGACATTGCAGGTCATTGAGATCGCATACGGCGGCGATGATACTGCGTTCTTCCACCCATTTGCCGCTGGCGGCAGTCACCCGGGTTGCCAACACCGAACCGGTGATGATTTCCAAATCACGCGGGCATTGGAGGTAATAGCGCAGGCGGAAGGCGCCGCCGGCCGGCGCGGTGGTTTGGAGCGGTTCACAACCGATAAGGCGAAACCCGCTCGTGAAACGGATTTTCAGCGGAATGGCTTCGGCGGGGATTTGGTGAATGTGGCCGAGCGGCAGGGGACAGTTGGCAGTGGCGCAATCCAGCGCCGGTTCCGTGAGTGGGCCGGGGTGGCGCGCGGCCGCGAAGCTGTCGAGGAAGAAGGGCATGGCGTCTTCTGTGCGGAATCGGAACAGGTTGGGCGTGAGTTTGACGGCGTAACGAGCGGGAATATCCACATGGATATCACGTGCTTCCGGTCCAATGGTCCAGCGTCCGATAACATAGCCGTTCAAGTCCAGCCAGAGCGTGACGGGTGGGCTGCCGGCCGGAGTTCGCGCGCTGAAAGTGATGCAGGGATACTGGACAAGATAATCGTGGCGCACCATGCGGTGGGCCTCGGCGGCTGGTTCCGTGGGTGGGTTCAATTTGAGCAACGCAAAACGGTTATCTTCGGCAACCAGGCTGGCTTCGCCCGCAAACAGCTCGACATAATTGTATGGAATGCGAGCTTTACGCGTGACGCTCTTATCTTCCAAAATGTAACAGGGGGGCCACACCTGGCGCAGGAGATTATTGAGTCTTGCATATATAAGTGACATTATGTCACAAAGAAAGCTCGGCTTGCTTCCAAAAGGCTCTGACCAA
>MWEZ01000247.1 GCA_002071335.1 Verrucomicrobia bacterium ADurb.Bin018
TCTCATCAATGAGTGTTGCCGGCGACACTCATTGATGAGATGGCTCCCGCCTCAAAGAAACCGTGTTGAATCTGCAATTTCCGCCATCAAATTCTCAATCAATGATTTGCAACGGGAAAACACCATTCCGGCGGGTGAATGGTTCCCGACACAACTTGTGCGGCATCAGGAAACAAAATCCATTTTCTCCCGCGATCCAGTTTCCGGGTTAAAGCGGTTTAACCAAACTGTGGCCGTGATGGGAGCGCGGGCTTGAGCCCGCTGCCGCGTGATTCTGCCGGCGGACATTGAGGCGGCATCAACGCCGCGCTCCCGTAGCAAAATTTCAGGTGTTTTTTGCTGCTTTAGCCGGTTTGGAGAAAAGGAAGCCGTCGGCTGAAAATTGTCCCGGACCGGCAACCAGCAGGGTGAGGAATCCCGCCAGGTAGATGAAAGCCAGTTCCCCGCTGGAAGCGCCGCTCAACGCCATTTTGTGAACCAAGGCGAAGGCCACGAGCATGTTGAGCACGAGACAGAAAGCGGCGAACCGGGTCAGCAATCCGACGGCCAGCAGGGCGGCGCACAAAAATTCGCCAAAGATGGCGAGCGCCAGGCTGGTTTTGCTGCCGAGGCCAAACAGATTCAGGAACTTTGCGGACATGCTTTCGAAGTTCAGGAGTTTGCCGAGGCCGTGGTTGAAGAGGAGGGTCAATCCCAACCACAGACGAAGCAGCAGCAACGCCAGATGCGTCGAAAACGCGCCCGTTCCCGGCGCGAAAAAGCGATAAACCAAGGGTTTCATGGGCCGGACTTTAGCAGAGGATTAGACGGGTGCAAGTTTGGGCAAAATAACGGGCCGGGAAACGTCAGGGCAGGGGCGGGGCAGCGGACTGGGAGTGAGCCGGCTGCGCCTCAAGCAATTGTTGGAGCACGCGGGCGGCTTCGGCGGGGTCGAAATCTTCGTGCGCCCGCTTTTTGACCCCCATTTTGCTGAGGTCATAATGCTGATCGGCCACCAAGCCGTGTCGTTTGAGGATTTGCGCCGTACAGTGGAGCGGGCATCCGTCCAGCGCGATGATGGGGCGGCCGGATTTGGCCGTGCGGACGAGGGGCTTGACGTCGCCGCCCACACCGGCGATGCAGGACATCTCGGCGACTTGGAGCCGATCCAGTTTGACCGCCAGATGATTGGCCATTTGGGCGGCGCTGGAGGCGCCGGAGCACGAGTAAACCAAGGGCAGCGGGCGATCGGAAGTCATGGGGGGTCGTCCAGTTTTTGTCCCTGCGCGAACGCCAAAATGGCTTCGGCGTGCAGGCGGGTGGTGTCATACAACGGCAGCGGGGTGTCCGCCGGCTCAATCAACAGGGATAGTTCGGTGCATCCCAAGATGATTGCTTCCATGCCCTGCCGCGCCATATCGGCCAGGATGGTCCGGGCGGCGGCCCGGGAGGCGGGTTCGATCCGCCCGTGCGTCAGTTCCTGCCAGATGATGCGATCTAGTTCCTGACGCTGGGCGGCTTCCGGCACGCGGGTGGTAATCCCCCGGGCGGCAAAATGTTGCTGAAAGAAGCCAAACTCCATCGTCGCCTTGGTGCCGAGCAAGCCGACGTGACGCCGCCCGTCGCGCTGGAGCGCGGTCGCGGTGGCTTCCATGATCGTCAGGATTTCCAGGGGTGTGGTTTCCCGGAGCCGATCATAGGCGTTGTGCGGGGTGTTGGCCAGAATCGCGGCGAACTCCGCGCCGGCCTTTTTCAAGCGATGCAGGGCGGTGGACAAAATGGCCGCCACCCCGTCCCAGTCGTTTCGTTCGAACCGGGTGACGAGCTGTTGCAGATTCAAACTGACGAGGGTGATTTCCGGAAAGTTCAAGCCGCCGTGCTCGCGGTTATATTCGCGGCAGAGAATCTGGTAATAATGCACGGTTGATTCCGGGCTCAAGCCGCCGACTAAACCGATATGTTTCATGGCGTAGTTTTTTTGTGGTTCACGTTTCCGGCCAAAGCACGGCGGATGGTGCGGTAGCTCCCAAGCGGTGTGGTGGCAGGAGAAAAATCGGGGAAGCGATCATGTCAAGCCGGGACCGTTTGGGGTCGTCGTGATTTGGGGGCGGGTTGAGGTTGATCGCCGGAGGGATTGGCTGCGGGATAGGTGATCGTGGTGCCGCGCACCTGGGCGAAAGAAGTCAGGCGATGAACGGCGCGTCGCGTCGGGCTCATGATGTCTTCAGTGCGAATCCCCCGCACCAACAGCGCGTCCGCAATCAACGAACGATGACAACGCCACGGCACCGCCTCGGCGCACATCAGCACAACCCGCTCCCGCTGGGTGAGCTTGATCAACGCATCCAAGCTCTGCGCAAATGGGGGCGTCTGCATGTAATCCGCGAATCCGCGGAACGAAGCGTTTTGCCAACCGGTATTCACCGAGTCGCGTTGCGCATGGCGCAGTCCGCCCAAGCCCGGGAAGTGAACGTATTGAATCCCCGCGTGTCGGGCGGCGGCGGCCAGTGTGTCCTGGTTGAATTGTGGATTATGCCGGGAACGCGGCACCGTCCGCACGTCGGCAATCAGGGTCACCGCGTGGGCTTGCAGCAGGTTAAGGAAATCCGCGAGCGGGCGGGTGGAATGCCCCACGGACAGCACCAGCGATGGATCATGCGCCGCCGCTTCAGTGCCGTCCGGCCCGTTCAATTGCCGCGGGCGGCGCGGTTTTGACGCCGGCCCGCGAACCTTGGATTCGCCTTTCAGTTTGGTTGGACGTGATCCGCTTTTCACTTCCCGGGAAAACTGGCCCGGTCGTCCGCCTCCAGCCAGTCAAACGTGCTGGTGGTTTCCGGATTCAACCCGTGCTG